>CAXUEU010000094.1:0-12117 GCA_964250195.1 uncultured Acidobacteriaceae bacterium
CCCTTCCCCCTTCACCCTTTACCCTTGCAACAGCCATGCTCACCCTCCCGCCCGGCCCGCACTCGGCTTACCTCTTCGACCTCGACGGCACCGTCGCCGACTCCATGCCGCTGCACTACATCGCCTGGAAGCAGGCGATCGAGGAGCGTGGCGGCACCTTTCCCGAGCGGCTCTTCTATCAGTACGGCGGCATCCCCTTGCTGCGCGTCGTCGAGCTGCTCAACGAGCGTTACGGTACCGCCCTCGATCCGCGCACCGTGGTCGACCGCAAGGAGGCGCTCTACCTCGCCATGCTCGCCGAGCTCAAGCCCGTCGCCGACGTGCTCACCGTGATCGAGCAATCCACGGGCAAGATCCCGTTTGCGATCGTCTCCGGCTCGCCGCGCGCTTCTATCCGGGCTACGCTCACGCAGCTCGGGTTGCTCCACCACTTTCCCGTCCTGGTCGGCATGGAGGACTACACCCGCGGCAAGCCGGACCCGGAGCCGTTCCTCAACGCCGCCCGCATCCTCGGCGCCGCCCCGGAGGCGTGCCTGGTCTTCGAGGACGCCGAAGCAGGCATCGCCGCCGCCGCCGCCGCCGGGATGGCCTGCGTCCGCATTCCCGCCCCTGTCTTCCCCGATGTTGTCGAGCAGCCTGAGAGTCCGGCCGGCCTTCCTCAAGGCTCATCCTGAGCGAAGCGGCAGAGCTTGCGCCGAGGGACCTGCTTTCCCAGCGTTTCCGGGAAGGAGAACTCTTGCAGACCGAGAATCCCAGCCATGCCCACCACCCCATCCGAACTCGTCCGCACCGAAGCCGCCGCCCTCCTCGCGCTGGCCGACCGCCTTGAAGGCTCCATGGCGGAGCCGTTCGAGCGCGCCGTCACCCTGGTCACCGAGTGCGGGACCAAGCGCGGCCGCGTCGTGGTCACCGGCATGGGCAAGAGCGGCATCATCGCCCAAAAGATCGCCGCCACTCTCTCCTCCACCGGCTCCCCCGCGCTTTTTCTCCACCCCGCCGAGGCCGTCCACGGCGACATCGGCATGCTCGCCCCCGGCGACCTGGTCCTGGCCCTCTCCGCCTCCGGGGAAACCGAAGAGTTGCTTCGCCTGCTCGCCACGCTCCAGCGCATCGGGGACGCGCTCGTCACCTTCACCTGCTCGCTCGGCTCCACCCTGGCCCGCGCCTCCGATGTCGCGCTGGACTGCTCGGTGGAACAGCCTTTGTTTCGCTCGTCCGATCCAGCCGCCTGCGGCATGAACCTGGCCCCCACCGCCTCCACAACCGCCATGCTCGCGCTCGGCGACGCACTGGCCATCGCCGTTTCCCTTCGCAAGGGCTTCCGCCCCGAGGACTTCGCGCGCCTGCACCCCGGTGGACGATTGGGCAAGCAGCTCGCGCCGGTCCGCGACCTGATGCACACCGGCGCGCGCATCCCGCGGGTCCCGCTCGACGCGCCGCTGACCCGCGTGATGGACGAGATGACCGCCAAAGGCCTCGGCCTGACCGCGGTCGTCGACGAGGCCGGGGTTCTTCAGGGCGTCGTCACCGACGGCGACCTCCGACGGCTCCTGCTCGCTCAGGGTCAGGCCGCCCTGGCCAGCACCGCGCGCGCGATCATGCACCGCGAACCGCACACCATCGCCCCGGACGCCCTGGCTCCCCGCGCCCTGGCGGAGATGGAGCACCACCGCATCACCGCCCTCCTCGTTCCGGACGAGAGCGGCCAGGTTCTCGGGGTTCTGCACCTCCATGCGCTGTGGGGTTTGGGGCTGGTATAGCGGTTGCTTTCGGCCGCGCACTGCTAGGCCTTCTCTCTTGCGGCGCCGCATTACATGGGCTAACTTAGTCTTCAAAGGAGCCGGCAGCATGACCTACTCAGTTCACCAAGCCAAAACGCACCTGTCGAAGATTCTCGCCGAGGTTGCTCAAGGGCGGGAAGTGATCATCACGTCGGGCCGCAGCCGCAAGCAGGTCGCCAGAATCTCGCGGGTGAATGACTCGGAACTGCCGGCTGTCGGATTCGCAAAACATTGGCCGGAACCCGGACCGGAATTCTTCGAGCCTTTGCCGGAGGAGGAACTTCGGCTTTGGAACGGAGAGGGGGAGTGATCGGCTATCTCCTCGACACACACGCGCTCATCTGGGCGGCTCGGGAATCGACTCAACTGCCTCAGGCGATCGATGCTCTCTTGAGGGATACACGGAACAGCCGGTATGTTTCCGCGGTTTCAGCTTACGAGATCGTCCGCAAAGCACGCATCGGCAAGCTGGACCAGGGTCTTGCCCGCGAGTTTCAGGAACAGGTCCGAAGAGCGGGCTACATCGAGCTGCCCGTCTCGATGCGCCACGCCGCCATCGCCGGCGATTTCCCGGCAGAGCACAAAGACCCCTTCGACCGCATCCTGGCCGCCCAGGCGCTGCACGAAAACCTCACCCTTCTGAGCAATGACACAAAGCTCGATGCTTTCGGGATAAAACGATTTTGGTAGTATCCGACCCTGAAAGGCCCTCCATGCACCGTTGGTCCACCCTCTTCCTCCCGACCCTCCGCGAAGCCCCATCCGATGCCGAAGTCGCCAGCCACAAGTTCCTGCTGCGCGCGGGTTACATCCGCCAGTCGGGCGCGGGGCTCTACTCCTACCTTTTCCTCGGCCAGCGGTCGCTGAACAAAATCACCGCGATCGTGCGCGAGGAGATGGACCGGATCGCCCAGGAGTTTCTGCTCCCTGCCCTGCTGCCGTCCGACCTGTGGCGCGAGTCCGGCCGCTGGACCGCCATGGGCCAGAATATGTTCCGCCTTCAGGACCGCAAGGGCGCGGAGCTGTGCCTCGGCATGACCCACGAAGAGGTCATGACGGACCTCGCCCGCAACGAGCTGCGCTCCTACAAGCAACTGCCGCAGATTTGGTACCAGATTCAGACCAAGTTCCGCGACGAGCCCCGGCCTAAGTCCGGCCTCTTGCGCGTCCGACAGTTCCTGATGAAGGATTCCTACTCGTTCGACCTCGACGAGGCCGGGCTCGACCGGTCTTACCAGCTCCATGACGCGGCCTACCGGGCCATCTTCACCCGCTGCGGGCTGCGGTTCGTCGCCGTCGAGGCCGACTCCGGAGCCATGGGCGGCTCGCAGTCGCAGGAGTTCATGGTCTACACCGACGCGGGCGAGGACCTGATCGCGAGTTCGGAAGTTACCGGCTATGCGGCGAACGTCGAGAAAGCGCAGTCGAAACCAGCCCCCGTCAACGACCTATCCGGCGACAACCTCCCCGAGTTAGTCCACACTCCGGGAAAAGCTTCCATCGCCGACGTCGCCGCTTTCTTCGACATACACCCCGGGCAGGACATCAAGTGCGTCGCTTACATGGCCGAGAAGGACAAGGGTAAGTGGACTCCCGCCGCCGCCTTCCTTCGCGGCGACCATCAAGTGAACGAAACGAAGCTGATGGCGGTGCTCGGCGCGGCCGAGTTACGCACCATGAACACCGACGAGCTCGCCCAATGGTTGCAAGGTCCGGCAGGCTACCTCGGGCCCATCGAGCTCGACTTAGCGAATGGCCTGCAAGTAATCGTTGACCAAGCGCTTGAAGGCCGCCGCAATCTGGTTTGCGGCGCGAACAAGCTCGACCACCATTACAAGAACGTCACCCCCGGCCGCGATTTCACCTGGACGGTCATGGCCGACATCCGCAACGCCAACGAAGGCGAGGACGCTCCCGACGCCGCCGAGAACCAAAAGGCCCCGCTGCGTATCGGCAAAGCCGTCGAGATCGGCCACATCTTCAAGCTCGGCCGCCGCTACACGGAGGCCCTCGGCGCGACGGTGCTGGACCGCGACGGCAAGGCCCGCACCCCCATCATGGGCTCCTACGGCATCGGCCTCGAGCGCATCCTCACCGCCGCGATCGAACAATCGGCGGCTCGCACCCCGGACAACGTCGCCCTGCCCCGCGCCATCGCTCCTTTCGAGGCGATCATCACCATCACCAACGTCCGCGAGCCCGCCCTGCTCCAAACCGGCGAGCAGCTTGCCCGCGATCTCGAAGCCGCCGGTCTCGACGTCCTGCTCGACGACCGCGACGAGCGCGCCGGGGTCAAGTTCAAGGATGCCGACCTGATCGGCGTGCCCTTGCGCGTCACCGTCGGCAAGCGCGCCGCGGAGGGCATCGTCGAGCTCAACGACCGGCTTCGGGGCACCGTCGAGGAGGTCCCGCTCGCCGAGATCGTGCAAAAGCTCGAGCGTCCGTGAGATTCTAAAGGCAAAACAGGCGGTACCCACCCTTGGCTGTACGCATTGCGCTTCCCCAGTTTCTGAATCGTCTCGGCCTCGGCCCCAACGCGAGCCTCGCGCGCCGCATCCTCTCCGGCGCACTCGCTTTCCTCGTGCTCTTCGTCGTGACGGGGCTGCTCGTTTTCGCCTACTACAACCACAAATACAGCGCCGTGGTCGACGCCAGGCTTGAGCGCCCGCTCTTCACCGATACGGCCAAGATTTACGCAGCCGCGCGCCAGGTCCGCCCGGGGCAAAAGCTCTCCCCCGCCCTCATCGAGGCGCAGCTGCGCGCCGCCGGCTACTCCGACGTCTCAGGCAAGCCCTCTAATATGGGCAGTTTCACCGCGACGGACGATTCGATCACCATCCGCCCCGGCCCGCAGAGCTTCCACGCCCCCGAGCCCGCGACCATCACCTTTTCCGGCGGCAAGGTCGCCCAGATCGCCGGTACCGACGGCGGCCAGCTCGCCTCCTACGCGCTCGAACCGCTGCTCATCACCGGCCTCTCCGACGCCAACCGCACCAAGCGCCGGCTGATCACCTTCGACGAGCTGCCGAAGAATCTCGTCTCCGCGGTCACCTCCATCGAGGACCGCCGCTTCTTCACCCACGGCGGCGTCGACTACATCCGCATTCTCGGCGCGATGCGCAACGACCTGTTCCATCGGCACAGTTACTCCGAGGGCGGCTCGACGCTTACCATGCAGACCGCCCGCGGCCTCCTGCTGACACCGGAAAAGCGGATCAAGCGCAAGCTCATCGAGATCACGATGTCGTGGCACCTCGAAAACCGCTACTCGAAGCAGCAGATCTTCCAGGTCTATGCCAACCTCATTCCGCTCGGACAGGCGGGGTCGTTCTCCATCAACGGCTTCGGCGAGGCCGCGCAGGTCTACTTCGGCAAGGACGTCTCGAAGCTCAACCTGCCGGAGGCCGCCCTGCTGGCCGGGATGATCCAGTCGCCCAGCCGGCTCAACCCGCTCCGCCATCCCGTCCGCGCGGTCGAGCGGCGCAACCTCGTGCTCGATCAAATGGTGGAAACCGGCGCGATCCCCCGCGAGCAGGCCGAGGAAGCCAAGGCCTCGCCGCTCAAGCTTGCCCCGCTCAGCGTCCAGCAGAACCAGGCTCCTTATTTCGTTGACCTGGTCCGCGACCAGATCGGCGCGCGGCTGAACGACCCCAACTGGAACGGGGAGGGCCTGCGCATCTACACCTCGCTCGACCCTCAGCTCCAGGCCGCCGCCTCCTCCGCCGTCGACCTCGGCATGGCCAAGGTAGACGCGCTGATCGAGAAGCGCCACGCGAAGCTCAAGCTCACCGACCCGGTCGTCTACCCGCAAGTCGCCTTGATCGCGCTCGACCCCCACACCGGCCAGATCCTCGCGCTGGTCGGCGGCCGCAACTACGGCCAGTCCCAGCTCAACCACGCCGTCGCCCATCGGCCCACCGGGTCCATCTTCAAGCCGTTCGTTTACGCCGCCGCCTTCAACTCCTCGCTCGCCGGCACCGAGCTCACCACCCCCGACGGCGCGTCCGCCGTCTTTACCCCGGCCACGGTGCTGCCCAACCAGCTCCAGGATTTCGAGTTCGCCGGCGGCACCTACTCCCCGCGCAACTTCCACCGCAATTCAGAAGACGAGCTCACCGCGCAGGCCGCGCTCAAGACCTCGGCCAACAACGCCACCGTCGCCCTGGCCCAGATGGTCGGCTTCGGCAACGTCGCCGCGCTGGCCCGCGACGCCGGCATCGCGAACGCCCGTGCCACCCCGTCGGTTGCCCTCGGTGCCTACGACGCCACCCCCATGGACATGGCCGGGGCCTACACGGCCTTCGCCAACGACGGAACCGTGATCAAGCCGTGGATGCTGGCCTCGATCCGCGCTTCAAACGGCGACCCGATCCGCGACTTCTCCGCCCAGACCCACCCCGTGCTCGACCCACGCGTCGCCTATTTGACCACCAACATGATGGAGGCCGTGCTCAACTCCGGTACCGGCTTCATCGCGCGATCGCTCGGTTTCAATGCCCCCGCCGCCGGCAAGACCGGCACCGAGCACGATGCCTGGTTCGCCGGCTACACCTCCAACCTGCTCTGCATCGTCTGGGTCGGCAACGACGATTACTCCGACGTGAAGCTCACCGGCACCGTCGCCGCCGCCCCCATCTGGGCGGAGTTCATGAAGCGCGCCGTGCAGCTGCCCCAGTACTCCGACGCCCACGAGTTTCCCGTCCCCGAGGGCGTCTCGCTGGTGCGCTTGGACAAAGCGACCAACCTGCTCGCCGACGATGCCTGCCCCGACGATTACTCGGCCGCCTTCCTCGCCGGCACCGCCCCGGTTACCACCTGCGACCAGCAAGGGCAGGACCAGAGAAACATCTTCCAGAAAATCTTCGGCCTCGGCCACGAAGGCCCGAACGCGGCCCAACAGCAGCCTCAATCCCCGGTGGCCGCTCAACCTCGGCCGACCCTCCCCTTGCAGCCGCCCGCACCGGGCACGAAACCCGACCCCGCCACGCCGCAAACCGCCCAAACAGCGCCCGAGCCCGTCCCGGCGCAAACGGCCAAAAAACCCGGCTTCTTCGGCCGCCTCTTCGGCAAGCGAGCCCCGAAACAGGACACCCAGCCCCAGCCGTGAGCATTTTTCACTTGCCCACGGCCGGGTTGGAGCCGCATCATAGTGACTGCGGAATTGGCTCTCCAAGGATATCGGACTCCCCGGAGAGGTACGGCGCTACTTCCGCAGCGCGGTCCAAAGCAAGAAAACCACCGTCCGTACCATCGGCTCGTTCAGAGCGACGGCCACGGACAGCCGGAACCACGGTGTTTCCACAGCGAGGTTCAGGTTCATCAAGCCAGTCCTCCTTTCCTCGGGCGGCTCTCGGGTCGTGATCAGCGACCCGTGGCCGCCCGATCCGGTTTACCGCCTTGCACGATGAGGAAAGAAGGCTCGCTCAGTCTACAAATGGGCCGCCCGTTCCGAACCCGCGAAGATCGTCTTTCCGCGCGACGGTAACGGTACTTTTCGGTGAGAGCGGCTACCTAGCCAGGAAGTCTGGAGCGGCTTGCTGTACCGCTTCAACAAAGCCTCTAAACCGCGCGAGCTGTTACGCAACAGACACACGGCCCTGCGCTCAGCCCTGCTACCTTAATCGAGTGAACTCCTCATCCGCGCTGCTCGACGCCCCTTCCGAGATCGCCCCCAACCCGGCCGCGGAGCAGGATGCCCAGATTCTGGAGCAGCGCCAGTGCGCGCTCCAGAAGCCCCTCGCCGTAGCGCTCGTCGTCTTTCACCTGCCGGCTCTAAGCGTCTTTTTTTCTGGATCGGGCTTTTCCTGGCTGCGTGCACCTGGCTGCTCGCCCAAAACATCGGCATCGGCATGAGCTACCAACGCCAGCTCACCCATCGCGGCTACGTCACGCCCAAGTGGCTCG
Organism: uncultured Acidobacteriaceae bacterium; assembly: GCA_964250195.1. Taxonomy (GTDB): domain Bacteria; phylum Acidobacteriota; class Terriglobia; order Terriglobales; family Acidobacteriaceae; genus EB88. The sequence goes on from CAXUEU010000094.1 coordinate 7,686, forward strand.
AGTACGCCATGGCCGCCTGCGCCACCCTGGCGCTTGAAGGCGGCCCGCTCTTCTAGGTGGCCGTGCACCGGCTCCACCATCAGGTCACCGACAAGCCCGGTGATCCCCACTCCCCGCGCGACGGCAAATGGTGGTCCCACATGGGCTGGATGCTCTGGGGCTCGCTCCACAACGGCGACCCCATGCTCACCCGCTACGTCCCCGACCTCGAACGCCGGCCCTTTTACCGCGCCTTGAGCCGTTGGCACTGGGTGCCCGTCACCGTGCTCGGCCATGTCCTGCTCTTCGCCGGCATCGCGGTCGGCGGCATACGCCTGGGCGTGTCGTGGGTTCCGTGGGGCTCGCGCCGGTTCGCCACCCGCGACGACTCCCGCAACAATTGGTGGATCGCCCTGCTCTCCGGCGGCGAGGGCCGGCACAATAATCATCATGCCCTACCTGTCTCCGCCCGCCACGGCATGGCCCGGTACGAGCTCGACATGAATTACTTCGGCATCCGCCTGCTCGGCGCGCTCGGGCCGGCGAAGAAAATCCGAGTCCAAACCGCTGATTCCTCGGTTGTTCTGCACGGCTGAGAGACGGTCTTGCCCCAAAATGGGGACATCCTGAGGAGCAAAGCGACGAAGGACCTGCTTTGTCTCGCTGAACAGGCGAAAACAGGTCCTTCGCTTCTGGAGCCGCAGCTCAGGCCCGCGTCCGGTGGTCCGCCCAGGCCTCCTGCAACCGCGCCGCCGCTTCCGCCGCCGAAACCTTACCTGCCTCTGCCTGCCGGCGGTTCACAGCTCGCCCTGCGAAGAACAACAACGCGCTCGTCGCCGCCAGCAGCGACCCTAAAACCACGAAAACCTGCTTCATCCTCGATCTCCTTTGGCCGGCTCCAGCCGGCGTGGCCGGGATGTACCCGGCTTCTCTATACAGATGCCGCGGGCGCTCCGTTACACTGGGCCCGTCCCGCCCAAAAGGAGACGATTTGACCGCGCCACGCTTCGCCGCTGCTTTCCTCCTGCTCCTGCCCGCGCTCGCCCCCGCTCAGCAAATCCAACCCGAGCGCGTCACGCTCGACCTCAAGGCTCCCGCGACGCCGTTTCCACATTTCTGGGAGCAGATGTTCGGCTCCGGCCGCGCCATCCTGTCGCTTCGCGCCGACTATCGCCGCGACCTCGCCGAAGTCAAAGCCGCCACCGACTTCCACTATGTCCGCTTCCACGCCATCCTTCACGACGAAGTCGGCGTCTACGACGAGGACAAAGCGGGCAACCCCATCTACAACTGGTCCTACGTCGACCAGATCTACGACGGTCTGCTCGCCGCGCACGTCCGCCCCTTCGTTGAAATCTCCTTCACCCCAAAGAAGCTTGCGTCGGACGCCAACGCGCTCCACCCCTTCTGGTACAAGCAGAATGTCTCCCCGCCGAAGGATTACGCCAAGTGGGACGCGCTGATCTCCGCGTTTGCCCAACACCTGGTCGATCGCTACGGCCTCGATGAGGTCGCGCAGTGGTATTTCGAGGTATGGAACGAGCCCAATATCGACTTTTGGCAAGGCCGCCCCGCGCAGCAGACCTACTTCGAGCTCTACGACAACACCGCCAAATCCCTCAAAGCCGTCAACCCCCGCCTGCGCATCGGCGGCCCCGCCACCGCCCAGGCCGCCTGGGTCGGCGATACCATCCGCCACGCCGCGGAGAACCACGTTCCGCTCGACTTCGTCTCCACCCACGTCTACGGCAACGACGTCACAGCGGACGTTTTCCCCGACAAACGCCCCGTCCCCCCGCACCAGATGGTCCCAGCCGCCGTGGCGAAGGTCCACGACGAGATCGCGCGCTCCCCCATGCCCCGGCTCCCGCTCATCTGGTCCGAGTTCAACGCGACCTACGCCAACGAGCAGCCCATTACCGACTCCACCTACATGGGCCCCTGGATGGCCGACACCATCCGCCAGTGCGACGGCCTCGTCCAGTCCATGTCCTACTGGTCCTTCTCCGACGTCTTCGAGGAGCAGGGCGTGGTCAAGACCCCCTTCTACGGCGGCTACGGCCTCATCGCCGAGCGCGGCATCCCCAAGCCCGCCTTCCTGGCTTTCTCGCTGCTTCACACCCTGGGCACCACACGGCTGCCCTCACCTTCGAAGGATTTGCTGGTCACCCGCCGCGAGGACGGCACACTGGTGATTGCCGCCTGGAACCTCGCCGAGCCCCCCGGCTCCCGCACCATCGAAAAACAGATCACCCTCACCCTGCCCGGCCTTTCCGCGTCGGCCAAGGCCACGGTTCGCCGCGTCGATGCCGAGCACGGCGATACCCTGGACGCCTGGAAGCAGATGGGCTCCCCCGCCTACCCCACTCTCCAGCAGATCGCCGATCTGCAAAAGATAGGCACCCTCGCCGCGCCGGACCCGCTGCCGCTGCGCGAAGAAACCCTCACCCTGACTGTCCCTTCCAGCGGCTTGGCCGTGGTGGAGATCACACACTGATTGCTAGGGTCACTTTTTCCGCAAACGAGCTGTCATCCTGAGCGGAGCTGAGACCCGCTTTCGCTCCGTCGAGCACCCTTCCGCTCGACCCGCGCCCGTCGCCCCCACCCTCTACCCTAAGAACACATGCCTTACCAAGCCACCATTCTCGGCGCGGGCGCGGCCGGGCTCTTCTGCGCGGGGCTGCTCGCCCAGCGCGGGCTCCGCGTGCTGCTGCTGGACCACGCGCCCGCCCCGGGGCGCAAGATCCTCATCTCCGGCGGCGGCCGCGCCAACTTCACCAACCTCAACACGCGGCCCGAGCACTTCCTGTCCGAGAACCCGCATTTCGCCAAATCCGCGCTCGCCCGCTACTCCCCGCACGAGTTCCTCGCCCTGGTCGAGCGGCACGGCCTCGCCTACCACGCCAAGACCCCCGGCCAGCTCTTCCTGGACGGCTCCGCGCGCCAGCTTGTCGAGTTGCTGCTCGCCGAAGCGGAAGCCGCCGAGCTGCGCCTCGGCACCACCGTCTCCGAGGTCCGGCACACCGCTCCCGGCTTTGCCCTCGAAACTTCGTCCGGCCCGGTCACCACAGACACTCTGGTCCTTGCCACGGGCGGCCTGTCCATCCCCAAGCTCGGCGCAACCGACTTCGGCTACCGCATCGCCCGGCAGTTCGGCTTGCGGGTCGTGCCGCCGCGCCCCGCGCTGGTCCCCTTCACCTTTGCGGAGCTCGATGCGCAAGCCTTCGCGAACCTGGCAGGGGTGGCGACCGAAGCCCGCGTCACCGCCGGCAAGCAGTCGTTCCAAGACAAACTGCTGGTCACCCACCGCGGCCTGTCCGGCCCGGCGATCCTCCAGGTTTCTTCCTACTGGCGCGAGAATGCGCCCATTGCGATCGACTTCGCCCCGGCTCTCGCGCTGCCCACCCTAGGGATGCGGCGTGACGCGTCCACGTTGAAAGCCGCCTGGGCTCCCCACCTGGGCCCCGTCCGGCTTTCCGAGCGCCTGCTCGCTTTGGCCCCACCTGCAAGCTGGACCAACCCATCCCTGGCCGCGCTCGAAAAGCGCCTGCACGCTTGGCCGCTCACCCCTTCCGGCACCGAGGGTTACCCGAAGGCCGAAGTCACCGCCGGCGGGGTCTCCACCGCCGACCTTTACGCCGCCACGATGGAGACAAAGTCCGTGCCCGGCCTCTTCTTCCTCGGCGAGCTGGTCGACGTCACCGGCCACCTCGGCGGCTTCAACTTCCAGTGGGCCTGGGCCAGCGCGTACGCCGCCGCCCAATCCATTCTCAACAGTCGGTAACCGGCCCCGCCGCAAACGATATGACCCTTACGTAACGCGAAAAGACTATTTCTCATCGTTGCTGCAACTAAACACTTGCACATCTGTGCAACTCTTGTTTATCTTCGACTCGTGGCAGTTGCAAACAATCCCGAAGAAGCCTGCTCTCCTAAGGATCACCAGGGAACCCCGCAGCCGCCTCTCCCCGCCGACGACCACATCGACAAGGCCGCACGCATCTTCCGCGCCCTTGGTGATACTGCCCGTCTTCGCCTCATCGCCCGCCTCGCCGCGCAGCCCGCCTGCGTTTCCGAGCTCGCACTGGCTGAAGCGGAATCCATCACAACCATCTCTCAGCGCCTCCGCGTGCTTCGGGCCGACAATATCGTCCGCCGTCGCAAGCAGGGCAAACACACGCTTTATTCCCTGGCGGACGCCCACATGCGCGCGCTTGCCCTCAACGCGCTCGCCCACGCCGCCCATCCTTCAACATCGGAACCGATTTCAACCCCGGACAAGGAGCAACAAACCATGGTAAGCACCCACACCATCCACGAAAACCACACCCACCAGCACGGCCCCGACTGCGGCCACACCCCCATCCACCACGACGACCACAACGAATACCTCCACTATCTAAAACACAACTCACACAACCGCCAAAACCTAAACTATAAAAAACTCTAATAG
>CAXUEU010000094.1:12127-12841 GCA_964250195.1 uncultured Acidobacteriaceae bacterium
CCAGCGCGACGAGCACATCCTCCATTTGCCCTCGGCCTCGCCGCTCGCTATCAGCGACCGCACCGAGAGCTCACCCCACGACCCCCCCCACCAGCACGGCCCCGACTGCGGCCACGAGCCCGTCCCCCACGGCGACCACACCGACTACCTGGTCGACGGCCACCTCCACAATTTCGACGGCGACCACTGCGATAATCACGGCCCAGTCACCGTCCTCGCCTAAGAACATGGGTGGAGGGTGGAGGGGAAAGGGCGAAGGAGAAAGCCTAAGAACAAGCAACCCTCATGCGCTTACATAGGTCCCACCCTTCACCCTCTCGCTTTCAACACCGCCGCGCGCGCTTCCCGGTCGCCTTCCCGCTTGCGCTCCGTCGCGCGTTTGTCCCACTCCTGCTTGCCCTTGGCCACGGCCAGCTCGCACTTCACGCGGCCGTTGCGGAAGTACAACCTCGTCGGAATCAGCGTCAGCCCCTTGGCCTGGGTCTGGTCCAGCAGCTTGCGTATTTCGCCGGAGTGCAGCAGCAGCTTGCGCGTCCGCGTCGCGTCCGGCACGTCGAAGCCCGTGTGCGAGTACGCGCCGATATGGGCGTTCAAGAGCCACGCCTCGCCGTTCTTGACCAGACCGTAGCTGTCCTTGAGCTGGGCCTTGCCCTCGCGGATGCTCTTGACCTCCGCCCCGCGCAGCGCCACCCCCGCCTCGAACCGATCCATCAG
>CAXUEU010000095.1:0-10731 GCA_964250195.1 uncultured Acidobacteriaceae bacterium
GGGGCGGAGATCGGGTGGCGGCGCGGCAGGGAGGGCGGCGGTGCTCATGAGTCAAGCGTACAGCTTGGAAAGCCGTTCGACGCGAGGCAGGCAACAGTGTGGGACCTTTCACCCTCTACACGGCTGGAACCTACACGGAGGATTGTTATGGCACTTACACGCACGGGTCGGATGGCCGTTCTTTCCATGCTGCTGGTTGCCGGATTCGGCATCGGGCAGGCCCAATCGGCGGCCAATCCCACTTCGGACGACAAGGACTTCCTGAAGGACACGGTCCAGGACTCGAATTACGAGATCAAGACCGGGCAGCTGGTCTTGCAGAAAAGTCCGAGCGCGGACGTGAAACAGTACGCGACCATGCTCATCCAGGACCACACCAGGCTGCGGCAGGAGGCGGAGGCGGCGGAAAAGACGGCGCGCGTGGACCCGACCTCGGCAACCAGCATGACGGTGAGCGATACGGCTTCCTACGCGAAGTTGAAGCTGCTGAGCGGCAAGAGCTTCGACGATTCCTACATCAAGGGTCTGGTCAAGGGCAATGCGGACAGCACGCAGAAGGCCAAGGTCGAGGCGGACGGCAGCGCGGTGCCGTCGATCAAGAAGCTGGCCGCGCACCGGCTCGCGCTCGACACCAAACACACCGAGAAGGCCGAAGCGCTGGCGCAGGCGCACGGGGTGCGAGCGGAGAAGTAAGCGGGGCTCCTCTTGCGAAGGCCTGCGTCCATGGGGTATGCGGGTCTTCGCGATTGTCAGCCCTTGTACCTGGCAAGCAGGGTTTGCAGCTGATCCACGGTAGCGTGCTCGAACTCCTTCTCGTGCTGCGCGTACAGCACCTTGCCGCGCGCGTCCAGAATGGCCAGGCCGGGGACGCCGTGCATGATCTGGACGCCGTACTTACTCGCGATCCCGAGGTTCTTGTCGATGTGGCCGATGTCGATATGGACCACGACGTAGTGGTTCGCGAGCAGCTCGGCGAGCGAGGGCTGGTGGAAGTTGTACTCCATGACCTGGCAGTCGCCGCACCAGTTGCCGCCGAAGTCGAGCAGGATGCGCTTGTGCGCGCCGGCGGCGGCCCGCTCGGCGCGCGCGATGTCGGCCGCCGGGTCGGCGGTTTCGTCGTAGAGCTGTTTGTTGACGTGGAAGCCTTGCTGTGCCCGCATTGCAAGGCCGAAAGGCAATGCGAGCGAGGCGGCAAGTGCGGCTTTACGTGTGAGGGCAGGGAAGCCCATAGGCAGCACCTTTCTTAACTGTCGACTATAGAAGAGATGCAGGATGACAAGCAAGGATACTCCTCGGCTACTGAACCACACCGCCGCCAATTGGGTGAAAAGGATTGCCATCGGCAAGCGACGAATAATCAGACTTCAGCGTAAGCCCGACGTTATGAAGATTGAAATAGTCGGCGACAATACCGAAGTAGTTATTACCGGTAAGAGGAGTCTGCGATGCGAAAATCTGCTGCCCGGGAAGATACACGATGCCGTCTAAAGTAGAAGAGTTCTGGTTTTGAAAGATATTGAGCATGATTTGCCCGTTGTGCTGTGCCCGATCCGAATAGAACAAAATACCTTGATAGGCGCCCGATGTCTGCGCGGACAAGTTAAAGTTCGCATTGTTGATAATAATGGTTCCTGCATGGTAGCTGTTGTTCTGGGTCAGATAGAACGTCACGCCGCCCGCGAGGGAGGTGACCCTCGCATTGTTGATGTTCAGGTTGCCCAGTATGTAGTAAAACCCCGAACCGAACTGAACGTGGGAGTTGCCATCTATGAGAAGGTCCCCGCAGTATACCCCTGCTTGTGCCGTTACCGTATTCGCTGAATTCTGGAAATGCGTCAGTCCGATGTGGTCGCATCCAGTGGGGACCGGCGGTGTCGGCAGAGAGCTCAGCAGCGGATCGTCTTGGACCGGAACGTTGAATAGCGGTGCAGGCGTCACTACACCGCAGTTGTTGGTGCAAAGCATGGACGACACGTAAAATTGGCCGCCGCTCGCATTCGTCAGCGAGTAGCCGTTCCTCAGATAGATGCCGCAGTCGCTTGAAACACTTTGGTTGCGGGAATCGAACGAGAGAAGGAATGTTAGTACTTGCGAGAGCAGGTACATACAAGTCGATGGTGGCGCGAGTGCGGTGGACTGTGCCGATATCGTCTGTGCGCCGGAAAAGAAAACCGGGTTGACGGTCTGCGAAATCGTCGCGGTGAGGGCGAGGGAGTTGCCGGCATATAAACCTGTTGTCGGATGGACAGGCGGGAGAACGGAAACCCCGTTCGTGCCATCCACGAATCCGTTGGCGGCGGCGTCCGCTCTTGCGGCGGTCGTCCAGGCCGATGTTCCGCCCGAGAGCGCGTTGATGGCAGCTTTCGCCGCAGCATCGGCAGCGTTCTGCATTTGCAGCTGCTTGAGCTCGAGCATGCCCACGTCCACAGCGAGCCCGCAAAAGCCGAGCAGAACCACGAGCGCGAGAGCGAAAAAGACGAGCATGAATCTTCCCCCGGGCGATGGTAGCGCGAAGCGGGCGTGCGGGGGAGAGTACCAAGGTACCCTGGGCGCATCAAAGAATAGGGAACAAAGGAGGAACGATGTCGGACTTGAAAGGGACGGTGGTGACATGGCTGGGGCACGCGACGGTGCTGGTACGAACGGCCGCTGGAACGACGGTGCTGATCGACCCGTTTATTGAGCACAACCCGAAGTACCCGAAGGGGTTCACGATGCCGGAGAAGCTGGACCTGATCCTCGCGACCCATGGGCATTTCGACCATATCGGGGACGTGATCCCGGTGGCGCAGAAGACGGGCGCGCCGGTGGTGGCGATGTTCGAGCTGGCGGCTTGGTTCGGGAAAAAAGGCGTGAAGGAGACACTCCCGCTCGGTTACGGCGGCAGCCTGAAGCACAAGGATGTGACCGTGACGATGACCGAGGCCCGGCACTCCTCGGGGATCCAGGACGGCGACGGCTTCGTGTACGGGGGCGAGCCGGCAGGTTTCGTGCTGACGGTTGAAGACGGTCCGGTGCTGTATCACGCGGGGGACACCAACGTTTTCAGCGACATGCAGCTGATACGGGACCTGTACGGGCCAAAATTCGGGATGTTGCCGATCGGCGGACACTTCACCATGGACCCGCGCGGCGCGGCGCTCGCGGCGAAGTTTCTTGGGCTGGACGTGGTGCTGCCTCTGCACTGGGGCACCATGCCGCAGCTGACCGGAACGCCGGAGGAGCTGGAACGGCACACCGGGCAGACGGTGCAGGTGCTGAAGCTTGCACCGGGTGAATCGGCGCGATAAGGATCGAAAAGCGGCGCGTATGTCTCGTCCCGGCCCGCGCCCGCTTTTCCCAAAATGGGAACGGGGTGACCGAAGTACCGTAAGTGAAGCTGAAAAGAAGCCGGGCAAGTGCCGATAGAACCGTTGCGGAGCGACAACGGAGAGCTAGGGCATGCGCGGCTTCTTACTTTTGGTTGGAATCGGTTTCAGCGCGGCATCGGGTGCGTGGTGCCAATCGAGCGGCGCGCTTGCCGCAGGGGCCAGCGCGGAGGCGGTCGCGACCGGCGGCGCGGTCGTGGCGTCAACCGGCGAGGTTCTCGACTCTGTCGAAGTCAACCCCGCGGGGTTGGCCGGGCTCGATAGGGCAGTAGTCGAAACGAGCGGGCTGGGGTCGCTGGCCTTTGGGGATTTCGCGAATAAAGTCGACGCGAACGGGCATCTGAACGGCACCGCCGGGGCGATCGGCTATGGCGCGCTCGGAATACGCTTGCGGCAAAGCCCATGGCGTGCCTCTATCGCAATCACGCCGGAGGACCTGATGCGGGTGAGCTGGAGGTATGCCGACCCGCCGGGCACGGCCGGCGCCGGCTACGGCTTGCAGACGAATCGCTCGAAGCTGGTGGCGTTGCGGGCTTCCGCAAGCGTGGCGCGGAGCCTGGGGCAGCACTGGGCCGCCGGTGCGACTCTGGGACTGGTGTACAACCAGAACACCTTGCAGGCACCCTTCATCTTTCAGCAGCAGCCGCAATTGAAAGGTTTGAAGGTCCTGGTCGACCTCCAGACGCGGGGTTTCGGTTGGAATGGAGCTGCCGGGGCGCAGTGGCAGCCGAGCCGGCGCGTGCGCCTGGGGCTTGCGTGGAAGAGCGCGACCGCGGTGCAGACGCACGGCAACGTGACCGGGACTGCCTCGGCGCAGTTCGCGGCGCTGGGCATCGCGGCCGACCCAAGCTTCCGATACAGGGGCGAGGTCGATGTACGTCTGCCCGAGTCCGCGGCGCTGGGCATCGATCTCCAGACCGCGAAGCGGTTCCGGGTCAAAGTGGAAGGGGACTGGACGGGCTGGCACGATGCGTTCCGCAGCCTGCCGGTGAAATTGTCAGGCGGTACAAATGTGGCCATCAACAGCGTTGCCGGGAGCGATGCGATCAAGGACGTGGTGCCGCTCGGATGGCGCAATCAGGGCGGCCTGCGGTTGGGGATGGAGCGGTCCTTGGGCGAGCGCTGGGCCGTGCGGAGCGGGTACGCCTACCAGAGCGACCCTGTTCCGAGCGCTACCTTGACTCCCCTGACGGCCGCGGTGCTGCGCAACACGGCGGCGGCGGGTGGGGGCTGGAGCAGCGGGCGCTTCGGAATCGACGCGGCTTATCAGGCGGTGCTGCCGGCTTCCCGCAGCGTCGGCAAAAGCGGGCTGTTGGCGGGCGAGTATGACGACTCGCGGGTGCGGGTGTGGATGGAAGGGGTGACGGTGACGACGAAGCTGGTGTTCTGACGGCCGGTCGCGCGTGCCAAGGCCGTTTCCCTGACATGCAAGCTCGCGAGAGCTTCGGCATCAAGACAAGACCACGAAGGAGCCCTCCGGTTCCCTCGTCGGCGATGCCGGGAGGAGAAGGTCCGGAAACTGCGTTTCCGGCGGATTCAGCGATGGCTGCGCCCAAATCGGCAAAGGCAGCTCCGGCATGGGTTTCGTTTTGAAGAGCCGTTTGGTCTGGCGGGCCATCCAGCGGGCCGTGGTCTTGGATTTCTTGCGCCGGGCGCTGTCGGTGGAGATGCCGGTACCGGCATACATTTGCCGGTAGAGCTTGGACAGAAACATGAACGCGACGCGTGCATACAGGGTAGGCGTACATGCGGACCGCTCCCAAACCGCGCGCCAGGTATAGAAGCGGTCCCACACGGCCTGGGTGCGGCGGCTGATCTCCGCCGAGTCCATCGAGGGGTGCGGGGTGAACATCTTGGGGCGGGTGGCAGTCGGGATGAGCCAGTAGCGCGTGAGAGGGACGCCGTCGACCGTTTCCGGCGCGGCGGCCTGCTCCTTCTCCCAGCGGGCGAAGTCGACCGTACCGGGAAAAGGCGTCATCATGACGAACTGGGCGAAGGTGACGCCTGCCTGCAAGGCCATCGCGGCGGTGGCATCGAAGGTGGCCGGTTTGTCGGTGGGCAGGCCGAAGATAAACGACCCGAGCACGTGAACGCCGTGTTTGCGAAAGGTCTGGAGCTGCTTCGCGAGGGCGTCGCCGGAGTAGTTGAAGTCCTTGAAAACGGCTTTCAAGCCTTCCGGGGTCACCGCTTCGACGCCGACGAGCGCGCCCTTGATGTTTGCCTTGCGCATGGCGTCGAGATACTCGGTGTCCTCGGCGGCTTCCATGGTGATCTGGGTGAAAAAAACCATGTCGCGCGGCAGTTTGGCGAGCGCTTCCATGAGCTGAAAGCGTTCCGCGCGCACGGCGGTCAGTTCAGCGAGCCTGGAGTGGTTTTTCTGCTCGCGGGCGAGCCGCAGGTCGGTGAGGGTGACGGGATAGAAGTTGTCATCGGCGAGCGCGATGAAGCGGAAGCCCAGGCGGCGCAGCGCGACGATTTCCTCGACCACGCTCTGGTAGGAGCGCTGGCGGGGTGCCTGGCCGTCGGTCCGCCAAACGCTGCAAAAGGAACAGTGTTTGGGGCAGCCGCGGATCGTCTGGACCGAAGCCCACATGTACTTGTCGGTCTTCATCAGGTCCCAGCGCGCGGCCAGGAATTGCCGGCCCTCGATGCGGCCGCCCTCGTAGATGCGCCCAGGATTGCCGGCCAGGCAGTCCATCACCACCTTGCCCCAGGCGATGTCGCCGTCGCCCTTGACGACCGCGTGGGCCGCGCCGAGCTCCAGCACCTCTTCGGGAAAGAGGGTCGCGTGGATCCCGCCGTAAACGACCCAGGCGCCGCGCTCGTGGCAGATGCGGCCGACCGCGTAGCCGCGCAGGGCGTTCCCGGTATGGACGCTGATGCCGACGATGTCGCCGGGCTGGATGGTTGCGGGGTCGAGCGGTTCCAGCGATTCATCGACCAGGATCGGATCCCCGGCCGCCTTGGGGGTCGCGGCGGCGAGTACGAAGAGCCAGCGGGGAGTGATCACGGCGGTGCCGAAGGAGTTGTCGCTGGGATTGATGAGGTGGACGCTCAAAGAACCTGCTTTCTTCTGTACTGCGCTGGAAGCGGAAAAGCTCGAGGTTTTTCCTCGGCTCCGCACCCTACGATACATAGCGGAAACGGACCGGTCATGACCTTCAAGAAAGACGCGGTTCAATGCACTTGTTCCGAATGCAAGCTTGCGAACAGAAGGAAACTTGCAGGTAGGCTACGCGCGCGAATCCACCAGGCATGGCGGAGCGAACGGCTGTAACATCGGCCGCGGCGGACGAAAGAGTACTTAGATTGGATCGCGTCCCGGCCGAGACAGCGCGTCCCAGCGTCAGCCGAAGCTAGGGCTGCAGCGTCGTTGCGGGTAAGAGGGCGTGAAGGTAGCCGAGATTACGCCGCTCGCGCGCGAACTGGATGTTCTCAAGCAGACTCGCGAATGCGGCGTCGATGACATCCTGGCTGATGTAGGTGTCGCGCCAGGTGTGCCGGAAGGCCGCGGAGCGCTCGGACCCGAGCATCTCCGCGACGAACTCCTCGATCTCGCGCTCCGACTGGGGCCGCCTGTGAAGTGCCACATGTAGCCTTCGGTGACCATCCAGTTGCCGAGATCGATGCCGTGCAGCAGCAGCGGCTTGCCCGCTCCATCGACGATCGCGCGGCCCTCTGTAGGAACATACTGCGCCCGAGCCGCCGGCGCGGCGAGAGCGGCAATACGGCGATGGCTGCGCTGACGCTTCATAGAAAGCTCAAGGAGACCTCCGGCAAAGGTTGAAGAGCAGGTGTTACAGGTCTTTTTCGCGATCGTGCAGCGCGCGCATGGGCATTTTCGCCGAATCAGGCGAGGAAGCCGCGCGGGGCAGGGGAGCGGCGGCGCGGCGCAGGTCGTTCAGGATCTCGGTCTTGTTGCGGGCGTAGTCGGAGGCGAGCCGGGAGAGCGAGTAGGTGACGATGTCGGAGTGGTGCAGGCCCGAGAAGCCGGGGTCGCGGCTCATGTTGAGCCAGAGGCGGTGCACGAGCGCTACGTCGTCGGGCCCGAGCGCCGAGGCGTGGGGGCCGATGTGGAAGTTCTGCGACTGGCCGTCCGGGGTCACGATGACGTAGGTGAACTGGGCCTTGGGCTCGGGCAGCGACTCCCAGGCGTGGCCGATGCGGTAGCTCTGCTCGGCGGCGGTCATGGTGGAGGCCAGGCCGGAGACCAGGGTCGAAACCTCGAGCGAGACCGCGGTCTGAACGAGCGCGACGAAGATGTCCGCGGCCGGCACGACCAGCAGCGAAATGTGCTTGCCGAAGCTTTCCGCGACGGAAACGGCCTTGGTGAACAGCATTTGCTCGTGCTCGGAGAAGCTCTGCTCGGAGGGGTCGAGATACTCCGCGCCGCCCGCCCCGACGCGCCGGGCGGTCAGCACCACGATGTCCTGGTCGTCGGTGTCGGTGCGGGCCAGGGTCCACTTCAGCGCGGCGGCGCTCGTCGGGTCGACGATGGTCACGAGGATGCCCCCGCGGCGGATTTGGAGGTTTTCGCGCCCGATGTCCTCCTCGTGCTCCAGCTGGAAGTGCTCGCGCATCTGCAGGGCGGCGAACTTTTGCTTGCGGGCGTTTTGCCGCTCGGACAGGGTAAAGATGACGAAGAAGACCAGCGCGAAGACGATGCCCGAAACGGTGGCGATCTTTTTGGTGAACAGGTTGGTGATCGCGACCGTAAGCAGGACGCAAAAGACCGAGATGAGGCCGAAGGGGATCTCGCGCAGCACGCCCTTGTACCGGAAGCGGACATTGATCGGGACCTTCCAGCCGCGGTCGCCCTTGTACTTCCAGCGCAGCACCAGCATGGCCAGCGCGTTGAAGGTAAAGCTCCAGATGACGCCGAACGCGTACGCCTCGCCGAGCACGATCACGTTGCCGCGGGTGATGAGGATGGTGAACAGCTGGAGCGCGGTGACCAGGTTGACGATGCGATAGGCGGTGCCGAACCGGCGGTGCGGCTTGCGGAACCAGTCGGTCAGCACGCCGTCCTCGGCGATGCGCATGAGCACGCCGGTGGAGCCGATGATCGAGGTGTTGATGGCGCCGGACAGGATCAGGAAGCCGACCACGACCACGAAAACGCGGAAGATGAGCCGCAGCGTCAGGGGGCCGACCATGTTCATGGCGAGGCCGGCGATCAGGTTGTCGCGGTAGACGGGGATGCGGACCGCGTCCGGGATGATCATGACGGCGAGCAGCGAGACCAGCCCCGTGAAGGAGAAGGAGTAGATCGCGATGACCGAGGCGGCGCGCTTGAGGTTGAGCAGCTTGGGGTGCTCGATCTCGCGGTTGACCTGGGCGAGCGTTTCCTCGCCGCTCATGGCGAGCACGGAGTGGCCGAAAGCCATGAGGACGCCGAAAAGGCCGAGGCTGGAGGCCAGGTGCGTGCCGTCGAGGAAGCCGAGCGCGTCGTGCGAGAAGCGCAGGTTGGCGGGAACGGGAGCCGGCGGCAGGTGGACGCCGTTGTGGAGCACGGTGAGGACGCCCCAGACGATGATGATGACCACCATGATGGAGGTGATCTTCATGACCTCGAGCGCCTTGCCGGTGGACTCGTGGATGCCCTTGGTATTTTCCCACCAGTAGAAGAGGGTGACGGCGACGCAGAAGACGGCGGAGGTCCCGTCGACCGGCAGCTGCCGCGCGGTGTGCCCCACCAGGAGCATGGCCGGGGGCAGCCAGCCGTGCAGGGCGCCGACGGTTAACAACTCGTTGAGCAGGCCGGTGATGTACTGGCCGGCGGAGACGCCGGAGATAGGTCCGGTGAGGATGTAGTCGAACATGAGCGCGGACACGCTCACCTTGGCGAACGTGCCGCCGAGCGCCTCCTTCACGACCCGGTAGACGCCGCCGCGGGTGAACATGGAGCAGCTCTCGATGTAGACCTTGCGCACGGAAAAGGCGAAGACCATGACGCCGAGGATGAACCAGGGGGCGGACTTGCCGACCGCCTCCTCGGCGATGCCGCCGGCGTAAAAGGCGGAGGACGCCAGGTCGTTGAGCACCACGGCGGCGGCGCGCCAGAACGAGATAAAGGAGAGCATCACGGAGGATGCGACGACGAGGCGGACGCGGGTCGAGGAGCCGAAGAGGCCGGGTGGCGGTGCGGTGGTCGTGGTGGGGGTGCTCATGGGCGGGGGACCGGCGGCATCGCTTGGCTACGGCTGCCCGTCTTTGTGGAACAGCAAGTCCTGCACATCGCCGATGGAGGAGTAGAGAACCACGGCGAGGGAGCCGAGCAGGCCGGTAAAGAACAAGGTCTCGAGAAAGCGGACCCCGAGATGGGCGAGCTGGGCCATGGGTTGGATTGTATCGCAGGGTGGATTCCGGCTTGCCCGCCATATAAGACCATGGTAACGTGACTATGGGAGAATGTATGCAAACAGTGGCGGCGGGGGTTTTCAAAGCCAAATGCTTGGCGATCATGGATGAAGTACAGGCCAAGCGGGAGCCGGTGACGATTACAAAGAACGGAGTGCCCGTCGCGCGGCTTGAGCCGTTGGAGCAGGAAGAAGATGACATTTTCGGCTTCTACCGGGGCAAGATCGAGATTCATGGTGAGGTCGACGGCCCCATCGTTCCTTCGGACGACTGGAAGCGCCTCAGGTGATCGTTCTCGACACCTGTGTCGTGATCTGGCTTGCGCAGGAACCGAAGGAGCTGTCGAGAGCGGCGACCGATGCGGTCAAGGCCGGGCGGAGCGTGGGCAGCCTCGGGATTTCGTGCATCTCGCTGCTCGAAGTCGCCTCCGCGATCAAGCGAGGCAGGATTACCGTCAGCACCTCGGCGGGGGCTTTTCTCACCGAGGTGGAGCGGCGCTTCCAGATACTGCCCGTGACTGCGAGGATCGCTCAACTCGCGGTCGAACTGCCGGACAGCTATCCCGGCGACCCGATGGACCGGCTCATCGGGGCCACGGCGCTGGCTTATGGTGGAGTGCTGGTCACGAGAGACAAGGCTATTCGCAAATCCAAGGCAGTCACGGTCGTTTGGTGACTGCCTGCCCGATCACGAATGCGCTGACGCAAGATAGGACATAATCCGGCGCACGCGCGGAGTACTCTACCTTCTAAGTCGGCAGATACAAGGGCATTTCCTTCGAAGTCGGGTAACATATTCGCCTGTTACTTTAAAGCTGAACCTACACGGAAAGTATCTGCTAGCCTGCGCACATCCTATCCGGAAAAGCCGTTGGAGGCCATGGGTGAAGCTCGAGAAGCTGGTCGTGCTTGGAGTGTCTTGTTTCGTTTTGGGGGTTCCCGGATGCGGGCGGGGCGGGGCGCAGCAGGCGCGGCCCGCGCAGGCGCAGCCGGCGGTCGCGCTC
>CAXUEU010000095.1:10741-12595 GCA_964250195.1 uncultured Acidobacteriaceae bacterium
CAAGAAGGCGCCGGACACGCCGATCGAGAACAAGAAGGAAGAGTTGGGCGGCAAGACCTGGGACCCGGCATGGGACGCGGTGGTCGAAAAGGACCTGCCCCCGTCGCTGCTGGGGGCGCAGGCGGCGCGCGCCGTGCGCGGCTACTGCCCCAGGTTCGCGCAGCTCGGCGAAGCGGATAAGCGGGCGTTCTGGGCCTACACTTTCCAGGCCCTGGCCGGGGCCGAGGCAGGACTGGACCCGACGGCGAACGTACACCACCTGGACGCGGCCGTGAACACCACCGACGAGGTCACCGGGCGGCCCTCGCGGCAGCAGGGGCTCCTGCAGCTCAAGTACGAGGACGACCAGCGCTACGGGTGCGACTTCGACTGGCAGCACGACCGGCATCTGCCCATCAAAGACCCTGGCCGGACCATCCTGCAGCCGGAGCGCAACCTGAGCTGCGGGGTCAAGATCATGGAGAACCAGATCGTGGCGCAAGCGAAGCCTCTGGTGGACCGGCGCAGCTACTGGGCGACGCTGAAGCCGGGCACCGCGGGCTACCGGGTCTTCAACAAGCAGATGAGCAACGTGCCCGAGAACTGCGGGGAAGGTTTGCTGAAACCCGGCGCTCACCGCGGGCGGCGGCACGGCGCGGCGCGCCAGGTGGCCGCGCGCTAGAAGCGGTTCTTCCGATGACGCGGCGCGCGGAGGGAGTCTCCATGCGGCTTTCCCCGCCGGAAACGCCACGTTCACGGCAGCCCGGCCCTCTACACCTTCAGGGAAACTGTCTCTGCTGCCTGTCCATTCACCGGGCGAAAGCAGCGCGGGTCCGCTTTTGCGCGTCTGCCCGGCGAAGCAGGCGCGTACATTGAAGGGAGCGAGAAGGAGCCCCGAGTGCCGTCTGAAACCATGAACTCCCTTGTCACCCGCGCGGATGCGCTCCCGGCCCGGCGCGGCGCGCAGGTCCTCCTGGAGCTGCTCGAAAGCGAGGGAGTCGAATACATCTTCGGCAACCCGGGCACCACCGAGCTCTCGCTGATCGACGCGCTGCTCGGCCCCACGCCCCTCCGGTACATTCTTGCGCTCCAGGAGGCGAGCGTGGTCGCCATGGCGGACGGCTACGCCCAGGGTTCCGGCCGGCCGGGCTTCGTCAACCTGCACACGGCGGGCGGCCTGGGGCACGGCATGGGCAACCTGCTCAACGCGCAGGTCTCCGGCACGCCGCTGGTCATCACGGCGGGCCAGCAGGACTCGCGCCACGCCCTGATGGACCCCCTCTTGTTCGGCGACCTGGTCGCCATCGCGGCCCCCAGCGTGAAATGGGCGCACGAGGTGACCCGGGCCGACCAGCTGCCGGTGCTGGTGCGGCGGGCGTTTCACGACTGCAAGGCCGCGCCCTCGGGGCCTGTGTTCCTGTCGCTCCCCATGGACATGATGGAGGAGCAGAGCACCGTCGACATCGCGCATCGGTCCACCATCGACAAGCGGGCGGTCGCGGGCTCGCTGCCGCGCCTGGCGGAGCTGCTGTGTTCCTTCGCGCCGGGGCGGCTCGCGCTCATCGCCGGGGACGAAGTGTGGACCGGCGGCGCGACCCGAGAGGTCGTCGCCCTGGCGGAGACGCTGGGCGCGCCGGTGTACGGCTCGTCCTGGCCGGCGCACCTGCCGTTTCCCACGGCGCACCCGCTGTGGAGCGGCAACCTGCCCACGCGCGCCAGCGAGATCGCCGCCGAGCTCGGCCGGTTCGACGGCGTGTTCGCCCTGGGCGGCAAGTCGCTCATCACCATCCTGTACACCGAGGGCTCGGCGGTGCCGGCCGGGTGCCGGGTGTTTCAGCTCTCCTCCGACGTGCGCGACCTCGGCCGGTCCTACGA
>CAXUEU010000096.1:0-12285 GCA_964250195.1 uncultured Acidobacteriaceae bacterium
TGCCCAGCCCGAACCCCGCCGACACCATCCTCCGCCCGAAACGCGCCGACTCTTTCTCGTTCTCCGGCTTGCGCATCCGCTTGCGTTCCGCGTACTGCCGGGCCAGCGCGGTCTCGTCGACCTGCCCGTAGGCATTCTCGAGCGCCGCCGAGGCGATCTCGCCATCGACCCCCTTGCGCTGCAAGTCCTGCTGCACCCGCCGCCGCCCCAGCTTCGCGCCTTCCTGGCGCAGGCGCGTGTAGTCCGCCGCGAAGGCCGTGTCGTCCAGGTAACGCCGTTCCTTCAACCGCGCGAGCACCGCGTCGATCTTCGCTCCACCGGTCTCGCCCTTCTCGACCCTCGGCAGCATGAGCCGCCGCAGCTCCGCCGCGGTCCGCATCTGCCTGCCCAGCGCGCCCACGGCGTACTCGTACAGCTTCGCCTCGTCCAGAGGCTCCCGCACCTTCGGCGCTTTCCATGCCATGTCGACATCATGCCACGCACGAACGTAACCCCATATGTGACCTCGGGGAGAGTCTTTCCCGCCGCCGGAGCGTTTAATAGGAAGGGAGTTCTCGCCGTGCGTTCGATTCTTGTCGCTTCCGCCCTTATCCTCTGCGCCGCCGCTGCCGGCGCGCAGGTCAGCTACACGCCGCTGCCGCTCGACTCCGGCTTCGGCCAGCTCGACCTGACCCAGCCGCCCGTGCCGCCCCAGCAAATCATCCAGAAGTTTACCGCCAAGGAGACGGAGTTCCAGACCGCCCTGGCCAATTACACCTTCGAGCGCAGCGTGCGCGTGGACACCATCGACGACGACACCCGCAAGGTCGACGGCGAGTACTACCAGGTCACCGACATCTCCGCCGACCCCGACGGAAAGAAGTACGAGCATGTCGTCGAGGCCCCGCAGACCACGCTCGAGCGGGTCATGATGTCCCCGGCCGACTTCCAGGACATCGAGCACCGCCTGCCCTTCGTGCTCACGGAACAGGATGCCGGCCAGTACGACGTGAGTTATGTCGGCAAGCAGCCCGTCGACGAGGTGCCGACCTACGTCTTCGACGTCAAGCCCAAGGTCATCGAGAAGAACAAGCGGTACTTCCAGGGCCGCATCTGGGTCGACGCGAAGGACTACCAGATCGTGGTGACCAACGGCAAGAACGTCCCCGACGACAACCGCAAGGGCCACGAGGACCTGTCGCCCCCCTTCATGACCTTTCGCCAGCAGATCGACGGCAAGTACTGGTTCCCGGTCTACACCAAGGGCGACGGCGTGCTGCACTTCCAGGCCTCGGGCGGCTTCCCCAGCAACGACGTGCACATGAAGGAGATCGTGAAGTACTCGAACTACAAGCGCTTCGGCTCGTCGGTCAGGATCACCTTCGACGGGCAGAACGTTGAAAAGGAAACCCCCGACGCCGCGCAAAAACCGGCTCCGCCTGCCAAGCCCCAGTAACTACGCGCCGCCCAGCCACCTTTGCCGGAACTGAGCCGCAGCGCTCTCCCGGATCGGCTTGCCATGCCCGAACACCGCTGTTTGGAACTCCAGCTTCGCCAGCTTGCGCAGCGTCCGCTTGCCTTCCTCGATGTCTTCGTACGCGATGCTGGGACTTAGACCCTTCCCATTGCCGCAGCTGTCCGCCGCAAACAGCACCCCGCCATGCCTCTGCCAAAGGAAGCACAGCTGCCCCCGGCAGTGCCCGGGCGCGTGAATGGCAGTCATGCCTCCGGCAAGCGGCAGCATCTCACCATCGCCGACGCGTCGATCGATCGGGCAAGGCTCCACGTGCATCTTCAGCGTGACGATTCTGAAGTGGACAATGCCCGCCATAATATAGTTGAGCGCTCCCGGCGCAGCCTTCATCGGGCGGAAACCCGTCCCCGCCTCCGTGATCGGCGCGTCGAGCGGATGCATGAAGGTACGTGCGCCAGTTACTTTCCTGAGCTCCGCGGCGCTGCCTATGTGGTCCGCATGCGTGTGGGTCAGCACAAGGTGCTTGACGTCGGACGGCTGTCTGCCCAACTCTCGCAGGGCACCGAGAATCTTGTCCGCGTTTCCCGCGAAGCCTGTGTCGATGAGCACGCCGCCGTCCGGCTCATCGATGTAAAACGCATTCACGACGCCGAGCGGGATTTGATAGAGGCCCGGGACGATCTGCTCTGCCTGCATGGAACTCCCCTCCGGCATACGGTCAAGCACCTACCGGTTCGATGCCGATCGTTCCCGTTCAGAGCTCCTCGCCTTTCAGCAGCCGAAAATTCTGATTCGCTCAGTAATACAGGTACTTTCGCCACTTCAAATCCGAGTTCCCGATCATCCGCATGATGTGCCGCGAGGTGTGGAGCGAGAACGGGCGGGGCTCGCGCAGGAGGCGCATCTCGTCCTGCTCGTGGAGCAGCTGATTGCCCTTGCGGCGGTTGCAGGTGTGGCAGCAGGCCACCAGGTTTTCCCAGGTGCTCGCGCCGCCGCGGGACCGCGGGATGACGTGGTCCAGGGTCAGCTCCGCCGCGTTCATGACGACCGCGCAGTACTGGCAGGTGTTGCGGTCGCGCAGCAGGATGTTTTTCCGCGACAGCGCCCGGGTCTGGTGCGGGATCCTGCGGTACTCGAGCAGCCGGATGACCGACGGCAGCGGCATGCGCACCCGCGCCGCGTGCAGGATCGCGCCCTGCTCTTCCTCGGTCTTGGCCACGCCCTTGAGCACCAGCACCAGCGCGCGGCGCGCCCCGCAGATGTTGATCGGCTCATACGACGCGTTCAAAACCAGCACCGGGGTCTGCATGGGCTGCTGGAAGGGAAGCGTGCGGTCGTCCGAACCCGAAAGCGGACCCGACACCGGAACGTGCTCCCGGCTGAGCCTTGCCTTGCGCGTGTGCATCGAGCTTTTCGCGAGCGCCATTCCCGTTCCCCTTTGCTCTTGCCTGCCTCTACCTACGTTTTAACCCCAGAGAGCCACATCTTCCTCCATGGGTGTTTCCATGGCGTGAACCGGCTCCGTTTCCGCGAACTCCTGCTTTTGCGCGCGCGCCGCGGTCGTGACCCAAACCTCGCGCGCCCCGGCCCGCTTGAGCGCGGCCGATGCCGCCCGCGCCGTCGCGCCGGTGGTGTAGATCTCGTAGACCAGCAGAACATAACACACATACAGCGATTTTTCTCGGCCTTCCGGAACGGCGAATGCCGCCTGAAGATTGCGCCTGCGCCCCGCGGGCGAAAGCCCCGCCTGCGACTCGGTCGAGCGCCGCCGTTCGAGCAGACCCGGTTCCAATTCAAGAGCGAACCCGTGCCGTTTCCCTTCACGCACCAACGCCCGGGCCAGCAGCTCCGCCTGGTTGAAGCCGCGCTGCCTGCGCTTGGCCTTGTGGAGCGGCACCGGCACCACCGTCACAGTATGCGGGGCGCCCGGCAGCGCCGCATACTGGGCGGCCATCAACGCACCCAGGGGCCGCGCCACGGGTTCGATCCGGTCGTACTTGAGCAGGTGCAGCAGAGCCCGCAGGGTGCCCCGGTACAGCCCGTGCGCCACGGCCCGGTCAAAGGCGGGCGGCACCATCCGGCAAGGGCGGCACAACCAGTCGCCCGGCGCGCGGTCCTCGGTGGCGAACAGAAAAGCCCCCAGGGCTTCGCCGCACCGGAGACACAGTGTTCCGCGCTGGGGCGGCAGGTCCTCCCGGCAACTGTCGCAAACCGGCGCACGGCTGAGGCGAGCCAGCGGCGCGGCGCACACCCGGCACTCGGCCGGGAAAACAGCGGAACCCACTGCGTCCAGGGGACTTCGCAACACACGCGCCACCGCGCGCCACCGGCTTTCCGCGCCGGGGTTTCCTGCTTCGAGTTCCAACACCGCGCCTTGGCTGGGGAAGGTGCACCTCGCATCCCGATGCCATGGAGTATACGGTCGCGGGGGCAAACACGCCAGAGTACCGCGAACCCGCATCCCATGAAGGCGACTCTTTCCCCCTTGTACACATGCGTTGATCCCGCCAAGCCCCGTTCCGCGCCGCCCTTCCGCGGGGCGGGTAAGCGCCGTCAGAATAGAGCGACCCCGTATGAGACCTTCCCGATGACCGACGGCAGCCGACGATCCTCCGCCCGCACCCAAGCCATCCCGTCCCGCTCTTTCGGCTCCGAGCTCCGCCTCACCGGCCGCCTCGGTACGCCTCTCGCCATCGGCGAGCTCGGCTGGATGTCCACCTACATCATCGACGCGATCATGGTGGGGCGCATGCCGCACTCCGCGCTCGCCATCTCCGCCTCCTCGCTCGGCAACAGCCTGTTCTACGCGATCGCTTTCGCAGGGGTGGGCCTCCTGTTCGGCCTCGACACACTCGTCTCGCAGGCTTTCGGACGGGGCGACGCCGAGGACGGCCTGTTCTCGCTGGTGCAGTCGCTGTTCGTGGTCGCGGTCTGCACCCCGGTGGTCATGCTGCTGGCCACCCTGGCTCCGCCCGCCCTCGCTCTGCTCCATGTCGACCCGCAGATCATCGCCGTCACCACGACCTACATGGCCGCGCTGCGCTGGTCCGCCGCGCCCCTGCTGCTGTACATGGCCGTGCGCCACTACCTCCAGGCCATCGACCGCCCGGGCTGGGTCATGATCTCGCTGCTCACCGCCAATCTGGTCAACTGGCTCTGCGACTGGCTGTTCATTTACGGCCACTGGGGTTTCCGCGCCCACGGCATCGCCGGGTCCGGCTGGGCCACCTGCGTGGTCCGCATGTACATGCTGGGGCTGCTGGTCGTCTCGCTCGGGATCTCCTTGCGCGCCAAGCCCATCCGCCTGCGCCCCAACGCCTGGCATCCGCACCCGGGGCGCATCCGCGAGCTCTACAGGATTGGCTGGCCCATCGGACTTCAGCAGTTCGGCGACCTGTCGCTCGCCAGCTTTTCCACCGTGCTCACCAGCACCCTCGGCATCACGATGCTCGCGGCCAACCAGGTCCTCATCGACCTGAACGCGTTCTGCGTCATGATCCCCACCGGCATCCAGGCAGCCGCGGCGGTGCGTACCGGGCAGGGCGCGGGTCGCAGCGACGGAGCACAGGTCCGCCGCGCGGGTCTGGCCGGCGCGGCCATCAGCGGCGGCGCCATGCTGTTCGCCTCCGTCCTGTTCATCGCCGCTCCCCGCTTTTGGGGCAGCATCTACACTAACGATCCCGCAGTCATCGCGGCCGCCGCGCCCATCTTCTTCATCTGCGCCTCGTACCGGGTGTTCGACGGCATCCAGATGGTGCTCCAGGGCGCGCTGCGCGGCATGGGCGAAACGCGCCTGCCCTTTTACGCCTCCACCGGCTGCACCTGGCTGATCGGTGTGCCGGTCAGTGCGCTGCTGGTCTTCCATTACCACATGCAGCTGGTCGGCAACTGGATGGGCGCGGTCGCGATGACCTTCGCCTTGTTCGCCATCGTCATCCCGGCCTGGTACCGGCGCGTCCGACGCTTCGACCCGCCGCAACCGGAGCGCGAACGGAGCGTCGCCCCGCAGCCGCGCGTACTGCCGCTTCCCGGGTAACCACATCAAGCAAACTATGGTATACACCATGCCATGCCTGGCTCCTCGTCCGACGCCGAACCGCTGCGCCTCCATGTCCACATGCCCGGCCTCGACATCCTGCGCGGGCTGGCTGTCGCCGGGGTGGTCGTCTTCCACGGCTTCGCGAACGGCGGCTTCGACACGGCGCATAGCGGCTTCGCTACGGTTTTCATCCAGATCGTCAGCCTGGGCAAGCTGGGCGTGTACCTGTTTTTCATCCTGTCCGGCTTCCTGATCACCTCGATCCTGCTCAAGCAGCGGGACCGGCCCGACTTTTACAAAAACTTCTACATCCGGCGCGCCCTCCGCATCCTGCCTGTCTACCTGCTTTTGCTCCTGGTGCTCAAGGCCTCCGGCCTGGTGCACTGGCGTTTCGTGGCCGCCTGCCTTTTGTTCGTCGCGAACATGGCGCGGCTCGTCCACTCGCACACCAACGAATACGGCGCACTGTGGACCCTCGCGGTCGAGGAGCAGTTCTATCTCCTGTGGCCCACCGCGGTGCGCCGCCTCCGCAGCCCCGGGGTGCTGCTCGGAGCCGCGCTCGCCGGCTGCGCGCTGGCCCCGCTGCTGCGCATCGCGCTCAATCTCCGGGACGTGAGCACCTACACCTTCCTGCCGACCAACATGGACTCCCTGCTCTACGGCGCGCTGTGCGCCATCCTTATCGCGAGCGGCAGGCTCCACGCCGGCAATCTCCGGCCCGCGATCCGCCTGCTGGTCGGCTTCGGTGCGATCTTTCTCGTCCCCTACGTCCATCTGTTCTGTTTCCACGCCTTTCCCCCGCAAACCAGCTGGCCGTTCGCGCTGTGGGACGCCTTCGGGCGCCTCGATCCTTTCTGCTTCTTCGCCGCAGGCGTGCTGCTTTCGGTCGAGGCCGCGCAGCGGACACAACTCGCCCCCACAGCCGCGCTGTCCCGCTTTTTGGTCTTCCTGGGCTATATCAGCTACGGGCTGTACCTGGTCCACCCGCTGCTGTTCGGCGTGTACGACCGCCTGGCCGCCGGGACTGCCCTCGGCGGCTTCCACACCGGGTTTGCCCTGCTTGCGGTCCGCTTTCTCGCGGTTTCGGCGGCCTCGGCGGCGGTCGCCTTCCTGTCGCGCCGCTACTTCGAGCAGCTCTTCCTCGAGCGCAAGGCCGCCCTGGCACCCTACCGGAGCGAGGCGAGGACCGCCGCCGCCGCTCCCTGGCCTGAAACGCATGCGGTACACTCACGCTTTCAGCCCCTGAACGCAAGTGGAGACCCGGCTCGGCATGCCCCCAACCCCGTTGCCTTCCAACAGCCGCGAAGCGTTCCGCCCATTCGTCCCCCCGGGCGAAACGCGCCCTGAGCTCACCGCCCGCGCCCTGCTGCTCGGGTCCTTCTTCGGGCTGCTCTTCGGCGCGGTTACGGTGTATGTGGGCCTGCGCGCCGGGCTCACCGTCGCCGCCTCGATCCCGATTTCCGTGCTGTCCATCTCCGTGCTGCGGGCGCTCGGACGCGCGTCCATCCTCGAGAACAATATCGTCCAGACCACCGGCAACGCGGGCCAGTCCATTGCCGCCGGGGTCATCTTCACCCTGCCCGCGCTCATTTTCCTAGGCTTCGACCTCGAATACGCCCGCATCTTCTTCCTCGCTTTGCTGGGCGGCTGGCTGGGCGTGCTGTTCATGATTCCCCTCCGTCGGCAGCTCATCGTCGAGGAGCACGGCACCCTCACCTACCCCGAGGGCGCGGCCTGCGCCGACGTGCTGATCGCGGGCGAGCGCGGCGGGTCGTTCGCGAGCCGGGTCTTTCTGGGCCTCGGCCTGGGCGCGGTGTACACCCTGTTCCAGAACGAAAACCTGCTCGGCGCGTGGCCCGGCACTCCCAACTACGAGCCCGACCTGGGCCCCGGGCACGTCCTGCGCGGCGCGGCCGTCCGTTGCGACGCCACCCCCGAGTACCTGGGCGTCGGCTACATCATCGGCCCGCGCGTCGCCGGGACCATCTTCGCGGGCGGCGTTTTCTCCTGGCTCGTGCTCATGCCGGCGATCTATTTCTTCGGCTCCCACATGCCGGGGGCGCTCTACCCCGGCACCAAGCCCATCGCCGCCATGAGCCCGTCCGAGCTGTGGTCCACCTACGTGCGGCCCATGGGCGCGGGCGCGGTCGCCGCCGCCGGGCTGCTGACCCTGCTCAGGACCCTGCCGACGATCTTCAACGCCCTCCGTGCCGGCCTCGCGAGCGCGACCAAACGCAACGCCGCGACAGCCCAGGGCCGGACCGACCGCGACCTGCCCCCGGCAGTGGTCCTGGCCGGCTCGCTCTTGCTGGTGCTGTGCATCTTCCTGTTTCTGACGCTCAAGCCCGTGCCCGGCGCGCAAACCACGTTTCTCGCCAACGCCGCCGCATCCCTTCTGATCGTCGTTTTCGGCTTCCTGTTCGTCACGGTGTCCTCGCGGATCGTCGGTCTGATCGGCTCCTCCGCCAACCCGCTCTCCGGCATGACGATCGCGACTCTGATGGCCACCGCCGCCATCTTCCTGGTCAACGGCTGGACCGCCCCGGCCTTCGCCGCGCTCGCCCTCACCATCGGTTCGGTTGTCTGCATCGCCGCCGCCAACGCGGGCGACACCTCGCAGGACCTCAAAACCGGCTTCCTGATCGGCGCGACCCCCTGGAAACAGCAGCTCGCGCTGATGGTCGGCGTCGTGGTCTCGACCGTCGCCATCGGCGCGACCCTCAATGCCATGAACCGCGGCCTCGAAGAGTTCCGGTCTACCGCAAAGCCATGGTCCATCTCTGCCCCTCATCAGGGCGTGCAGGTTCAGGGCCGCTTTCCGCGCCCGCGCATCCACGTCCTCAACGACGGGGCCCCCGCAACTGACCTTCCGGGCTCCCGGTACATTCTCTTGAACGCCCTCGGCTCCCACGAGCTCGCCGACGGCAAGTATCTTTACGATCCGGCTTCGCACTCCATTGAAGTTCAGTGGATCCAGGGCATCGGCAGCGAGAAAGCAGCCGCCCCCCAGGCCCGGCTCATGGCCACCGTCATCAACGGCATCCTCACCCGCCAGCTGCCCTGGGGGCTGGTGCTGCTCGGGGTGTTCCTGGTCGCGACGGTCGAGCTGCTCGGCATACGCTCGCTGTCCTTCGCGGTCGGCGCGTACCTGTCCATCGCGACCACCCTCGCCATCTTTACCGGCGGGCTGGTCCGCTGGCTTGTCGACCGCGCCGCGCCGGCGGCCGGAGGTTCGGAAGAGATCAGCCCCGGCTCGCTCTACGCCAGCGGGCTGATCGCCGCCGGCGGCATCATCGGCTTGCTCGGGGTAGTACGCAAGCTGTTCGAGGCAAAGTTCAACCTGGTTCTGCCCGACTTACCCCACACCTTTCTTTTTCACGACGGTGTGTCCGTCCTGATGTTCGCCGTGCTGGCCTTCTCGCTCTGGTACTTCGCCCGCAAGCCGCTCAAGCCGTAACCTATGCCCTCGCGCACAACTGCTTCGCTTTTCTGGATCGCGCTCGCAATCTTCGAGCTGTTTCTGCTTACCCTTCCGCTGCTCCCGAACGGCGACGGCCCCGTTCACATCTATCTGTCGAGCATCTTTCGCGAGCTCGCCGCGCATACTTCGCCCCTGTACGCGAGCTTTTATGCCATCCGCCACTTAGTCCAGCCTTACTCCTTTCACTACTATCTGCTCATCGCGCTCGAGCGGTTCACCACTCCGGACACGGCGGAGAAGCTCTTCGCCGGGCTTATCTGGGCCACCCTGGCGCTCGGCTTCCGCGCGCTTACCCGTGCCCTCGCCCCCGGCAACTCCCTGGCCCCGCTGCTCATCTTCGCTTTCCTGTTTTCCTGGCCTCTGTCCGCGGGGTTCTTCAATTTCACTTTCGCCGCAGGGCTCCTGCTCCTCGCGCTGGCCTTCTACCTAACCCAGCGGTTGTCCGCACTTGTCCTGACATTGCTGCTCCTCGTCCTTGCCCATCCCATTCCACTTATGGTCCTGATCGCCGTCACCGGCCTCGACCTGCTCTTTCAACTAAGTTGTCGACAAGCGTTGCCGCGCAGGCAAGTTATCGCTTTCGCGCTCGCCTGCCTGGCCTTCATCTTCCCGGTTCTCATCGCCGACAAAGCCGCCGTCGCCGGGTCCATGCGCACCATTCACTTTGACCCGCTCCTCCTGCGGAACATGCTCACGGGCATCGATGTCAGCTGTTTTCAGGTCCACTCTGTTCTCGGCTGGACGTATCAAGCCCTCATCGCCTCCGTCCTTCCGCTCACGGTATTTTTCTTTGTTCGCTCCGCCCCGCGCAAGCACCCGCTCACGCCGGCGGGCCGCCTCCTGCTCGCGACATTGCTTTTCCTGCTGGTGAGCTTGTTCTTCCCGGAAAGCATGAACGGTTCGGCTTTCTTCGCCGTGCGCATGTGGTTTCTGGTCTGGCTGCTGCTGGCCTCTTGTCTGCCCGCTTTTCTCCCCAGCCCGGCCCTCCAGCGCGCGGCCGCGGCCGCCGCCCTCGCCGCCGCCGGGCTTTCGCTGGCCTTCGCCGGTACGTACCTGCGCCCGCTCGCGCGGCGGCAGGCTGCCCTGGAACAGGCTCCGCTCCCCCCGCACGCGCGCGGCCTGTTCATCCAGGCTCCTTCCGGCGGCTACGGCATCCTGACCCACACTTGGTGGGGCTTGGACTTCTGGGATGGCGTCCGCGCCTTCTCTGCCCACGGCGACGTGCTCGTCAACACCCCCTGGCTCCAACTCACCATCGTCCCGGTCCAGGAAAACGGACGGGCCGGCCTGCTCCGCGACCGCACGCCTAATCTCTGGTCCGAGAACCCCACCTGGCTGCTTCGCGAAATAACTCCCGAGAACCGCGCGCCCATCCTCGCCCTCGCCGACTTTCTCCTCCTCGCCGACCCCGGCGGCGCACCGCCCCGCCCGCTCACGCTCGCCTCCACCGTCCTGGGCCCGCTCGCCGGCCGGTGGCAGTGCCAGGCCCGCGACTTCTACGCCGTCTGCAAGCGAAAATAGAGTCGCAATGCTCACCGCCATCGTCCCCTGCTTCAACGAGGCCGAAGTCCTGCCCGCCTGCCACGCGCGCCTCTCGGCAGCGCTCGCCGAGGCGGGTCCGGAGTATGAGATCCTCTACATCGACGACGGCTCCACCGACGCCACGTTCCCGATCCTCGAGGGCCTGCGCGACCCCCGCGTCACCGTCGTCCAGCTTTCCCGCAACTTCGGCCACCAGCTCGCGGTCTCGGCGGGGCTCGATCTGGCCCGCGGCGAAGCCGTCATCCTGATCGACGCCGACCTTCAGGATCCGCCCGAGCTCATCCCCCGCATGGCCGAGTTGTGGCGCGCGGGCGCGGAGGTCGTCTACGGCGTGCGCCGTCACCGGGCCGGCGAGTCCGGCTTCAAACTCTGGACCGCCAAGCGGTTCTATCGCCTCATCAACCGGCTTTCCGATGTGCAGATCCCGCTCGATACGGGCGACTTCCGCCTGCTCGACCGCCGCGTCGTGA
This sequence comes from uncultured Acidobacteriaceae bacterium, assembly GCA_964250195.1. GTDB lineage: Bacteria > Acidobacteriota > Terriglobia > Terriglobales > Acidobacteriaceae > EB88. The sequence goes on from CAXUEU010000096.1 coordinate 10,986, forward strand.
AGGTTTTGCTGGAGATGCCGGAGCGCCAGAGGCTCCTGAGGGCCATGTGCTCCTGGGCCGGTTTCCGGCAGGTGGGCTTGCCCTACAGCCGAGCCGCGCGGTTCGCGGGCAAGACTAAATATCCGCTCGGCAAGATGCTCAATCTCGCGCTCGACGGAATCGTTTCCTTCTCGACCGTGCCCCTGCGCATCGTCGCGCTGCTCGGCTTCGGCGCGGCGGGACTCTCGATCGTCGGCATCGTGTATGCGCTGATCGTTCGCATCCTCACCCGCCACTGGGTGCAGGGCTGGGCCACTTTGTTTATCGGGGTGCTGTTTCTGAGCGGGCTGCAGCTCATCGCCCTCGGCATCATGGGCGAGTACCTGGGCCGCATCTACACCGAGGTCAAGCGCCGCCCGCTTTACGTCATCGCGAGTGTCCGGCGATTCCCTATCGAAGACGCTTGAGGGCGTCCGTCCCCCCGGGGCTGCCCCGGTCCACGCGCACCGCCGCCAGGTAGGCGTTGCGCGCGTCCTCGGTCTGCGACCGCCCGGCCAGCACCTGCCCCCAGTAGTCCAGCGCCGCGGCGGCCAGGGGTGGCGGCAGCTCGCCCGCGCGCGCGGCCTGCTCCGCCCGGGGGGCCAGGATGGCCAGGTCCGCCTCGGCCTGCTGCTTGCGATGAAAAAAGAACGGCAGGTGCCAGGTCGTCAGCGCCCGTACGAACCGCGCCTCCAGGTCGCCGGGATTCGCCTCGACCGCGGCGTCCATCGCGCTCAGCCCTTCCTGGCTCAGCGTGTGTTTGCGCCACACGGCCCAGGTACGCGCCGCATCCAGCAGTTCGAGGCTGCCCAGGTAGGCCTTGAGCGCCGCCTCCTGGGGGCGCTGCCGCGCCAGCGCCGCGAACCGCCGGCGGGCATCCGCGTCCGCGTCGCGATCCCCTTCCAGGTCGGCATAGTAGGCCGTCCGCGCGGCCGCCAGCTCCGCCTGCCACGCGCCGTTCGCGCTCTCGCGGCGGTCGGGCTCCGCGCCCTGCGCGGACCAGGTCGCCGCCGCGATCAATACCCCGCAGATCGATGTCCTCATTCGGTCAACCCAGTTCATAAGTCCGATGCTTCCAAACCGCCTGCCGGCCGCTCAACTTGCCGGCGAGCGACCACCATTGCAAGGCAATCAGAATCGTTATCCCCAATGGATGCAGCAGAGCGCCGAACGCGCTCTGGCGAAAGCGGCGTGCCGCCAGCAGCCGCAAGCCGTACCCCGCCCCCACCGCGATTGCGGGCCACAGCACGGGGCCGCGCCCCAGCAGCCCCATCGCCAGCAG
>CAXUEU010000097.1:0-12269 GCA_964250195.1 uncultured Acidobacteriaceae bacterium
CCCCAACCCCCGCCTTTATCTCAACTCCGAGGACCTCGGCCCGTCCGGGGCTCCCGGCGGCTTCAACTTCCCCAACACCACCGAGGACTACGCCTACATCGACCAGACCTTCGAGCTCGACGGCAAGCGCGGCCGCCGCATCCGCTATGCCGAGGCCGGTACCGCACGCGCCGAGGCCCAGCGCGAGCTCACCCGCGGCCAGCTCGCCGTCACCATCGCCTACAGTTACTGGACCGCCTCCGCCGCACGCGCCACCCTCGCCGCCTACCGCGACCAGCTCGGCAGTTACGACCGCCTCGTCCGTTACCAGTCGGACCGCGTCGACTCGGGCGCGGCCGCCGGCGTCGACCTCCTCCGCATGCAAATCGAGCGCGACCGTGTCGCTCTCGCCCTCGCCCAATCCGAACGCGATGCCGACGCAGCCGATATCGACCTCGCCCGCGCCGCCGGCGTCCCCGCCTTTCGCACCGCCGCCCTCACCGACCCACTCGAGGCCGAGGGGCTCGCAATCCCCGAGATCCCCGTCACCGAGGCCATCGAGCGCCGGCTCGACATCGCCATCGCCCGCGCCGCCATCCCTGAAGCCGACGCCAACCTCCGTCTCCAGCACGCCTCCGCGGTCCCCGACCTCGACCTTCTCGGCGGCTACAAGCGTAACTCCGGCTTCGATACCGGCTACGGCGGCCTCCAGTACTTTCTTCCCCTCTTCAACCGCAACCAGGGCGGCATCGCCCAGGCTGCCGCCGGCCGCACCCTGGCCCAAGACCAGCTCAGCTACTCCCGCTTCCAGGCACGCGCGGAGATTGAAACCGCCCTGCTCACCTACCACCGCGAGCAGGCCCTGGTTCGCGACCTCCTCCCCGGCTCCCTCGCCCGCGCCCGGCAAAACGCCGACATCGTCCTCGACGCCTACCGAACCGGCGGCTACGACCTGCTCCGCCTCCTCGATGCCCAGCAGGTCCTCATCGCCACCCGCCTGCTCGCCATCCAGACCTGGAGCAGCTACCAGCACGCCGCAGTCACCCTCCGCGCCTCTCTTGGAGAACCTCTATGACCGCTCCCCGCACGCCCTCGCCCGCAACCGCGCGCTTCGCCTCCGCAGTCCTGCTCGCCTCCCTGCTCGCCCCCATCTGGGGCTGCTCCCCGCCGCCCTCCGGCGGCATGCGTCCTTCCTCCGACTCCAACTCCGGAGGCGGCTCGGGTTCCGGCTCCGGCGACGGGAAGAGCGCCGGCGGCCAAAATAGCGCCGGCGGCCAAATCAAGGACATAGCCCAAGGCGGCAACTCCGGAGGCTCCTCCGCCGGCAGCTCCCAGGCAAGCGCGGGCGGGAGCAGCTCCGAGAGCTCCTCCGGCGGCGGCGACTCCACCTCCAACGCCGCCGACACCACCCTCACCCTATCCCCCGACGAGCTTCGCCGCGGCGGCGTCACCCTGGTGCAGATCGAGCCGCGGGAGGTGCCCCGCACCCTCTCCGTTCCCAGCCAGATCACCATGAACGAGCTCCAGACGGCCCACATCGCGCCCTACTCCGACGGCCGAGTGACGGACGTCATCGCCGCCCCCGGCGACCACGTACGCCGCAATCAGGTTCTCGCCCTCATCCACTCCCACATCGTCCACGAGACCGTCGGCGCGCTCGCGATGGACTACGCGAACGAGCGCCGCGCCGAGGCCGCCCTCACCTACGCCCAGTCCAAGCGCGACCGCTACGCGCACCTCTACCAAATCCAGGCCGCCTCGCTCGAGCAGCAGCAAACCTCCAACCAGGAGCTCGCGCAGGCCCAGAACGACCTCAGCAACATCAAGGCCTCCATCATCCAAGAGACCGAGCACCTCGCCGACACGCTCCAGATCCCGACGGAACAGGTGAACCCGAACACGATCTACACCTTCGAGGACGTGCCGCTCAAGTCGCCCATCGCCGGCACCGTGGTGACGCGGTCCATCGCTCCCGGTATGGTGCTCCAGCTCGGCCAGGAGACCTACGCGGTCTCGAATCTCGGCTCTGTCTGGAACATGGCCTCGGTCTCCCAAACCGACCTGCCCTTCCTCCGGGTCGGCCAACGCGTCACGGTCCGCACCGATGCCTGGCCCGGCGAGACCTTTACCGGCCGCATCACGCTGATCGGCTCCGCGCTCGACCCCGCGACCCGCACCATCCAGGTCCGGGCCACGCTCGACAACCGCGACGGCAAGCTCAAGCCGCAGATGTTCACCACCGCCACGATCGACGAAACCGCCGCCCGGCAGGCGCTCTTTATCCCCGAAGCTGCGCTCCAGGACATCAACTCCCTCCCCGTGGTCTTCGTCACCGCCGACGGCACCCACTTCACCGCCCGCTCCGTCAAGACCGCAGCCCCGGTCAACGGCGAAATCGAGGTCACCGACGGCCTGCGTCCCGGCGACCATGTCGCCGCCGGGGGCTCGTTCACGCTGAAATCCGCGCTGCTCAAGAGCTCCATCGGGGATGACTAGAACGGAAACGGACGAAAGATAGTTCCAAGCGTGTATCGCGGGCCAACGATGGCCTCCCTTACTCTTCACGGTCGACGGACTGTCAGTTGACCTCAACCACGGCTTCCCATGGATTCAGCAGCGAAACACCAAGACCTTGGAAATCCTTCACGTTCCGCGTGACGAGCGTGAAAGCATGCTCCAACGCTGTCGCGGCAATCAGGCCGTCCGCGATGTTGAGAGGGCGTCCCGCCAGTTGCCGCTCCCCATCGAGAACACCCCAACGCTCCGCGATCCGTTGCGTTACCGGCAGGATGCGGCTTCCGAACCAAGCCGGAATTCTTCTTTCGATCAATCGCTCCAGCTCCGTTCGCCGTGCAGTTTGCTCGTCGAGAAGGGTCGTCCCCCGGCGCAGTTCTCCCAGAGTCACGATACTTACGAAAAGACTCTCGTTTGGCTGAATTTCGATCCACCGCGTCACTCCTAATAAAGGATGAGGGCGCAGCATTTCGGACGGAATGTTCGTGTCCAGTAGAAAGTCGCCGGTCATGCTAGATCGACCGGCCGCCCAGAAGACGGGTTCCGCGTGAAGTCCAGCTTCCCGTCTGCAAACAATCCCCGGACGCCGGCGAAAACCTGGCCCAGGTTTTCTTTCGTCTCGTGCTCGCTTTTTGCTTCAGGCGCGGCCTCCACCGCTTGCATCAGAAAGTCCCCGACGCTCTCGCAGGCCCCAGCCGCCATCCGCCGGTAAATCAAAGCCTCCAGCTCCGGCCTGTGAATCTCGATCATTGCCCACCTCTCGAAGTTGTCCGTTCAATCAGCTTAAGACTGCGCAGCCTTCACAGTCATGCGCGCGTCACATCGAAGCATCCCGCCACCGTCCGTGATACCTCTTAAGTCAATCAGCGTCTCACCACCACGAGGGAACCAGCCACCCATGAAGCCCATCCTCAACTTCGTCCTCTCCAATCGCTGGCTGGTCCTGGTCTCGATGGTCCTGCTGCTCGCCGGCGGCGCGCTCGTGGTCACCCGTATCCCGCTCGAGGCTTTCCCCGACCTCACCAACAACCAGGTCGTCGTCTCCGCCAAGGCCCCCGGCATGAGCCCCGTCGAGGTCGAGCAGCTCATCACCTTCCCGCTCGAGTCCGCCTTCCTCGGCATGCCCCACCTCCAGGTCGTCCGCTCCACCTCCAAGCTCGAGATCACGCTGCTCACCATTGTCTTCGACGACAACATCGACCTGTACCGCGCGCGCCAGCTCGTCGCCGAGCGGCTCAACCAGGTCCAGGGCACCATGCCTCCCGGCATCACCCCCGTGATGGGGCCGATGTCCACCGCTTTCGGTGAAATTTATCAGTTCACCGTCCAGTCCCCCACGCTCTCGCTCATGCAGCTCAAGACGCTGCTCGACTGGACCATTCGTTATAAGCTCGCCACCGTCCCCCAGGTCTCGGAGATCAACTCCTGGGGCGGCGAGATCAAGCAGTACTCCGTCCTCGTCGACCCCGACGCCCTGCGCCGCTACAACCTCACCCTCCATGAAGTGATCATGGCGGTGCAGAGCAACAATGCCAACTTCGGCGGCTCCTACATCGAGCACGCCGACCAGACTTACGCCGTGCGCGGGCTCGGGCGCGCCGCCTCGCTCGAAGACCTCGGCAACACCGTCGTCGCTACCTCGAACGGTACGCCGGTTCTGGTCAAGCAGGTTGCCAAGCTCGAAACCCTGCCGCTGCTCCGGCAGGGCGCCATCCTCCACGACGCGGCCGGCGAGACTGTCTCCGGCATGGTCATCGCGCTGCGCGGCGCGAACAGCAACAAGGTCATCCAGCAGGTGAAGGAGAAGATCAACGACCTCAAGCTGCCCGGCGGGGCCAAAATCATCCCCTTCTACGACCAATCCAACGTCATCCACTCCTCAATCGGCACCGTCCGCGATAACCTGCTCATCGGCGCCTCGCTGGTCATCGTCGTCCTGCTCGTCTTCCTCGGCAACTGGCGCGCCGCCCTCGTCGTCGCCTGCACCATCCCCCTTTCGCTCCTGTTCGCGTTCCTCGGCATGGCGATCTTCGGCATTTCCGCTAACCTTATGTCGCTCGGCGCGATCGACTTCGGCACCATCGTCGACGGCTCCGTCATCATGGTCGAAAACTCCATGCACCGGCTGGAGAACGGCGAGGAGGACGAGCCTGACCCCGGCAAGCGCAGGCACGGGAAGACCCGCGACATCCTCCCCACCATCCGCTCCGCCTCAGCCGAGGTCGCCCGCCCCATCATCTTCGGCGTGCTCATCATCCTCGCCGTTTACATTCCCGTGCTTACCCTGCAGGACCTCGCCGGACGCATGTTCCGCCCCATGGCCGTCACCGTGATGTCGGCCCTGGTCGGCTCGCTGGTGCTTGCCCTGTTCGTGGTGCCCACCTTGTGCTCGCTGGCCCTACGCCCCCGCAACCCCGCGCGGCCCCACTCGCGCCCGGTTGCCGCCTTCCTGCGCTTCCGCGAGCGCACGCTGGCTCGTCTGCCCTGGAATCGCCGGCGCTCTCTCAAGGGTCATCCTGAGCGAAGCGAAGGACCTGCTTTTCCTGTGCACGGGACTGTGCACGGGACTGCGCACGGAACTTGGTTCGACCGTCTCCGCACCCGCTACGCCGACTCCCTCGACCGCGCCGAACATCACCGCAAACTCATCCTGTTTTCTGCGCTCGGCCTCGTCATCGTCGCGGTCGCCTCCCTGTTCTTCATCGGCACCGAGTTCATGCCCACCCTCGACGAGGGCTCGCTCATTATCACCTCTAAAAAGCTCCCCGGCATCTCCCTCACCCAATCCATCAAGGTCCAGCAGCAGATCGATAAAACGATCCGCTCCTTCCCCGAGGTCTCCTCGGTCGTCGCCAAAATGGGCCGGCCCGATCTGGCTACCGAGGCCATGGGCGTGTATGAAACCGATGCCTACATCAACTTCTACCCCAGCGAGCAATGGCGCAAAGCCTTCAACACCAAGCAGAAGCTCGCCGACGGCCTCTCCGACGCGCTCGATAAAATTCCCGGCGTCGCTTACGAGTTCACCCAACCGATGGAAATGCGCATGGACGAGACCATCACCGGCGCGCGCGGCGACCTGGCCCTCAAGATTTTCGGCCCCGATCTCGCGGTTCTCGAACGGCTCGGCCACCAGGCCAACCAGATCCTCGCCGCGGTCCCCGGCGCGTCCCAGCCGCAGCTCGAGCGCATCGGCGGAGCGACCAACCTCGAAATCCAAATCAGGCGCAACGAAGCAGCCCGCTACGGGCTCAACGTCTCCGACATTCAGGAAGTCATCGAGTCGCTGCTCGGCTCCCGCCAAATCTCCGAGATGGTGCAGGGCGAGCAGCGCTTCCCCATCGCCGTCCGCCTGCCCTCCGACCTGCGCAACAACCTGGCCGCGATCCACACCCTTCAGCTCAAGACGCCCTCCGGCCAGCTCGTCCAGCTGGACCAGGTCGCCGATATCCGGGAGGTCTCCGGCCCCATCCTCATCAATCGCGAGGACGCCCAGCGCCGCGTCCTGGTGTCGACCAACGTCGAGGGCCGCGACCTAGGGTCGTACGTCAAGGAGGCTCAGCAGAAGATCGCCACGGGCCTGCCCCTGCCTCCCGGCTACTCCCTCCAGTGGGGCGGCCAGTACCAGAACGAGCAGCAGGCCGAAGCTCGGCTCGCCATCGCTCTGCCGCTCTCGCTGCTCATTATTTGTGCTTTGCTGTATGCGAGCTTCCAGAACGTGAAGCAGACCATCCTGATCCTGCTCATTGTCCCCCTCGCGCTGGTCGGCGGCATCGCCGCTCTCTGGCTCCGCGGCATCAACCTCAACCTGTCCGCCTCCATCGGTTTCATCGCGCTGTTCGGCGTCGCGGTCCTCGACGGCGTGGTCATGGTTTCGCACATCAACAACCTGCGGGAGAAAGGCCTGGAGATGGCCAAGGCCGTCCGTCAGGGCGCGGCCGACCGGCTCCGCCCCGTGCTCATCACCGCGACAGTCGCCTCGCTCGGCTTCATCCCCGCCGCGCTCAACACTGCCCGCGGAGCGGAGGTCCAGCGCCCCCTGGCCACCGTCGTCATCGGCGGTCTGATCACCGCGACGCTGCTGACCTTGTATGTTCTCCCGCTGCTTTACCCCGCCTTCAGCCGCGGCCTGCCGCTCGCACCACGCATCCTCGCTCAGAAATCCGCATCCGTGGAAGAAGATCGAGAACCCGCCCATGCATGACTCGCGGCGGCTACGCCCGGCGGTCCCGCTAGCAGCCTGACTCGACGCTGTCCTTGAGAAACTGGAAGACCTTTCGGACATGGTCCAGTCCAGCGCCCGCACGGGCGATGACCACAGCCCCCTGCCAGGCGTTCACAAACAGGGTGCCCCTGGCGCGTGCCGCCGATGGCGACAGAGCGAGCTCGCGAAACGCATTTTCGAAAAGTGCTTGGACATGCTCCAGAGATTGAAAAGCCTGCGCCTTGACTGCGGAAGGCACGCCTTCCAGCTCGCCGGCCGCATATCCGAGCGGGCAGCCCACCAGTCCTGCCTGCCCCGCGTAGAGCCGATAAACTCCATCCAGAAAGCCGGAGATTCGATCTTTCGGCGAAATCGCTGCGTCCGCGAGGCGTTTGAGTGGACCCAGCTCGAACTGCTCCATCAACTGCTCGAAGGCTGCCTCCAGCAGGCTCGCTTTCGTCGGAAAATGATACGTAAGCTTGCCCGCGCTCGTCTGCGCTGCCGCGGTCAGGTCAGCCATCGTCGTCGCGGAGAGGCCCTTGGCAAGCAGCACGGATGCGCCCGCCTCCACGATTTGCTTCCGAGCGAGTTTTCCTTTTTCGTACATCGTTCTTGAATCAATTTAACAAAAAGAGCATCCTTTTTGTATTGAGAGCTTGGCCGCTGAAACAAGGTTCGCGGTCAAGCCGCAGCAAGCGTGAAAGGAAATACCCGTGAAATACGAAGTGCGAGGGCTGTCCCTCAACGTCGAAAGGAGCGGCTCCGGCGAGCCGGCCCTGGTGTTCCTGCCCTACTGGGGCGGAACTTCGCGAACCTGGAGCAAGGTGATCGCCGAACTGAAGGACAGGTTCACGACCGTCGCGTACGATCCGCGCGGCTGGGGCCAATCCGACAAGTCTCCGGCGGGCTACACGCTCAACGACCTGGCGGACGAAGCGCTCTCGCTCGTCGAAACCCTGGACATCGAGAACTACGTCCTCGTCGGCCACTCGGTTGGAGGCAAGATCTCGCAGCTCATCGCTTCGCGCAATCCGGGAGGTCTCCGAGGCCTCGTTCTCGTGGCACCGGCCCCGCCCACGCCGCTCCGCTTCCCGGACGAGATGCGCGAGGCGCAGATTCACGCATACGACAGCCGCGAGAACGTTCTTCAGACGATCGAGCTCCTGAGCGCCCGCATGCCCGCTCCGGAGATTGTCGAGCAGATCGTCGAGGACAGCAGGTCGGGCTCACGGGCGGCGACGCTGGCCTACCCTCTTGCCTCGATCCTCGAAGACATTTCGTCTGAAGTCGGCAAAATCGACGTTCCCACGCTGGTTCTCGCGGGTGAGCTCGACCGGCTCGACTCGGTCGAGCAGCACCGGCGCGAAGTCGTGGCCCGCATCCCCGGCGCGCACTTCGCGATCGTGAAAGGGAGCGGCCATCTGGTTCCGATCGACGAACCCGCGCAGTTGGCCCATGAGATCGCCGGCTTCGTTGCCGGGCTGTCCGTCTAGGGAAGCTCCGATCAAGTCTCCGCCGCCGGCAGGCCTTTGTTCATGCCGGAGCAGTTGTGGTGCATGCTTTTGGCTTGATCAGAGTTCCCCTAAAGGTCCAGCCGAAACCCGCTCCGGGATCAGCAACGGCCACCATGCCGACGCTCCCGGCGCGATCTCTCCCGAGGAACCGAACCCGCCCAAGCCTCGGCTCCGTGACACGCGTCGCGGCATGAGTCCCGGCAGCAAAAAAGGGTGCCGCTCCCTCGGCGGCACCCGCAAGCAAACCATTCCGGGCGTCGCTTACCCCGCCGTCACCGGCTTGAGCATGCTTGCCCGCGGGGCCGCCAACGGTACCGGCGCTCCCTCGTTGATCTGAACCGCGTTGCCCCAGGTCTCCTCGGGCACGCGGAACAGGATGCGCCGCACCACTTCCACGCCCTGCATGAAGGCATGGTCCTGATTCGAGATCTCGTAGCGCCAGGCCCCGAACCGCCCCCGGCTGTACACTTCGGCTTCTTCGAGCACAGGCTGCACCTCGGCCAGCAGCGCATCCCGCTCCAGGAACGGCACGGGGTATCCGTGCTCGATCCGGTACTCCCACCGCGAAATGATTTTCTGCCTCGGCTTGCCGATCAGCCCCATCCGGAACAGGCTCGCTTCCACCTTGCCGCGCAGCACGGAGTCGCTCATCGCGGGCTCCCCACCCGGCTCGCTGACCTCGCAAAGCACGGAGTAGCAGCCTTCCGGCCCGTTGCCCTTGCTTACCGTCATGGGAAAGTTCATCCGCCAGAACGGCACGTCCGCATCCGTGACTTGGCAGGAGTGCAGGCTCCGGTACCGCGCCGGCATCTCGCCCTTGATGCCGAACCCGAACAGCCGCGACCGCGCCTTGACAAACCGCTTGCTCTGCGCGTGAAGCTCCGGCCGACCCTCGATGGATCTGAGCAGCGTGTCGAGCGGCATCGTCGAAACCATCCGCTCCCACCGCACCGTCTCCCCGTTGCTCAACCGCGCCGTCTTGTTTTCGAGCGAGACCGCCTCGACCTTGACCCCGAGCAGCATCTTCTCGGCTGGAATCGCCTTGGCCACCGAGGCCCAAATCGCCCCCGAACCGCCTTTTTCCGGGTAGGCCACCCGCGTGTCCCTCTGCCAGCCAGGGTCGTCCTTGCCGCTCACCCAGTTGCGCAGCGTTTTCTTCAGGTTCATGTCCGCGACGTTGCGCGTCGAAGAGCCCGACCGGTGGCGCGCCCACACGTTGGTCAGAGACTCGGGCGCGTGCGCCCACTGCTTGCGGTTCAGGGGGTCCATCAGCAGCTTCGTCACGTAGGGCCCGAAGTGCGCGTGGAGATAGCTGCCCATGTCTCCGCCCTCCATGGCTTCCACATCGCCGGGCCTGCTCCCGATCCGCCGCCGGTGCATCTTCACGCTTCCCACGGCCGCCATGAGCTTGCGTACCGGCAGCCGGTGCAGATTGCGCTGCGCCGGGTAAGGCAGAAAGCGCCCCTCCGTCTGCACTCCACGCTCCGGCCGTGAGCGTGCCCACTCGAGCCCCAGCCCGTCCAGCAGCTCGGAGAAGCGCGCGTAATGCTTGTGAGGAAACAACACGTGCCCGCCAAAGTCGAACGTGAAGCCTTCCTCGGTCTTCCGCGAGGTCGCCCATCCGCCCGCTTCCTTCCCCGGATCCACGACCAGGAAGTCACCCAGTCCGTTTTCCACCAGCTCCAGCGCAGCCCCCAACCCGCAGGGGCCCGCGCCCACGATCAGTACCTTGACGTCGCGCACTACACCACACTCCAGTTCCGGGCTTCTGCCGTCCCGCTCACACGTACATGTTCCACTGCCGCCAAAGGCAGTCCCATTTCCGCCGTCACGTCCACCATCAACTGCAAATCCATCCGCACGGGCTGGAATGCCTCGCACACCCCGCGATAATGCGGCCAGGCCCGGTGCCGCCCCGCGGCTTCCGCCCACTCCACCGTCCGCACCCGCTCCTTCTGCGAGGCATGCGCCAGCAGGCTCTTCACCTTCAAATCCCAGGTCCGCGTGATGTCGACCTTCAAGGCCGCTCCGAATTGCAGCGTCGAAGGCCCCTCGAAGAACAGCACGCTCGCGTGCCGCCGCGCCGCCGATACCAGCGAGTCGCTCAACACGCGGTGGTCCGAATGCGAGTCGGTCGGCGCGTGCGTCAGCAGCAGGTCCGGCGCATGCGTTCCGAGTTTCTCCTCCAGAACCTCCACCGTCTGCCGACCGCTCATCGAGCCGTCCGGAAGGTGCGCGAAGTCCAGCTGCACGTCCAGGATCGACGCGCTCACCCGTTCCTCGTTCAGCCGCCCCACCGGGTTTCCGCCCAGCTCGCCATCCGTCATCGTCAGAAAAGTCACTTGCCAACCGGCCCGCCGCAGCAGCACCGAAAATCCCGCAGCCCCGAGCGCGCAATCATCGGGATGTGCTCCCACCACCAGCGCTTTCTTCACTCTCGTCATCGTTCCGCTCTCTTGTCGTTGGTTCCCGAAAGCCGCTCCACGCCGCTTTTCTCCCGGTACCTGCTCTATCGGCAACATTTCCGCTTTCATGAGCCCCGCCGCGCTTTTTCCGCATGCCTCGGCTCAATCGTGCTTCGTTTCTCATAGATACCGCCTTTCGCTTTCGGAAAATCAGAAACGTCACCACACCGTGGTAAGCCCGGGGAGAGTTACCGTGCAATCTTTTCCCACCCTCGCTCGCGCGCCTGCACTGTTCCGTGTACCCCTTACTTCTTAAGCGCTTTCTTCCAGCCCCTTTTCCACTCTCGGCCGCCCACTGCCTTGTTGTCGTCAATTGCATGCCTTGCACGGGACCAAAGTAATGCCGCGCATACTCCAAACCGCACAAATAAAGGAAAACCAAGCGAAATATGCACGGGAACCCGCGCCAACACCGCTTTCCGCTTGACACCGCGCCCGCCAAACCCGAAGCTAAAACCCGAGCAGCCTCGCCGAACCCGCGCCAACACTGGCGCAAACGGTCCAGGCCCCATCGCAGCAGCAGGAAAGGATCCCCACGCCCATGGCAACCGCCCTCACCAAAACCGCCCTCGTCCGCCAGATGGCAGAGTCCCTCGAGCTCACCTCCAAGCAGACCGTCGCCTTTTTCGACCTCCTCGCCGAAACCGCCGTCAAGGAGACCAAGAAGAACGGCGTCTTCGTCATCCCCGGCCTCGGGCGCCTCGTGAAGGCCGAGCGCAAGGCCCGCACCGGCCGCAATCCCCAAACCGGCGAGGCCATCAAGATCAAGGCCAAGACCGTGGTCAAGTTCCGCATCGCCAAGGCCGCCAAGGACTCGATCGCCCCGCCGGCCAAGAAAGCCGCCGAAAAACCCGAGAAGACACCCAAGGCCGAGAAATAGCTCACCGGAGCCCGGGGCCGTTTACACTTGTCGCTGACACCCGAAAGGCCCCGGCGCACCCTTACCATGAGCTGGTTCAAACGCGACAAACCCGGCATCGAGCCCAACGGCGAAAAAACCGTCCGCACCGAGGGCCTCTGGTCCAAGTGCCCCGGCTGTGACGCCACTGTCTGGAAGGCCGACCTCCACGCCAACCTCGAAGTCTGCCCCAAGTGCGGCCACCACCACCGTCTGCCCGCCCTCGCGCGCATCGAGAGCCTGCTTGAACCCGGCTACACCCTCGTCGACGGAGGCCTCCGCTCGAACGACCCCCTCCAGTTCACCGACCTGAAACCCTACCGGGAACGCCTGAGCGCGGCCGAGCGGAACACCGGCCTGCCGGATGCCATCCTCTCGGCCGAGGGCCGCCTCGGCCCCCATCCCGTCGTCCTCGCCGCCATGGAGTACGGCTTCATCGGCGGCTCCATGGGCGCGGTGGTCGGCGAAACCATCGCCCGCGCGGTCGACCGCGCCCTCGCCGCCCGGTGCGCCCTCGTCGTCGTGTCGGCTTCCGGCGGCGCGCGCATGCAGGAGGGCATCGCCTCGCTCATGCAGCTCGCCAAGATCTCCGCCGCCCTGGCTCGGCTCGACCGGGCGCGCCTTCCCTACGTCTCCGTCCTCACCGACCCCACCTTCGGCGGCGTCACCGCCTCCTTCGCCATGCTGGGCGACCT
>CAXUEU010000098.1:0-12090 GCA_964250195.1 uncultured Acidobacteriaceae bacterium
CTCATGCGTCCTCCCGGCTCATGGCTTCGACTCCGGCCTCGCTGCCTGAATCGCGCTCGTTCGCCCGGCTCAACGGCAGGCGCACCGTGAAGACCGTTCCATGCCCCGGCTCCGACTCGACCTCGATGATGCCGGAATGGAGCTGCACGATGCGGTAGCACATCGCGAGCCCGATGCCGTTGCCGCCCTTCTTGGTCGTGAAGTACAGGTCGAAGATGCGGGGCAGCACCTCCTGCGCGATCCCCTCGCCTGTATCGGTAACCGTCAGCACCGCCTGACGCGCCTCCTCGCGCAATCGCACCCGCAGAGTCCCCCCCGCAGGCATCGCCTGCGCCCCGTTCAGGACGATGTTCAGAATCGCCTGCCGCAGCATATCAGCATCTACTTTCACCGGAATAGGTTTCGTCGGCAACTCCGTATCCAATTGCACATCCTGCGCGGCGAACTCCGCCGAAGCCAGCCCCAGCACGCTTTCGGTCACCGTCCGCAGATCTTTCTCCTCGAGCTGCAGCTCCATCGGCCGTGAAAAATCGACCAGGGTCTGGACTACCCGGTCCAGCCGGTGGATCTCGCTCTGGATCACGTTCAGGTGCCGCAGCGCCGGGGCTTCGTCCCCGCTCAGCTTGCCTTTCATCAGCTCCAGGTGCACCACGATCGCGTTGATGGGATTCTTGACCTCGTGCCCGACGCCGCCGGTCAGACGCCCGATCGCCGAAAGCCTTCGTGACAGCTCGAGTTCGCTCTCGATCTCGCGCACGGACTCGAGATCGTGCAGGGTCAGCAGCGCACCCAAACTTTCACGCTCGTTGCCCTGATTGGGAATAATTTCCAATGCGATCTCCAGCCGCCGCCCGCTCTCTGTCGCCACTTCTACCTGTTGGATAGACGTTCGGCTCGCGAAGGCGTCTCGCACCATCCTACCCAGCTTGGTGGATCGTGTAAATATTTTACTCGCCTCCGCGCCCAGCATCTGATCCCGGCTCCCGCCCAGGAAGCGTTCCACGGAGCTCGAAACGAGAATCGCTTTCTGGTCCCGCGTGAACAGCATCATGCCGTCCTGCAGGTTCGAGAGGATCTGATCGAGATTCTCCTTGAGCGCCGAGAACACCTCCTCGGTGTTGCGCATGCGCTCGCCGATCCGCTCGATCTTCGAGGACACGCGAAGGAGCGCATCGTCGCTGGGCCGGCGCGGCAGCCCGTCGGCCGCCTCCGCGTTCAATACGTCGAGCCTCCGGCTGATCTGCTCGAGCGGCGCGAGCGCGAGCGAGGCCACGACCGCGGCCAGCAGCAGCGAGATCAGCAGCGCGCCCACCGCGTAGGTAAAACCCTGCAGGAACGAGGGGCGGAAGGCTTCCAGCAGAAAACTGGTCCGCATTCCAATGTGCACCGTCGCGAACGGCAGGCCGTCGCGCCGCAGAGCCAAAGGCAGGTCGTACACGCGCGGCTTGCCGAAGATAATCGAAAACAGCTTGACCGGCGACCGGTAGCGCAGCTTGCCGTAGTCGGGCCGGTACGGGAACGGCCGGTCGGTAAGAGTGGGTTGGCTGCTTACCAGCGCCCGCTCGCGGCTGTCCGCTACGGTCACGTCGAACACCGTCGGCGAGTAGCTCACGATCGAGTCCATCAGGGCGGTCAGCGCCAGGTCGTTCTGGAGCGCGGACGCCACCTGGGAGCGAAACAGGAAAGGGGGATCCGAAGGATCGATGGACCCGCGGATCACGCCTTGTTCGATCGCTTGCCGGGTTGCGAACAGCACCTGGTGCGCGATGATGTCGGTCGCGGAGTAGTTCTGGTCGAGGTACTGCCGAAGCGAGCGCGCCAGATACAGGCAGGACGACGCGGCGACCAGCAGAAACACCAGCAGGGTCACCGCGGCAACGAGTTTTGTCTTGAGCCGCATCGGTACGAACACAGCCTACGCGGTCGGGCACCCAAGCGCCAACAACCTATGGCAGAACGAGTTACGAGGCGTGCTGCTCCTTCTCGTTGCCCGCGCGCCGGAGCCGGATTTGTCCGTACTCCTTGAGCTTGTTGTGCAGCGTCTTGAGGCTGATGCCGAGGATCTCCGCCGCCCGCGTTTTGTTGTTGTTGGTGCTCGCGAGCGTCTTGACGATCAGGAGCCGCTCCGCTTCGTCCACCGTCGTGCCGACCTCGACCTTGACGGTATTAGCCATCGCAGCGTCCGCCGAAGTCTCCACCCCGCGCGTGCCGAAGCCGGGCGGCAGGTGCTGCACGCCGACCGGATTGGTGCCGCACAGGATCACGGCGCGCTCGATCGTGTTGCGCAGCTCCCTGACATTGCCCGGCCAGTCGTACTGCATCAGCCGCTGGAGCATGCCCGGATCCACGCCCGGCACCTTGCGGTCGTGCTTGCCGTTCATGTCCTGGATCATCGCTTCCACGATCGCCGGGATGTCTTCCTTGTGCTCGCGCAGGGGCGGCATGTGGATGTTGAACACGTTGAGCCGGTAGTAAAGGTCGGCCCGCAGCTGGCCGCCGTCCACCGCCGCGTCCGGGTTTTTGTTGGTCGCGGCCAGCACCCGCACGTCCACCGGCGACTCGGTCTTCGATCCCAGCCGGCGCAGCTTCTTATCCTCGAGCACCCTGAGCAGCTTGGCCTGGGTCGCGATGGGCATCTCGCCGATCTCGTCCAGCAGCAGCGTGCCCTCCTCGGCCAGCTCGAAGCAGCCCGCCCGGCGCTCCAGCGCACCCGTAAAAGCGCCCTTCTCGTGCCCGAAGATCTCGCTCTCGATCAGCGTTTCAGGGATGGCCGCGCAGTTGACCGCGACGAACGGCTTGGGCTTGCGCGGGCTCAGCTCGTGAAGCGCGCGCGCCACCAGCTCCTTGCCCGTCCCGCTTTCGCCGGTCACCAGCACCGAAACGTTCGACGGCGCGACCTGCTCGATCATCGAGAAGATGTCCCGCATCTTGCGCGACGAGCCCACCAGCGGCCCCAGGATGCCCGTGTCCCTGAGCTTGCGGCGCGATACTTCCAGCTGCCGCTCGGTTTCGCGCTTGTGCGTCGCGTTCGACAGGGTCGTCCGCAGACGGGTCGGCTCCACCGGCTTCGAGATGAAGTCGTACGCGCCGATCTTCATCGCTTCCACCGCCAGGTCGATCGAGCCCTGCGCGGTCAGCACCACCACCGTGCAGTCGTTCTTTCCGGCCGACAGCTGCTGCAGCAGCTCGAGCCCGTTCATGCGCGGCATCTTCAGGTCCGTCACGATGATGCCCGGCTTCCAACCGCCGACTTTCTCCATGGCCTCGACCCCGTCGCCGGCCATCTCCGTCTCGTAGCCCCAGGAGCCCACCAGTTCGGCCAGCCCATGGAGGGCATGAACCTCGTCTTCCACGATCATCACGCGTTCGGCTGTCGCCACTTTTGAACCGCTTTTCCCGTTCTCGCCCGTTGAACCGGCGCGAACCTGTCAAGTTATTTGAACTCCGGCTGCCACCTGTATGCACCCATTCCGCGCCGCAGTCAAGGGTTTTCCTTACCAGACGGTCAGTTTTTCGATGCCGAGAGGCGGTTACACTCGAACTCATGCTGCCACTCGAGATAGAACCGGAAGCGTTGCCTGCTCTTCAACAGGGTACACAATCTTCGCCGTTTATTCTGCTGGACGTGCGGGAACCGTCCGAAGTCGCGACCGCTTCCATCCCCGGTGCCGTCACGATGCCCATGGGCGACGTCCCCTCCCGCGCGCATGCCGAGCTCGACCCGGACGCCCGCATCCTTGCCGTGTGTCACCACGGCGTCCGCTCCCTCCATGTAGCCAACTGGCTGCGCGGCCAGGGTTTCGAGCAGGCGCAGTCCCTCGCCGGCGGCATTGACGCCTATGCCGCGCGAGTCGACCCGGGCATCCCCCGCTATTAGAAACGGTCTCATGGATGGTTTTACGGCTTCGGCAATCCTTGTGAGCCCCGCTTTGCGGCGGGTCTCATTCAAGGCATCACCGAGATTGTGGGAGGGTGAGACCGCTTCCAGACGCGAGTTACCCCACTTACCAAAGATTTCGCCAGGAATTATCAGGACCCACGATGCCCACTGCCGCCGAGTACGCCCGCGCCCACCGGAGTGAGTTCCTTGCCGGCCTCAAGGACCTCATCCGCATCCCCTCCGTCTCCACCCTGCCCGAGCACGCCGGGGACGTCCGGCGCGCCGCCGAGTCGCTGGCCGCCCAGCTGCGGGCTCTCGGCATGGAGCACGTCGAGCTCGTCCGCGTCGGGAACGGCCAACCCGGGCATCCATTGGTCCTTGCCGACTGGCTCCACGCCCCCGGCGCGCCCACGGTGCTCTGCTACGGCCACTACGACGTACAGCCGCCCGACCCGCTCGAGGAATGGATCTCGCCGCCCTTCGAACCCACCGAGCGCAACGGCAATCTCCATGCGCGCGGAGCGGTCGACGACAAGGGGCAAATGTACATGCACCTCAAGGCGCTCGAGTCGCTTTTCGCCGCCCATGACGGCAGGCTCCCGCTCAACGTCCGCGTCCTGCTCGAGGGCGAGGAGGAGGTCGGCGGGGAGTCCATCTCGGCTTTCCTCGAGCAGTCTCCCGAGCGGCTCCGCGCGGACTTCGCCCTGGTCTCCGACACGGACATGTTCGCCCCCGAGCTGCCCACCTTGTGCGTAGGCCTGCGCGGCATGATCTACACCGAGGTCGAGGTACGGGGCGCGCGGACCGACCTGCACTCCGGCATCTACGGCGGGGCCGCGCCCAACCCGTTCATCGCCCTGGCCCAGATTATTGCCGGCCTGAAAGATCGCGAAGGTCGCATCCTTATCCCCGGCATCTACGACGGCCTCCAAGCCCCGTCCGAAGCCGAGCTCGCCGCCTGGGACCGCTTGCCCTTCGACGAGGCCGCCTACCTGGAGCACGAAGTCGGTTCCCCGGCGCTGGTCGGCGAGCCCGGCTACTCGGTCCACTACCGCACCTGGGCTCGGCCCACGCTTGAGGTCCACGGCATGCCCGGCGGCTTCACCGGCGCGGGCGCCAAGACGGTAATCCCGGCTCGCGCCACGGCGAAGATCTCCATGCGCCTGGTCCCGCCCATGCAGCCGGAGGCGACCTTCGCCAAGTTCGAGCGGGCCGTCCAGGCCCTGACCCCGCCCGGCGTTACCGTGCAGATCCGGCTCATCCACTCGGGTGAAGGCGCGGTGGTCAGCACGGAGAACCCCTGGATTCGCGCCGCCTCCGCCGCGCTCGAAGAAGTCTGGGGCAAGCCGCCCGTCTTCGTCCGCGGCGGCGGCTCCATCCCGGTGGTCGGCGAGTTCGAGCGCGCCCTCTCGATCCCCACCGTCCTGATGGGTTTCGGCCTGCCGGACGACGGCCTGCACGCACCGAACGAGAAGTTCCACATCGCCAACTTCCACCGCGGCATCGAGACCATCATCGCGTTTTTCGAGCGGCTCGGAGCCCGCGCCTGAGCTTGGGGGAGCAGGGAAGCGCCCGCGCCTTCGTGCTCGCCGGCGGCCAAAGCTCCCGCATGGGCCGCGACAAGGCCCGCCTCCTGTTCGCGGGCGGGACGCTGCTCGACCATGCCCTGGCCAGGCTCACCGCCGCCGGTTTCACCCCCTCCATCGCAGGCCTCCGCGCCGCGACCCACCCGTACGTTCCTGACGACTTCGCCGAGGCCGGCCCCCTCGCCGGCATCGAGGCCGCCCTCCGCTCTCTCCAGGCCGAGCCGCCGCAGCCCGTGCTCTTCCTGCCCGTGGATCTGCCGCTGCTCCCGGAGGGATTTCTCCAGTTTCTGTATCGACGCGCGGAGACGACCGGCGCGCTTGCCACCATCCCCTTCGCGCAGGGCCGCCCCCAGCCTCTCTGCGCCGTCTATCACTCCTCGCTTGCTCCCGGCATTCGCGCCGCTCTCGGAGCGGGCGACCGCAAGGTCATGCGCGTCCTCCGCGCGCTGGCCGGGCCCGCGCTCGACACGCCGCGGGTCGAAGCCCTTGCCCCCCTGCACGGCTGGGAGCCGCACCGCTGGTTCACCAATCTGAACACCCCCGCCGACTACGCCTGGCTCGAGAGCCGTCCGCAGGGTACTTAGGCACCTGGAAGACCTGCATTTGTTTCTCGAAGGGAGAGGGAGAGGCGTAGAGTACGGGCATGTCGAACGCGCAGCTCTATCTCGCGATGGCGATACCCTCGGCCATCGCCTTTCTCGGAATCGTCACGAACCTCATCACGTTTTTCATCACCAACTCCAGCCTGAACAAGAGGCTCGACCGGATGCAGGACTCCATCGACCTGATCCAGCGCGACCACAAGGAGTTCTATGCCAAGCAGGCCGTCCACGACTCCGAGATCGTGAACCTGAAAACGCAGAAGCAGTAACGTCGACGGGTACTCTAAAGAGAGCCATGCCCGACGAAACCGCCCAGCCCGCAGCGCCCGAACAAGAACAGAAGCCCGACCTCGACAACCTGCCCGAGGGCTTCGAGTACATCGAGAAGCTCGTCGAGGAGCCCACCCCCTCCGACGAGGAGGTCCGCGAGGAAACACAGGAAAACGAAAAGCCGGACGTCCAGCCTTACATCGCCTTCGAGCACGTGTCCAAGTCCTTCGGCGACTTCCACGTCCTGCGCGACGTCAGCTTCTTCGTCAACCCGGGCGAAACCATGTGCATCCTGGGCCGGTCCGGCGTCGGCAAGTCGGTTTCGCTCCAGCAGCTTATGGGCTTCTACAAACCGGACTCCGGCAAGATCCTCGTCGCCGGCGACGACATCACCACCTTCGACGAGGACCGGATGCAGGCGGTCCGCCGCAAGCTCACCATGGTCTTCCAGAACGGCGCGCTGTTCGACTCCATCTCCGTGCGCGAAAACGTCGCCTTCCCCCTGCGCGACAACGACGGGCTCGGCGAGGACCAGATCCAGCAGATCGTCTCCGGCCTGCTCGAAATGGTCGGCGTCCCCAACGGCACCGCCGAGGAGCTGCCCTCCGCGCTCTCGACCGGCATGAAGCGCTCGGTCGCCATCGCCCGCGCGCTCGCCGCTCAGCCCGAGGCCATCCTCTATGACGAGCCCACCACCATGGTCGACCCGCTCATCGCCCGGCGCATGGGCGACCTGATCCAGAAGCTCAAGCACCAGCTCAAGCTCACCTCTATCGTCGTGACCCACGACATGCGCTTCGCCCAGCGGCTCGCCGACCGCGTCCTGTTTCTGCACGAGGGCCAAGCCCGCTTCTTCGGCACACTCGACGAGCTGAGGACGACCGACGACGAGATCCTGCGCGAGTTCCTGGATCAGGACGAGCTCATCCTGCCCGGCGGCTCGGACGGCAAACGGTAAACTCATAGCTGTGAAGATCGCGCTCTGCCAGATCGACCCTACCGTCGGCGACTTCGACGGTAACCAGCGGCTCATCCTGGAGTATGCCGCGCGCGCGGCCGAGGGTGGCGCGGACCTCGCCGTTTTCCCGGAGCTCTCGATCTGCGGCTATCCGCCCGCGGACCTGCTCGAAAAGCGAGCTTTCCTCGACCGGGTTCGGCAATCGCTCGAACAAGTGGCCCGCGCGGCCCCGCCGCGGCTGGCCCTCGTCGTCGGGTATCCTTCGCCGGCCGCGCTTGAAACCGGCAAGCGCGTCCATAACTCCGCGGCCGTGCTCCTTGGCGGCGAGGTCGTCTTCGTCCAGCACAAGCGCCTGCTGCCCTTCTACGACGTCTTCGATGAGCAGCGCTACTTTGCCCCTGCGGAGTCTCAGCAGATCGTCGAGATCGCGGGCGAGCGTGTCGCGCTGACCATCTGCGAGGATGCCTGGAACGACAAGAGCTTCTGGCAGACCCGCCGCTACGGCGTCGACCCGGTCGAGGAGCTCGCAAAGCAGGGGGCCTCGGTCATCCTCAACATTTCCGCCTCGCCTTTTTGGCGCGGCAAGCGGGAGACCCGCCGGGAGATGCTCGCCGCCATCGCCCGCCGGCACGCGAAGCCGGTCGTCATGGTCAACCAGGTGGGCGGCAACGACAGTCTGCTGTTCGACGGCACCTCGCTCGCCCTCGACAGCCGCGGCGAGGTCGCCGCGCGCGCGTCCTCGTGCATCGAGGATCTGATCTTCTTCGACACGAAGACGGGGGCCGGCGACCTGCGCCCCGCCGTCGAAAGCGAGGACGAGCTGGTCTTCCGCGCGCTGGCCATGGGCGTCCGCGACTACCTGCGCAAGACCGGCTTCCGCACGGCGCTCATCGGCCTGAGCGGCGGCATCGACTCCGCCCTGGTCGCCGCCATCGCCGTCGAAGCGCTCGGCGCGGCCAACGTCACCGGTATCGGCATGCCCTCGGCCTACTCCTCCCCCGGCTCGGTCGAGGACAGCCGCGCGCTCGCCCGCAATCTCGGCATCCGGTTCGAGTTGGTTCCGATCGCGCCCATGGTCGATGTCTTCAACCAGGCGCTCGCCTCCCTGTTCGCCGGCGCGCCGAGCGACCTGACCGAAGAGAACCTCCAGTCGCGTATTCGTGGAACGACCCTGATGGCGCTCTCGAACAAGTGGGGCTCCCTGGTGCTGACTACCGGCAACAAGAGCGAAATGGCCACCGGCTATGCGACGCTGTACGGCGACATGGCCGGAGCGCTCGCGGTGATCGGCGACGTGATGAAGACCGAGGTGTACAGCCTATGCCGGTGGCTGAATCGCGACCGGGAAGTCATCCCGTCCGCGATTCTCGAGAAGCCCCCGTCCGCCGAGCTCCGCCCCGGTCAGCTCGACTCCGACTCGCTGCCCGATTACGCCCGGCTCGACCCGGTGCTCTCGGCCTACATCGAGCACTACGAAACCGCCGCCGAAATCGCCGCGCACACCGAGCTCGAACCGGACGAGATCGCGCGCGTCCTCAGGCTGGTCGAACGCAGCGAGTACAAGCGCCAACAAGCCGCCCCGGTCCTCAAGGTGACCCCGAAAGCCTTCGGCATGGGCCGCCGTTTTCCCATCGCCGCCAAGGCAGAGGTGTAGTTTCGACTTTTCTGTCGCTGCCTCTAGGAGTGCGTCGGCAGCAGCACCAGCTGCCCTTTCGGCTCCGCGTGGCTGATTCTGACCACGTGCGGGGTCAGGATGATCACCAGGCTGTCCCGCGTGGACACCGTGTCGTGCTCGGTCGAGAGGTCGAGGCCGGGGATCTCGCTCAGCCCGGGGATGCCGATCAGCGCTTTGGTTTCCTGGTTGGTCAGCTGGCTCACCAGCACCGTCTTCTCTCCCGGCTTCACGTTCACGATCGCATTGGTTTCGCGATTGTTGAGGATGGGATTGCTGTTGAGCGAAACCCCGCTCAGGGCGGAGAGCTGCAGGCGCAGTTTGAGCGCCACGGAGCGGCCCTGCTCCACCCGCGGCGTCGCCGTCAGGAGCAGACCGATGTCCTGATACTGGACCTGCGGGATCGTCGCCGAGGCGGCCGCGTTGAGCTGCGACAGGTTGATGCCGAGATTTTGCAGGGTGTTCGACAAGCCCGCCGTGTTGATCCCGGCGATGCCGGCCGTGCCCGTGGCCAGGTTCGAGTAGCTGGAGGTCACGATCGGGTAGCGCTCGCCGATCTTGACCGACCCCTCCTGCTGGTCCGAAAGCCGCAGCTGCACGGAGTCCACCATGCGCGTCTCCGACGCGTTCAGGAGGCCGTTCGCCGCGGCCGAGGTCAGGGTCAGCCCCGTCGTCGTGAGGCCCCCGCCGAAGTACGCGAACGGCTGAGACAGAAGCGTGGTGCCCGCCTGGCCCGAGGCGATCAGCGCCAGCGCGATCTCGCCGATGTTGCCCGGGGTCACCAGCCCGCTCGAGATGAGCTGCTGCACCAGCGAAGGGTTGTTCGCGATCAGTGAGTTCAGCTCCGAGGTCACGTTGAAGATGCTGGTCGAGTTGGGCAGCTGCGCGCCCAGGTTCGCCGTACGCTGGGTCTGCACCTCGAAGATGTCCACGTCGATGGCGACTTCGCTGCGCCCGGCCAGCAGCTCCTCGACCTCGATATTGAAGGCGCGCATCTTCGTCTCCGGGGCGCGCAAGGTCAGGGTGCCGCTCGCCTCGTGCACGGTAGCCTGCGTCGCCTCGAAGACGTTGCGCGCGATATTGCCGACGTCGTTCATCTCCGCCGCGGTCAGCCCGGGCAGGTACAGGGTTTCGAGGGCCAACCGCTCGTACTTGGTCCGGTTTTCGCGCGTGTCGAGCGCCACGAGAGCACGCTGCGGGTCGATCGGCACCAGAAATGTGCCGGTGGCGAGCGTCAGCATCCGCCGCGCCGCGTCGAAGTCCACCTCGTCCGCGTCCAGGCGCACCGGCTTCGCGTCGACCGAGTCGTCGACCGTCGGCGTGATCCCGTAGGCGCCCAGCACCGTCTTCAGCAGCTCCGGCTTGGGCAGGCGCACGTGGAAGGACTGCCTGCCCCCGCCCGGCGCGAGCTCGGCGATCGGCCCGGCTTCGTCCCGAATCGGGTTCAGCAATGCCGGCGGCGCGGGCCGGTCGTCGAGCGTATCGTTCTGGTGCTCCAAAACCAGCGGGTTGCGGCTGTCCTCGTCCCGCGCCTGCCGCATCAGGGCTTCGGCGGCGGAGTGGTTGCCCAGCAGGCGCGAC
Organism: uncultured Acidobacteriaceae bacterium; assembly: GCA_964250195.1. Classification (GTDB taxonomy): domain Bacteria; phylum Acidobacteriota; class Terriglobia; order Terriglobales; family Acidobacteriaceae; genus EB88. Next base: position 10,550 of record CAXUEU010000098.1, read on the forward strand.
TTGAGCGCCTGCTGCATGAGCTGGGTGGCCAGGTTGTCGCGGCAGATCGCGAGCGCGGCCTCGTAGTTCCGGTTCGACGGGTCGATCGCCGCGGCCCGCCCGAACGCTTCCGCGGCCTCCCGGAGATGGTGCTCCTCGACCCGCTTCGCGCCCTCGGCGAACGCGCGTTGGGCGCGGTCCCGGTCATGGCTGCTGACCTTTACCGCCGTCTGACCGGCTGCGGGCGGGGGCGGCGTGATCACCGAAGCCGTGGTCGAGGTTCCCACCGTGACCGCAGGCTCCCCGGTCTGCCCCCAGACGCCCGGCAGCGGCTCCAGAAAGAGCAGCAGGGCGGTACCCGCTCTGAGACGAGCGTTCACCGGCTCCCGGCCTCCAGAAGCGCCTCGAGTGAGGTCGCGCACACCTCCGGCTCGGCCTCCATCAGTTGTTCGAAGCTGTAATTGCCCGTCGCCACCGCGATGGTCGGCAGCCCGTTCGCCCGCGCCGCTGTCACGTCGTGGACGGTGTCGCCTACCACGCACACCGTTGCCTCAGGCCCGGCGGCGGCCCGCGCCAGCTCCAGGGCGTTCGCGATCATCGCCGAGCGCACCTCGTAGCTGTCGCTGAAGCCGCCGAAGGTGAACCAGCCGCGCAGACGGGCGGCCTCCACCTTGAGCCAGCCGATCGTCTCGATATTGCCCGTCGCCACGCCCAACGCGGCCCCCTGCGCGCGCAGGTGCCGCAGGCACGCCTCCACGCCCGGCATGACGACCACATCCATCTCCGCCCGGCGCGCCGTTACCCCGTCGCTCATGTGCGCGAAGATCGCGCCGACGTGCGGCCGCCAGCCCGCCTCCTCCATCTCGGACAGCCTGAAGGCGTCCCGCAGGATGCCGGGGTCGGTGTTGCCGTGCAGGGTCACTCCATCCAGCCTCAGCGGCGCGCCCAGCACGTGCTGCACCGCCGCGAAAAACGAGTCGTAGTGCACCCGGTCTCGCGAGCGCAGCAGCGTGCCGTCGATGTCGAACAGGTACGCGCCCTGCCTGTCCCAGACGAAACCCGGCTGAATGTACGTCCGGCTCTCCGCCGCGGAAACCGTTTGTGTCATAGCTCCAAGGGTACCCGAGCCGCGCCGCGCGCACCCGCTGTCCCTTGGACGAAGCGAACCGGGATTCCCGGAATGAAACCGGGTTCCGAAACGGGATTATCGCGCGTCGCTGCCGGTGCGCTTGATCTCGAGCGCCGGCGAAGACGCGCTCCGCACCGGCCGCTTGCTCCCAGACCGGTTTTCCGCCCGCGTTTCCGCGGGATCGATGCCCAGCTCCGCGATCATCCGACTCAGCGTATTGCGGTGAATCTGAAGGTCTTCCGCCGCCTTGCACTGGTTGCCCTTGTGGCGGGTGAGCACCTGCAGCAGAAAGCGCCGCTTGAATTCGCGCACCGCCTCGGCGTAGGTGATGCCGCCCGCGTCCATCTGTGCCACCAGGGAATCCAGTTCACGTCTCACGCCTGTTCTCGCTTTCTCGTCTCAGCCCGCCCAAAACTCCGCCCAGCCCCGTTGC
>CAXUEU010000099.1:0-11448 GCA_964250195.1 uncultured Acidobacteriaceae bacterium
ACGCCCCGCCCTCCTCGGCCGCCAACAATTCGCAGGGCAGCCCGTAGACGGCGGCCTGGATCTCGCGCCACAGACGGGATCGCGCGCCGCCCCCGCCCAGGCGCACATTCCCAGCCGGCACGCCCATCTCCGCCAGCAGCGTAAAGCTGTCCCGGAGCGAATAGCTGACGCCTTCGAGCACGGCCCGGCACAGGTGGGCGCGTCCGTGCGAGGCGCGCAGGCCGGTGAAGGCCGCGGTGGCCGCGGGGTCCAGGTGCGGGGTGCGCTCGCCGAGCAGGTAGGGGGCCCAGAGCAGGCCGTCGGAGCCCGCGGGCACCCGGGCAGCCTCGGCGGTAAGCATGTCGTAGGTGCCGCCGAGCAGGTCGCGCAGCCAGCGGAGGCTGAGGCCGGCGGATTGGGTGACACCCATGACGCTCCACCGGCCGGGCACGGCGTGGCAGAAGGTATGAAGGCGGCCCCGCGGGTCGAAGGAGGGCCGGTCGGTGGCGGCAAAAACAACGCCGGAGGTACCGATGGTGACGGAAACGGAGCCGGGGTCGAGGATGCCCATGCCGACGGCACCGGCGCCCTGGTCGCCCGCGCCGGCCACGACCGGGGTGCCGGCTCGGAGGCCGAGATCGTTTCCGGTAACTTTCGCGCATAGCTCCGGCGACTCATGGAGCGCCGGCAGCCATGCCAGGGGCACGCCCGCGGTGCCGGCCACCTCCTCCGACCAGCGGCGGTTGCGCACGTCGAGCAGCAGCGTGCCGGAGGCCTCCTGCACGTCCATGGCGAGGGTGCCGGTGAGCCGGTAGCGCACGTAATCCTTGGGGCACAGAACGTGCGCGATGCGGGCCCACACCTCCGGCTCGTGATCGCGCACCCACAGGAGCTTGGTGAGGGTGAAGTTGGGCAGGGCGGGGTTGGCGACCAACTCGATGAGGCGCGCACGGCCGATTTCGCGGTGGAGCCAGTCGCACTGAGGTTGGGTGCGTTGGTCGCACCAGATCAGCGAGGGCCGCAGCACCTCGCCCGCGGCATCGAGCAGGACCGCGCCGTGCATCTGCCCGGTGAGCCCGACCGAAGCCACGTCCGCCCCGGGCACGGCGGCCAAGACGGCGGCTACGGCCTCGCGGGCGGCACGCCACCAGTCTTCCGGGTCCTGCTCGGCCCACCCCGGCTGCGGCTCCCGAAAGGGCGCGTGCTCGCTCGAAGCCGATGCGGTGACCAGCCCATGTTCGTCGACCAGGACCGCGCGGCAGCCGCCGGTTCCCACATCCAAGCCTAAAAAGTGCATACCCGACGAGCGTACCGCGCCCGGCAAGCAGTTTTCCTGATGCTGCATAGCGCTGAATGTAACTTAACGTGGTTTTTCCCGCCGGAAAAGCCACGTACACAGCGGCTTGGCCCTCTCCATCTTCAGGAAAACTGCCCTAGACTGGGAGGAGATGAGCATCAGGACGCTTGATTCCCGAGAGGTGTACCGCAACCGTTGGATGAGGGTCCGGGAGGATCGGATCGAGCGCTCGAACGGTGTGCCGGGAGTATACGGGGTGGTCGAGAAGCACCCTTGCGCGGTGGTGATCCCGCTGGATGGGGACCGTTTGAAGTTGGTGCGGCAGTATCGCTATACGGTTGGCGAAGTGTGTCTCGAGTTTCCGCAGGGCGGCTGGGAAGACCCAGCTGTCGACCCCAAGGAGTTGGCCGCGGGCGAGCTGCGGGAGGAGACCGGGCTGCGGGCGGGCTCGCTCACGTACCTGGGGCCGATGTGGGTGGCATACGGGTTTTGCAACCAGCAGCAGCACGCATTTTTGGCGACGGAGCTGACCCCGGGCACGCCGGAGCGGGATCAGGAGGAGCACGATTTGGAAGTGGAGACGGTAACGGTGGGGGAGTTTGAAGGGATGGTGCTGGCCGGGCGGATCAAGGATTGCTGCACGCTGGCTGCCTGGGGACTGTATAAAGTCTGGAAGGAAAGCAGGCACGGATGAAGAAGCAATGGACGGCGAAGGATGTTCCAAACCAGACGGGCAAGCGGGCGATCGTAACAGGAGCGAACTCCGGGGTGGGATTCCAGACGGCGCGTGAGCTGGCCCGGGCCGGGGCTGAGGTGGTGCTGGCTTGCCGGTCGCGGGAAAGGGGAGAGGCGGCGGCGGTGAAGATCCGGGCCGAGCAGCCGGGGGCCAGGGTGGAAGTGCGGATGCTCGATCTGTCCTCGCTTGCCTCGGTGCGCGCCTTCGCGGAAGCGGAGCTTGCGGAGGGCAGGGCGCTCGACATTCTGGTTAACAATGCGGGCATCATGATGCCGCCCAAGCGCGAGGTGAGCGAGGACGGCTTCGAGCTGCAGATGGCGACGAACTACCTGGGGCACTTTGCGCTTACGGGTCTGCTGATGCCCTTGCTGCTGCGCGCGGGGGCGGCGCGCGTGGTGAGCCTCTCACGCAACGCGCACAAGCGCGGCCGGTTATACCTGGATGACCTGCAGCAGGAGCACGGGTACTCCGATTACCGGAGCTACGCGCAAACCAAGCTGGCGATGCTCGCGTACGCGAAGCACTTACAGCGGCAAAGCGAAGCGCATGGCGCCCGGCTGCTGAGCGCGGCGGCGCACCCGGGTTTTGCGACGACCTCCATCACCCGCAAGGTCCAGGGGCCGCCGAAGTACGTGATCCCGATGGTGATGAGCCTGCTGGGCCAGGACGACCGTCAGGGAGCGTTGCCGCAGCTTTACGCCGCGACCGAGGCGCAGGTGCAGCCGGGCGGCTACTATGGGCCGGGCGGGTTTGGGGAGTTCAAGGGGTACCCGGCCCCGGCGAAAGCCGCGCCGCAAGCTGAGGATGCGGCTTCCGCCGCGCGGCTCTGGGCGCTTTCCGAGCAGGCGACAGGCGTGGTGTACAGGTGGGACGCCTCAAGGTAGAGCACGGGTATCGAGCACGCCTTTCGGCGCGCGGGCGAGCAGGGCGACCATGAGGATGCCGGCGAACAGGACGCCCTCCTCGACCTGTTCGCTCGCCCGATGGAGATGGTTGAACTCGAGGCGGCGAGGGTCTTGCGGGGGCGCTGTGGAAACATCGCCGCCGAGCGCCAGGCGGTCCCGTTCCATCGGCGGAATGATGGTGAACTGCGACCAGGCGGTGAGCAGGAGCATGGACGCGACGCAGAGGAGGGGACCGATGACCTCGCGGCCGTAGGCGCGAAGCACGCCCGCGAAGGACAGAAGCACGAGCAGGGCGGAGCCGAGGACCAGACCTTCGACGTGGAGGGCAATGAGCACGTTGCGGACCAGCAGGCCGGCGAGGCCGATGGTCGGGAGTGCCTTGAAGGCGACGGCGGCGACGACCGGGAGAAAGGCGACGCCGCCGACCCAGAGCACGGCGAGGACGGCGATGAGTACCCGTAGGAGAGCGCGCATGGAGGTCCTTTCTGGAAGCCGGGTTGCGAGCGCGGGTACGTGGCTTCTCAGGTATTGTGACCTATTCGCGGTTCTCTTCTGTTTGCGGGGCAGCGGTTCGCGTGTGGAGGGTGAAAAGGCGAACCGGCTATGCGGGGTCGGAGAGAGCAGGCCCTTGCCGCGCTCAGGGTGACAGCTTCGGAGGGTAAGAGCAGCATGGAGGCGCGGATGCAGAAGGCGCGCTGGAAAGCTGCTGGTTGAGACAGGTAACGTTCATCCGGCGCGCAAGGTATTCGACGGCCGCAATCTCGCCCGGATCTTCCGCGATCACCCCGCTACCTTTATTCCAGCCGCCTGAGATACCCGGAATGCTAGCGTCGATCGGATATCGGCCCTCATTGCGGTACTATCGTAAGGCCGGTTGAATCGGAAGTTCTCAACAGTATGGCGAGTATTGGAAGAGCCGTATGACGGAACGGTTCTACGACGCAAGTATGCACGATTAACAAAGCGTTCATAAGCAGAGCGTTCAATGTGTTAAGAAAGGTAATCCAATGAGAACCGATTTTCGATATTGCGTGGCCCTGCTTGTCGGTTTAGCTTCAGGCGCAACGGTCCTGAATGGACAGGCACCGATTACGAGTTCGCGCGAGCGCGCGGAGGAGCTTACTCTCCCGAGGGCCGATGCCGCTTTGAGATTGCTCGATCCGGCCACAGCCTCGATGATCCGGGGCGGGCCTCAGACCCGCAACGCTCTTCCATCGTCTTTGCCGACCCGCGGGGACGCGATCATTCGTTGGGACAACCATGGAATTCCGCACATCTATGGTCCGGACCTGCTCACGGTCGTTCGAGGACTGGGCTATGCTCAGATGGAAAACCATGCCGAGACCCTTCTCACCAACACAGCCAATGCTCGCGGTCGAGCGGCCGAGTATTTCGGTCCCGGGGTCAATAACGTCAACATCACGAATGACACCAGGGTGCGCACTGAAGGCATCCCGGCCCGTGCGTCCGAGTGGTTGGCCCGCGGCGGTTTGTTTCAGCAACTCGTTGTGGCGGCTTTCACGCAGGGCGTGAACGAGTACGCCGCTCGCCATGGAGATACCATCGATCCATCCATCCGGCGGGTACTTCCATTTGTGCCGACCGATGTGACGGCAGGGGAACAAAACACCGTCCATTTCACATTCATGCCGACATTCAACAACATCGCGGCGCTCACTGCCGCCTGGCAGACCGGCGGCCTTTCAGCAGCCAACGCGGTAGCTGGAACAGCTACGCCGGAAGGATCCAATGCCTGGGCCCTGGCGCCGTCGAAAAGCGCCACCGGAAACGCGATTCTGATGGGTAATCCGCATCTGCCATGGGGTAACAATCAGCCTCTTCCCAATCTCGGCTTGTATCAATGGATGGAGGCGAACCTGGTGATCGGCGATCCTGCCAATCCCAAGCTGAACGCAACCGGCGTGGTGTTCATGGGCTCTCCTGCCCTGGGCATCGGCTTCAACGATTTCCTCGGCTGGAGCAATACGGTCAATACCGTTCAGAACACCAACCTTTATCAAGTGACCTTGAACTCCGATGGAACTTACCTATTCGGCGACGGCACCCGGCGGTTGAAGCGTCGAACGGACACCATTCTGATCCGTCAAACGGACGGCAGCCTCCGAAGCCAGACGCTCGACATCGCTGAAACTGTTCAGGGGCCTATCGTCGCGCAAAATGGAAATCTGGCTCTCGCCCTTCGCGTGGCCGGTCTGGAGCAGCCCGCTATAGTTACAGAGTCCTGGGAGATGATGGCATCTCGGAATCTCGATGAGTTCGTCGCCGCCAACTCTTCTCTGCAGACCCCGTTCTTCAACTTCATCTATGCCGACCGCGATGGGCATATTCTCTACCACGATGGAGGACGTCACCCGATCAGGTCAGGAGGCACGTGGGCCACTTACACCGGAATTCTTGATGGAAGCGATCCAAGCTTGGTCTGGACAAAGACGTTGAACTGGTCCTCTTTGCCTCAGGCGATCGACCCGCCCGGAGGATTCGTCGCCAACGAAAATGATCCGCCCTGGACCTCGACGTTTCCGCAGATCGCGACGAACAACCCCGCGAACTACCCGTCCTGGGTCGCACCGCAGGCGATGGATTTAAGACCGCAACATGCGGCGCGCTTTTTACTCTCGCAGCCGAGGTTTACGGCGGACCAGGTTCTTTCAGGCAAAGAGCAGACGAACATGCTGCTGGCTGAGCGGGTCATCCCAGACCTCATCGCCGCCGCGAGAGCATCAGGCGATCCGACTGCCCTTTCGGCCGCGGCGGTCTTGGCCGCATGGGACTATAGATCCGATAGTGAAAGTAAAGGAGCCGTCCTTTTCGAGCGGTGGTTCGATATCGTCAGCAGAGATCCGGCCATTGCCAAAGACCAGACCATCAACTACTTTTCCATTCTCTACTCCCCGCGTCCGAAGTTCCGCATTGGGTGGTCGCCGCAGAACCCTCTGGAAACCCCATTGGGCCTTGCCGATGCCGCCGGTTGTGTGCCGGATTTGATTACGGCGGCGCAGCAGGTTCAAGCTCAATATGGAATGCTTGATGTTGCCTGGGGCACCGTACACAAGGTTGTTCTATCGACACACGATGCCGCCTTCACGACGCCGATTCCTGTTTCGTACGAAACGACGAGTGGGTCCGGAGACACCTTCGGCGGTATACGCATCGTTGAACCCTTCCCCGCTCCCGACGGCAGTCACGATTTCTGGTCGTATGACGGCGATACCTACGTGGAGCTTGTTGAGTTCACCCGCGATGGTGCGAAGGCTCGCGAACTCCTCGGCTACGGCAATTCGTCGCGACCGGGTTCGGCGCACGTCACCGATCAACTACCTGCCTTCGAATCCAAAACACTGTTGCCCGCCTGGCGTACACAGTCCGAAGTTGCGGAGCACACCGTCAGAACGGAAAAATACTGACCGGGCCTGTGCCAGCTTCATTTGCGTGCAGCAACAAGGGTCCTGCGTGGAAACGCAGGGCCCTTTTTTTGCGCGCGGCGCCGAGGCAGGTCGCGGTGGCATTGGAAACGAGGGCCTGCTCGCGTCGGTGATCGCGCCCTGCGGGCCTCCCTTGACTGCACAGATCTCCTGCGCCGCGGAAAGGGTTACGGACGCGGTGAATAGGATGGAAAGCAGGAGGGCGGTTGCGGGAATACCGGGAAAGAGACGCATGGAACGTCTTTGAACTATGCAGTCGAAGAGAGTTTAGCAATTGGAAAACCAGAGCACGTGAGTGAAGCTACAAGGATGGATGAATCCTTAGAAATGCAAAAGCCGAAGAAGCCTGCGAAATTTCATAGCGGGACAGAATCAAGCGAACAGGAACTCCTTCGTGCGCAGGCCGGCGATGGTGTCGCGGAGCTTGGCCGCTTTCTCGAACTCGAACTTCTTCGCGGCTTCGCGCATGTCGGACTCGAGATTGGCGATGTGGAGGTCGAGGGCCTGCTGGGTGGCGAACTCGGGAAGCTCGTCGGTCTCTTCGGTAAGGTCGGCATAGTCGGCCTTGAGGATTTTCGCGAGAGACATGTCGGCGGCGCGAATGATAGAGGTCGGGGTGATCCCGTGCTCCTCGTTGTAGGCCTGCTGCGTCGCGCGCCGGCGTCCGGTTTCGTCCAGCGCCCGCTTCATGGAGTCGGTCATCTTGTCCGCGTACAGGATTGCCCGGCCGTTGACGTGGCGCGCGGCGCGGCCGATGGTCTGGATCAGCGACCCCTGCGAGCGCAGGAAACCTTCCTTGTCCGCGTCGAGAATCGCGACCAGCGAAACCTCGGGCAGGTCCAGGCCTTCGCGCAGCAGATTGATGCCGACGAGCACGTCGTACTCGCCTTTGCGGAGGTCGCGCAGCAGCTTGACGCGCTCCAGCGTTTCTATCTCGGAGTGCATGTAGCGGCAGCGCACGCCGACCTCGGTGTAATAGCCGGATAAGTCCTCGGCCATGCGCTTGGTGAGGGTTGTAACCAGGACGCGTTCGTCGCGCTCGACGCGGATGCGTATCTCTGCAAGTAAATCGTCGATCTGTCCGCGTATGGGTCGTATCTCGACCTCGGGATCGATCAGGCCGGTGGGGCGGATGATCTGCTCCACCACGACACCCTCCGATTTAGCCAGCTCATAAGGGCCGGGGGTGGCGGAGACATAGACGATCTGCTTGACCCGGTGTTGAAACTCCTCGAACTTGAGCGGGCGGTTGTCGCGGGCGGAGGGCAGGCGGAAGCCGTAGTCCACTAAGTTCTGCTTGCGCGAGCGGTCGCCGTGCCACATGCCGTGCAATTGAGGAACGGTAACATGGGACTCGTCGATGAAGAGCAGGTAGTCCTGCGGGAAGTAATCGAGCAGGGTCGGCGGGGGCTCGCCGGGCAGCCGGCCGGAGAAGTGGCGGGAGTAATTCTCGATGCCGTGGCAGAAGCCCATGGACTTGATCATTTCGAGGTCGAAGCGGGTGCGCTGGTGGATGCGCTGCGCCTCGACCATGCGGCCCTGCGACTCGAGCTCCTTTTCCCACTCCCCGAGCTCGGCCAGGATGGTTTCAACTGCGGTTTTCTTGCGGTCCGGGTGGACGACGTAGTGGCTTTTCGGATAGATCGGCAGGCGCGCGTACTTCTTCAGCACGGTGCCGAAGAGCGGGTCGATCTGCGACAGGCCATCCACTTCGTCACCGAAAAGCTCGATCCGGTAGGCACTTTCATCGTAAGTGGGGAAGACCTCGATAACGTCGCCGCGCACCCTGAAAGTGCCGCGACGAAAATCGCCATCCGTACGGTCGTAAAGTATCTCGACCAGCTTGCGGGTAATGTCCTCGCGTCGAATCTTCTGGCCCTGCTCGAGAAACAAGAGCATGCCATAGTAAGCCTCCGGCGAGCCCAGACCGTAGATACAGGAAACGGATGCGATGATGATGGCATCCCGCCGCTCGAACAAGGACCGCGTCGCCGATAGCCGGAGTTTATCGAGCTCCTCGTTGATGGTCGCTTCCTTCTCGATGAATAAGTCACCTGCCGGTATGTACGCTTCCGGCTGGTAGTAATCGTAGTAGGAGACGAAGTACTCGACCGCGTTGTTCGGGAAGAATTGCTTGAACTCGTGGAAGAGCTGCGCGGCAAGGGTCTTGTTATGCGCGAGGATGAGCGCGGGGCGGTCGAGCGCTTCAATGACCTTGGCCATGGTAAAGGTCTTGCCCGAGCCCGTGACCCCGAGCAAAACCTGATGCTCCTCACCCTGGCGCAGCCCCTCCACCAACTCCGAGATAGCCCGCCCCTGGTCACCGCGCGGCTCGTAGTCGCTCACCAGTTCAAAGTCCACGCGCTACCCCCAACACAGATGTCCATTCCGATGCCGAGTCCACGACCGCATCCACCAACTCGCGGGCTTCCATGTCCGCGATGCCGTGCGGGGAAAGCCCGTAGCGGCAGCCCAACGACCACGCCCCGGCCGCCCCCGCCGTGCGCACGTCCACGTCGGAGTCGCCGATCATCACGGTTTGCTCCGGCCGCACGCCGGCTTCGGCGATCAACCGCAGCAGGCCTTCCGGGTCGGGCTTCTTGGTCGCGAAGCTGTTGCCGCCGTAGACCTCGAAAAAAAACTCCGACAGCCCGAGGCCCTTGCAGATCTCCCGGGAGGCGTGGACCGGTTTATTGGTCAGCACCGCCTTCTTCCCGGGCAGCAGCCGAAGCTGATCCAGAACGCCGGGGTAGGGAAGCGTGTGATCCAGCAGGTGCTCCCGATAATAGGCGAGGAAGGCCTCCAGCGCGGGTTCCGCCAGCCCGGGGTCGGCCCCTTCGGCCTCCAGCGCGCGCCGCACCAGCATGCCCGCACCGTCGCCGATGTAGGAGGCGATCTGCTCCGGCTCCTGGCCCGGCAGCCCGAAGCCGCGCAGCATCGCGTTGACCGCCTCCACCAGATCCCGTTTCGAGTCGATCAGCGTTCCGTCCAGATCGAAGACGAGCAGCCGAATCTGCCCTGCCGGGATCGCCCGCAGCGTATGTACCATCCCTCCATCTTATTTGACGGTGATGTTGCCGGACCCGGTCGTGACCCGCACCGCCGGCCCGCCTCCGTTTGCCTCGCCCACAAGGTGCTGCTTGTCGCCCCCGCTCGCCTGCTTCAGCCCGCCGCCCGCGTAGCTCAGGTCGCCGGAGCCGGTGGTCGCGTTCAGGCTCATCGGCGCGCCGCCCGTGTCCACCGTCGCGTTGCCTGAGCCCGTCTCCACCTTCCAGGCAGCCAGCGGCTTGCCGCTCACCTCCAGGTCGCCGGAGCCCGTGTGCGCCCACAAGCCCGCTTCCACATGACGCAGCTTGATGTTGCCCGACCCGGTTTGGGCCTTGACGTCGCGTGCCGAAAGCATCGTGGCCTCGATGTCGCCGGAGCCGGTTTCGAGCGAAACCCGGTCGCTGAGCCCCGAGCCCCGCACATTGCCGGAGCCGGTCTTCAGCTCCACCGGGCCCCCGTTGTCCTCCACCCGCACGTCGCCCGAGCCCGTATTCGCGCGCAGGTCCGTGCCGCGCGGCGTGGTGATCTCGTAGTCGATGCCGATGTTGTCATCCTTGAAGTTATGGCCCAGGCTCACGATGTTGCCGGCCACGTTCAGGGGCGGGTTCGCGACCACCTGCTTGACCCGCTCCTCCACCAGCGCGGAGCTGCCGCCCGAGAACCACCCGCCCTTGTTCGCGTGGACATGGCCCACGATGTGGACCGAATCGACCGCGCCCGCGGAAACGTGGATATTGCCCGCTCCCGTATCCACCGCCAGAAGCACCGGCCCGTTGACCTTCAGCGTGCGCTCAAACGTCCCATCCGCCGCCCACGCCGTCGGAACCATCGAAATCATCGCCGCCAATCCAAGAAGCACCTTCATCTGTCCCGCCTTCCTCTTTGCGAACAAGAATACGCGCGCTTCGGCCGGAAAGTTCCCGAGCCCATTCGCCCCTCGTCCCTCGCGACTCGCCGCTCTACCCGCGCATCCAAGCCCGCACATGGCCGCCCTGCTCTTCATCCGCCTCGCCGCCATCGCCGCGCTCATCCTGGCCAACGGTTTTTTCGTCGCGGCCGAGTTCGCGCTGGTTTCCATGCGCAAGTCGCGGCTCGAGAAGTTGCTGGCCGACGAGGTCCCCGGCGCGCGCGCGGTCCAGCGGCTTCGCGAGCGGCTCGACGACTTTCTCCCCGCCGTCCAGTTCGGCGTAACCCTGGCCTCGCTTGCCCTGGGCTGGATCGGCGAGCCAACCATCGCCGCTCTCATCTCGCCCTATCTGCCGTCGATCGTCTACGCTCACCTCATCGCCGCGGCCATGGCGTTCCTTTTCATCACTTATTTCCATGTCCTGCTCGGCGAGCTCGTGCCCAAGTCGCTCGCCCTGCGCCGCGGCGACCAGATGGCCATCACCATCGCCGCGCCGATGCTGGCCTTCATGCGGATCACCCGTCCGGCGGTGGTGCTGCTCAACCGCTCCGCGGCGCTCGTCCTGCGCGTCTTCCGCACCCCGCCCGCCGAGCACGGCCAGGTCCACTCGCCCGACGAGCTCAAGCTCATCGCCACCGCCGCGCGCGAGGGCGGCGCGCTCCCGCCCTTCCAGGAGGCCTTGATCCACCGCGCCGTCGAGGGCGACGCGATCCCCACCCGCGAGATCATGACCCCACGCCAGCGCATCGTATCGCTGCCCGCCTCCATGCCCGTCGAGCAGGCCTCGGCCCGCATCGTCGAGGAGCTCCACTCGCGCCTGCCCGTCTACGACCCTCTGCGCGGACCGGAAGCGATCGTCGGGGTAGTCTATGCGAAGGATGTGGCGCGGCTGATGCACTTCCGCGCCGTCAGCGCCCCCGCTGCACCGCTCGCATCCTTACAGTTACGGTCCATCATGCGCGAGGTGTTGGTCGTGCCGGAAACAAAGCCGGTCTTCGACTTACTCGTGGAGTTTCAGCAGCGCCGCCGCCACTTAGCCATCGTGGTCGACGAGTTCGGGTCGACGGTCGGGTTGGTCACGGTCGAGGACGCGATCGAGCAGCTCATCGGCGAGGTCGAGGACGAGTTCGACG
>CAXUEU010000100.1:0-6872 GCA_964250195.1 uncultured Acidobacteriaceae bacterium
GCTCGGGGTGGGCGCGGGGCGGGCGCAGTCGGAGCGCAGCTTGATCTGCTGAGCGGCGGCGAGCACGCTTTCCGGCTCCACCAGCCCGTGGATCAGCCCCTGGGCGTGGAGCGCGAGCAGGCCCCCGGCGACCACTTGGCTCACCTCGAGCGTTTCCGACAGGTCGAGGCGGCGCACCCGGAGAATGTCGGCGAGCGACTCCTCGGTAGGCTCGAGCACCGCGTAGGCCAGGGGCGTCCCGTCGAGCTCGGCATCGCCGAAGCTCTGCACCTTGACCAGGAATCGCTCCCCGGCGGCCTGGATGGCGCGGTAGCGGGACTGGAGCGCGGACTGGTCGTTGAGGGCCTCGGTCAGGCGCAGGATCGCGGGCTTGCCGCCGGGCGCGGTGGTGGCGAACAGGGCGCTGCGGCCTTCGGTCCGAAGAAGCCGGCCTAAGGTCCACCGGCCGGCAAGGGTTGCACCTTCGTAGTCGTTCCAGAGTTGCATGGGTGTCTGTCGGATCCTGTTCCGGCGAGCGGGTGGGAAGAGTGGTGCAAGTTGGACAGGGCAATTGTAAAGGCTCCCGTTCGCGGGTGGGAACCTCCTCCTGCCCCGACGGTACTCGCAGGCAGGTAACTCCGGTTCTGCGGTCAGGCGTCAAGACGGTTGGCGGCGGCCACGCGCCCATACCAAACGCCGGAGTCCTTGACAGTACGGCGCTGATCGCGGAAGTCAACGTAGGTGAGGCCGTAGCGTTGGGAGTAGCCGTCGGCCCACTCGAAGTTATCCAGCAGCGTCCACGCGTGATAGGAGCGAACCTTGGCACCGGCCACGATGGCGCGGCGCAGATCGGCGAGGTAGCTTCGGAAGAAACGAATGCGGCGCGCATCGGGCACACCCCGGTCGAGATAGGGTGCGTCGAGATAGCTGCAGCCGCTTTCGGTGATCTCGATGGCCGGAAAGCCGTACTCGCGCGAGATTTGCATAACTAAGTCGTAGATGCCGCGCGGGTATACCTCCAGGCCTGCATCGGTAAGTGGGCCCTCGGTGGGCATCTCCGCATGAAATTGGGTGTAGCGGTCGCGCGAACCCCCGTCCAGCTCGATTTCGGTGCCGAAGCTCGCACTGCCAGGCACCCCCGCTGTGTCCGCGGCGGCGACGACGCGCCGCGTGTAGTAGTGGAAGCCGACCCAGTCGAGAGGCGCACGCATGCGCGCCTCGTCCCCGGCCTGCACGCCCATTTCCTTGTAGGGCGGGTCGCCGGCAAAGGCTTTCGGATAGGTGCCGTGCATGGCCGCGTGAAGAAAGAAAACGTTGTTCATGGCGTGGTAGCGTGCGGCGGCGGCCCGGTCTGCTTCGCTGCTCGTCTTTGGGTAAGCGGGAGCCATTCCATAAGCCGATCCGACCGAAGCCCCGGACGACGCAGCCTTGAGCGCGCGGAGCGCATCGGCCTGCGCCAGACTTACCGTATGGGCGGCCCGAAGAAACAGCCGGTAGTCGGACTTACAAGGCGGAAAGGTGCCCGTGGCATAGCCCAGATAGGTGAAGGTCCACGGCATGTTGAAAGGGGCCCATACGGCGATCCTGTCGCCTAAGTGTTTGCCAAGGATGCCGGCATAGTCCGCGAAGTAGCTCGCCAGGTCGCGGTTCGGCCAGCCGCCTTTCTCTTCGAGAGCCTGCGGTAAGTCCCAGTGATACAGCGTGCAGAAAGGTCGGATGCCGGCTTCCAGCAAGGCATCGACGAGCCTGGAGTAATGGTCGAGGCCTTTTGCATTGGCCGGGCCGGTGCCGCCCGGCTGAATGCGCGGCCAGGAGATCGAGAAGCGGTAGCTCCTCAGATTGAGCTGCTTGACGATCGCGATATCGTCGCGAAACCGGTGGTAGTTGTCGCAGGCGACGGTGGCGTCAGCCCCGCCGCGCACCTTCCCTTCCGTTGCGCAGAAGCGGTCCCAGATGGACTCGCCTTTGCCATCCTCCTTCCAAGCGCCCTCGACCTGGAAGGCCGCGGTGGCCGTGCCCCATAGAAAGTCCTTCGGAAAAGGCTGGGTCGCGGGATCGCTTGCTGCGGCGGAAAGGGGAAGCGAGGGCGTTACCGCGGCAGCGAGCGAGGTGCTGAGAAACCTGCGACGATTCATGGAGCGAATTCTCCCGGCGAGACTACGTTAGGAGCAAAGGAAGGCGTCTGGCAAGCGCATGAAGCTGATGATCGTGGAAAGCCCGAACAAGATCCGCAAGATCAAGGCGATCCTGGGCGCGGGCTGGGAGGTGGCGGCGAGCGTGGGGCACATCCGCGACTTGCCCGTGAAGGACCTGGGCCTCGGCATGCCGGGGTATGTGCCGGAGTACGAGCTGAGCGAACGCGGGGCCGACGTGGTCAAGCGCCTCCGCGGCATGGCGGCCAAAGCGAAGGAAGGCGTATACCTGGCCACCGACCCCGACCGGGAAGGCGAGGCGATCGCCTGGCACGTGAGCGAGGCCCTGAAGCTGAAAGGTGCGCGCCGGGTGACCTTCGACTCGATCACGCCGGAGGTGGTGCGGCGGGCGCTGGAGCGGACCCGCGCGGTGGACATGCACCTGGTACACGCGCAGGAGGCGCGCCGGGTGCTGGACCGCCTGGTGGGCTACCAGGTTTCGCCGTTGCTGGGGCGCGGGCTCAGCGCGGGGCGGGTGCAGTCGCCCGCGGTGCGGCTGGTGGTGGAGCGCGAGCGGGAGATCGCCGCCTTCGTCGAGGTGCGGCACTTCGGGGCGGAGCTGCTCTTCGGCGTAAAGCCCGATGCCTGGCGGGCGCAGTGGGAGCCCGCCCTGCCCAAGGGCGAGAAGTACTGCCTGGACGAGGAGCTCGCCAAACGCGCGGCGGCTTCAAGGGAGTGCGTCGTCACGGAATCGGGCAACAAGAAAGTGATGCAGGCCCCGCCGCCGCCCTTTACGACCAGCACCATGCTCCAGGCGGCCTCGGTGCGCTTGCGCTGGAAGCCGGACGTAACGGCAGGGGTGGCGCAAAAGCTGTTCGAGGCGGGGCTGATCACCTATCACCGGACCGATTCGGTGAACTTTTCAGCCGAGGCCCTGCGGGAGGTGCGCGCCTACGCCGAGGGGCGCGGGCTGCCGCTGCCGGGCGCGGCCCGCAAGTTCAAGAGCAAGGGCGGCGCGCAGGAGGCCCACGAGGCGGTGCGGCCGACCCACTTCGAGGACGAGCATGCGGGTGAGGACCCATCGCAGCAAGCGCTCTACCGGCTCATCTGGGAGCGGGCCGTGGCCTCGCAGCTGGCCGATGCGGAATGGAGCGTGAACACCACGCGCCTGCGGGCGGCGGCGGGTTCTGCGGCGTTCCTGTTCAGGGCGGAGGGGCGAGTCCTGGTCGCGCCGGGCTGGCGCGGGTTGACGGGGCGCGACGCCGCCGAGGAGGACGAGGAAGCGCAGGGCGACGGGCGCGTGCCGGTACTCGTCGTGGGCAAGGCGGTGACGGCGCGGGATGGACGCGTGCTTTATAAGAAGACCGAGCCGCCGACGCGCTACACGCAGGCCACGTTGATCAAGCGCCTGGAAGGACTGGGTATCGGCAGGCCCTCGACCTACCCGGCGATCCTCAAGAACGTGCAAGGGCGCGGGTACGTCGACGATGAAGGCAAGTACCTGCGGCCGACCGGGGTGGGTGAGGCCGTGGTGGACGGGCTCGTCGGCAGGTTCGGCTTCGTGGAGTACGCATTCACCCGCGACCTGGAACGCGACCTGGACCGCATCGCGGAAGGCCAGGCGGAGTACCTGCCGGTGGTGCGCGCCGCGGACGAGCGCCTGCGGGAGGAGATCGGGAAGGCGAGCGGGTTTTCGGCCGTGCGGAGCGGCACAACGCGCGCGGCGGCACCCAAAGCCGCGGCGCGCCCGCCTGCCCGGACCGGGGCGGGTTCAGACGGGCCGGAGGGCGGTACGCGTTGGGCGCTGCAGCCGGGAGGGTTTCTCGCGTCACGCCTGCGTGCCAGGCCTGACTTCCTGCCGGAGGAGCAGGGCGCGAGCGCGGCGGCGCGGGAAGCGCGCGAGCCGGCACCGGCTGTGCGGGCAAAGGCCGGCAGAAAGAAAGCCGCGGCACCGGCTGTTGCGGCAAAATCCGGCAGGGCAAAAGCGGCGGTGCCGGCGAAAACCGCGAAGAAAAAGCCCGGCAAGGGCCTGGCGGCCGCGAAAGCCGCCCCAGCCAGGGCAGACGCGCAAGCGCCGGTTCCCTGCCCCGTCTGCAAGGAGGGTGTCGTGCGCCTGCCCCGCGAGGACGCGAAAGCGTGGGGTTGCTCGCGCTGGGCCGAGGCGAAGTGCCCCCTGACAATCTGGCGCTCGATCGCCGGGCGGACGACCGCGGAAGCCGAGATGCGCCTGTTGTGCCGCACGGGACGCACGAAGGTGCTGAGCGGGTTCCAATCGAAGGCCGGAAAGACCTTTGAAGCGGGGCTGCGCTTGAGCGAGGAAGGCAAGGTCGAGTTCGTGTTCGAGAACTGATTCGCTCGCGCTCGCAACGCAGTTCACACGCCCGCCAGGAGGGCTCGCGAAATGGTTCACCGCCATGCTTCTTGGGTCATCCTGACGAGCGAAGACGGGATCCCCGAAGCGAGGAAGGATCTGCTTTTCCCGCGCGAGTCATGTAAAAAACAGATTCTTCGCTTCGCTCGGAATGCCCCCTCCCTGGCAGAAGCGGATTGCCGGGGAACGGATCGAACGCTACATTGCCGGCAGCGCCGCCTTGCTCGGCGCGAGGATGTCGTCGAACCGCGCGGGGGTATTCGCGACCCGCTCCAGGTGCGGGTAGCGCAGGCCGCCGTGATAGTCGATCGCGATGGTCTTGTACTCGTCCCCGCGCAGAAATTGGAGCTGGATCGGCGTCTTCGTCTTTTCGGCCGCGATCAAGGCCTTCTTCAGCGCCTCCGGCGTGTAGGCCGCGCCATCGACCGAGACCAGCTCCATATCGGGCGTAACTCCAGCCTTGAACGCCGGGCTGCCCCAGTACACGCTGCCGATGGCGCTGCCTGAAGCCGACCCGCCGTGCCGGCGGGAACCGATGCTGAAGCCGAGCGAGAACTCGTAGCCGGTATATCCTGACCTCGCCTCCAACTTCTCGAGCCACGGGATCGGCGCATCGGAGTAGGTCAGCTTATAGCCGCCGCGCGTGAAGCCATCCTCCGGAACCTCCGCGTGCAGGTCGAAAACGCGGGTCTGCAGGAAAGCCTTCCAATCGTATGGGGCCACCGCGTTCAGGTCGTGGACCACATCGTCCAAGGTGTAAGTGTCCGTGATGTACGACCCGTTGTAGACGCCGAAAAACAGCTTCGCGAAATCGTCGAGCGACTTAGCCCCGCCGGTAAGTTCCCGGATCTTGGTGTCCGCGTCGAGCCAGATCAGGGCGCCCTCGGTGTAGTAATCCTCGGGCCGCTGCCAGGAGACCCAACTCACGGGCCTGCGCTGCGAAATTGTCGGCTGGTTGGTAGTATCAACCAGGGGCCGCCATGTCCGGCCCTGGCTCGCCTCGAACTCCGCCGCATCCAGCGCGAAGATCGACCGGGCCTCATCCGGCGTGCGCATCCCGGCGCGGGCCGTCAGGATGTTGCCCCAGTACTGCGTCATTCCCTCGTACACCCACAGCAGCTCGTCGCGCATGGGCACGTTGAAGTTCGGCGTCCACAGCTCGGCCGGCCGGCGGAACTTGCCGTCCCAGGAGTGGGTGTACTCGTGGCCGAGCAGGTCACGGCTGCCCACCCCGGAGGCCCAGTCGGTGAAGTAATTGCCCGGGTGCCCGTCCTCGGAGGATTGGTGGTGCTCGAGCCCGACGCCGCCTACCCTATCGCTGAGCAGCAGCAGGAAATCGTAATGGTCGTAATGGTGCGATTGATAAAGCTTGTCGGCCTCGATCGTGAGTTTCTTATGCTTGTCCAGCTCGTCGGGCGTGATTTCGAGCTGCTCCGGCTTGTCCGCGAAGACGTCGAGATACACCTTGTTCGTCGGCGAAGGAGACAAATCCACGCGCTTGTAGTTAATGCCGCCGTACAGGGGGGAGTCGACCAACGTATGAAGAGGCGTCGTCTTGAAGGTGACGTTCGCGCCGTTGTTGGTTGCCGTTTCGAGCGCCGTCGCGTACTTCCAGCCTTCCGGCAGCTTCAAAGATACGTCGAACGGGATTTGCCGGGCAAAGTGGCCGGCCGGGTACATCAACACTCTATTCCAGGCCAGGTCGGCGATCTCGTTCGAGATCTCGATGCGGCCTTCCTCATGCTTCACCGGCGACAGATATTGAAAATCGAGCCCGACCGTCTTCGCCCCGGGCGTGAGCGGGACGTGAAAGGCGTACACGTCGACCGTGTCGCGCACCCATTGCACCCGCTTGCCGTCCACGGTCGTCGTGATGCCGCCGAGCTTCGAGATAGGCCCCGTGGGGGAGTGGGTGCCGGGAATCCACTGCGGGTAAAGCAGGACCAGCTCCTTCGCGCCCTTCTCGACTGCAATTTCCTCGTGAACCTGCGCGATGCGGTCGGCGTTGTTGCTCAGGTCGACCGAGAGCTTGACCGGGCCCACATACGGAGTGTCCTCGGGCGTGGTGATGGCGGGCGGGTACGGGGTCGGCTGCGGGAGGGGCTGCTTTTGGGCTGCGGCGGCAAGGGTGCAGGCAAGGGCTAGGGGCAGGAAGCGGGCGCGTGCTGGGACCATAGGTGAGAGCAGTGTATACGCGGCCGTGCACGGGGGCGCGTAATTGTTGCGCCCGGCTCTACCGGGAGACTTCCGCTGCTGCGAGCGTGACCTTCGTCTGCAGCGGAAGCGCGCGCGACGAGGGGCCGGCGGCGAAGGTGTACTCGCCGGGCGCGACCTTCATCCGCCTTCCGGCCTCGTCATAGACCGTGAGAAACAGCGGGTCTACGTCGAGG
>CAXUEU010000100.1:6882-11442 GCA_964250195.1 uncultured Acidobacteriaceae bacterium
TCCCTGCTCTCGCCGGGTTGGAGAGTGACCTTGTCGTAGCCCACCAGGCGCCGTGGCGGCTCGCCGGAGCCGGAAGGCAGTCCTGCGTACAACTCCGCCACCTCGGCTCCGGCGACCTGCCCGGTATTTTTGACCGTGAAGCTCGCCCGAGGCGTCGCGCCGGGCGTAACTCGAAGGCCGGAGTAAGTAAAGGTCGTATAGGACATGCCGAAGCCGAACGGGAACAGCACCTGCTTGTGCCGGGCGTCGTACCACTTATAGCCGACCTCCAGCCCTTCGTCGTATTTGACGGTGTACGTCGAGGCCTTGTTGAACCCCGCGTTGACGGCGGCGGTGCCCTGCCCTTTTTCCTCGACCGGCAGGGGCGCGATGGCGGGATGGGGCAGGTCGGCATCGCTCAGCGGGAAGGTCATGGCGAGCTTGCCGGACGGGTTAACCGCCCCGGTCAGCACGCGGGCCAAGGCGGTCGCGCCGCGCGCGCCGGGGTACCAGGTCTCGACGATGCCGGCGACCTTGCCCGCCCAGGGCATCAGAGCGGCGGTCCCGGTTTCGAGCACCACGACCGTGCGCGGGTTCGCGGCGGCCACGGCTTCGACCAGGGCGTCCTGGTTGTCGGGCAAGGCCAGCGTCGGCAGGTCGATCGACTCCATGTTCCATTGCTGGACGAAGACGATCGCCACGTCCGCCTGCTTCGCGAACGCGGCGGCAGCGGCCGGGTCGTCGCCGGAGTCGAACTCGACCTTGGCCTGTGGCATGGCCAAGCGGAGCTGTTTGAGCGGCGAGGTCAGGAAGAAGACGTGCGTGTGGTTGGAAAAGACAATGGCACCTTCGGACGGGTTGATGGCATTGCCTCCGGGCGGATCGACCTGCGCGGAGCCGCCGCCCGACAGCATGCCGACATCCGCGTGCGCGCCGATGATCGCGAGCGATTTCGCGTTCTTCAAAGGCAATACGCCGCCCTCGTTCTTCAGCAGCACGATCGAGCCCTCCTCGATGTGCTGGGCGATGTCGAGGTTCGCCTCGACGTCGATGACGCGCTTTTCTACCGGGTAATCGAAGATGCCGTCCTCGAAGTAAGAGCGCAAAATGCGGCGGGCGTGGTCGTCTATCTCCGCGACGGGCACCTGGCCGGAAGCGACGGCCTTCGCCAGAGCCGGCCCGTAGAACTCGTCTACCGGCTCTTCATGATCGAGCCCCGCATGCGAGCTCGCTACGGTCGAGTGGGTCGCGCCCCAGTCGGAGATCACGAAACCGGGGTACTGCCAGGCACCCTTGAGCGTGTCGCGGAGCAGGTAGTCGTTTTCGCAGTCGTACACGGCGTTGACGCGGTTGTAGCCGCACATCACGGCTCCCGGTTGCGCGTCGCGGATGCCGATCTGGAAGGCCAGGAGGTCGGACTCGCGCATGGCCCGCTCCCCAATCTCGGCGGAAACGACATTGCGGCCGGTTTCCTGGTCGTTGACCGCGTAGTGCTTGATGTCGGTGACGACGTGCTCCCGCTTTTCGGCTGTCATGAGCCGGCCGACCAGCGTCCCGGCGAGCACCGGGTCCTCGCCCAGGTACTCGAAGGTGCGCCCGTTGCGGGGCTCGCGGGTCAGGTTCACGCCGCCGCCGAGCGACATGTTGAAGCCCTGGGCGCGCAGCTCCCGGGCGATGAGGCCGCCGTAGGCGTAGGCGGCCTCCCGGTCCCAGGAGCAGGCCGCTCCAAGATTGGAGGGCAGCGCCGTCGAGTAGCGGCCGTTGGACCCTGAAGCGCGGACGCCGTAAGCGGCGTCGGAGATGTCGAGCGCGGGAATGCCGAGCCGTGGGATGGGCGCGATGTAGCCCGCTCCACCGTTGGAGTCGCGGGTCAGGGGCATGGTCCACTGCGGCTCGCGCGCCATGCCGTTGCCGTGCAGCAGGGACAGCTTCTCGGGGAGCGTCATCTCGTTCAGGATGAGGGCGGCGCGCTCGTCGGAGGAAAGCGTACGGTCGAGCCACGGCCGATTCGGGGCGGACTGGCCATGAAGGCAGGAGGCGAACAGGGTGAATCCAAGGAGAAGCGAGGTGCAGCGCATGCGGATGAACCCTTTGCCGGTATCCCAAAAAATGCTCGGTGCACTTTGAGTGTACGCAATAGGGGGGAAACCGCGCCAGCGGCATGGGCTTGCCGGCTAATAAGCCTCGATATTGGACAATCGTTCGTCCTCTATGCTTCGCGGACGTCAGGGTTTCAGGGATGAAGCGTCCAGAAGCTGCCGCAGATAGGGCTGCCATACCGCCGGCTGCCCGAAGGTCAGGTGCCCTCGCGTTTCGGGCGTGATGGGCAGCAGCACGTACCGGCCGTGCGGCATGGCCGCGATTGTTTTTTGCGCGATCCCGAGCTCGGGCGGATCGATGAAATCGTCCGCGGAGTTGACCAGCGTCAGCGGTGCCTGGATGGAATTGAGCTTCGGCTGCGGGTCGTAGTCGCGCGAAGCATTGAAGAGGTACAGGAAGTTATTCGCATCCAGGGTCTTCAGGTCGCCGTCGATCTTGTCTTTGAAGTAGCGGTCGGCCTGGGCTGCGGTGGGCCCTTCTTCCTGGATGCGCAGGGGGCTCTCGACCATGACGGTCTTGATCTGGTCGGCGATGCGCAGGCCATAGGCGGGCTCGGTCTTGTACTCGCCGCCGTCAAAGGCCGGGTCCTTTGTGATCGCGTCGGTAATCATGGTGCGGGCAATGCGGTTCCGGCCGCCGACCTCCACCGGCAGGCAGGCAAGCGGCATCAGCGCGTCGGCAAAGCCGGGGTACGCTTCTCCCCAAAGAAACGTGTGCATGCAGCCCATGCTGGTGCCCAGGATGAGCCGCGCGTGGTCGATCCCGAGCCCCTCGGTGACAAGCAGGTGCTGCGCGCGCACCATGTCGTTGTAGCCGTACTTGGGAAACCGCATGTGCAGCCCGTCCGAAGGTTTGGAGGACTGGCCGGCACCGATAGCGTCAGGCATGATGATGTAGTAGCGCGCCGCATCGAGCAGCTGCCCGGGGCCGAACAGCACCCCGGCGAACGCGGGCTTCAGAAAATCCGTTCCCGCGGTCACCGTCGAGTGCAGCAGCAGTACCGCATTGTCCACGCGGCCCGCGGCATTGCGCCGCGGTTGCCCCAGAGTCGTGTAATGCAGCTTCAGCTCCGGGAATTCGTCGCCGGTGTCAAAGCGAAACCGGTGCACCGTGTACGTCGATGAAACGGCGTGCGGGTACTTCGTCAGGTCCGGACGGTCCTCCGAGGGCGCGGCCTCCGCTTGCCCGCGAGCGGCGAGGAGAAAGGAGGCGAGTAAGAAGGCGGCGAACCGGCATGCATGTCCCATGTTGCCCTTTATGCTACACGCGATCTCAATGCATCGGCGGTCGAGCCTCGCCTTTCGCCGTCAGCTGAATCCCTTCGGGCGCTCGTCCGAGACAGCCAGCGACGCTTCCAGCGCCATCCCGGCATTGGCCAGCGTGCCCTCGTCGAAGAGCCGCCCGATGAGGGTAATGCCGTGGGGAACGCGGCGCGGCGGAGAAAATTTCGCGAGAGGGCGGGCTGGATCGGGTGCCCAGTCGCTGCGGGCCTCGGCGACCTCGACGAAGCCCGCGCGGAGGGTGAGCGAGGGGTGGCCGGTGAAGTTCGTGATGACGAGCATTTCGTCGCGCAGGGAGGGGACAAGCAGCAGGTCGACATCCGAGAAAATGCGGGCCATCTCGACCGCGACGCGGCGGCGCATGCGGTCAGCCTGGACGTAGTCGACCGCCGACAGAAAGCGGGCCTGGCGGAAGGAGTTGGGCCAGGCGTCGGGAACCTGCATCTTGAGCCGGTCGATTTGGCCGGAGAGCGTGAGCTCTTCAAACGACGCGGCGGCTTCGGCGAAGAGGATGAGCTGGAGCGAGTCGTAGGGCCAGTCGGGGAGCGTGACGGGCACGGGGATCATCCCGAGTTTCGGCAGCATCGCGAAAGCGGCGCGGTCGACCTCGGTCGAGGGAGCCTCGTTGAGCCATTTGTGAAAGTAGCCGACCTTCAAGCCTTTCGCTTGTTTCAGCGGGTCGAAGAAAAGCTCGGAAGGGACGCTGGAGACATCGCCCGCATCGGGGCCGGTAATGGCCTGGAGGACGAGCATCGCGTCCTCGACGCCGCGGGTCATGGGGCCGAGTTTATCGAGCGACCAGCACAGGGTCATGGCCCCGGTGCGGGCAACGCGGCCGAAGGTGGGCCGTAGGCCGGTGACCCCGCAGCGCATGGACGGGCTGACGATGGACCCGCCGGTCTCCGAGCCGATCGCAAAGCCGACCAGCCCCGCCGCCACCGCCGCGCCCGGCCCGGCGCTCGACCCGGACGCCCCCTCGTCCAGATTCCACGGGTTGAGCGTCTGGCCGCCGAACCAGATGTCGTTGAGGGCGAGCGCGCCGAGCGAAAGCTTCGCGCACAGCACCGCGCCGGCTTCGCGCAGGCGCGACACCACCACGGCATCCTCCGTGGGAATGCGGTCGCGGAACGGCTCCGCCCCGTAGGTGGTCGCGATGCCGGCGGTGTCCAGCAGGTCCTTCGCTCCGTACGGAATGCCGTGC
>CAXUEU010000101.1:0-11321 GCA_964250195.1 uncultured Acidobacteriaceae bacterium
GGGCTGACCTGTTCGACCTGCTTGATGGGTGCGCGGGGCGGCGTCGGGGTGGAGATCGAGCTGGACCGGATTCCGCAGCGCGCGGCGGGGATGAGCTCGTACGAGATCATGCTGTCGGAGTCGCAGGAGCGGATGCTGCTGGTGGCTTCACAGGGTAGGGAAAAAGAAGTGCTCGATGTGTTCGCCAAGTGGGGGCTGGACGCGGTGGTCGCCGGCTCGGTCATCGAAAAGCCGCACATGCGGGTCCGGCATGGCGGGGTGTTGGTCGCGGACATCCCGAATGCGTCACTGACCGACGATGCGCCGCTGTACCACAGGCCGGTGGGGGAGAGGAAAGCGCCTGTCCCTCTCGACCCGCCCGCTTGGGATCTGGAGGAGCTCGCGAAGCCGCGCGACTACACGGCGGACCTGAAAAAGCTGCTGGCGAGTGCGAATGTGTGCTCGAAGCGTTGGGTGTATGAGCAGTACGAGTCGATGGTGCAGACCAACACCGTGCAGGGCCCGGGGGGCGAGGCGGGGGTGATGCGGATCAAGGGCACCCAACGCGGCTTGTCGATGGCGCTGGCGGGGAACGGGCGCTGGTGCTACCTGGACCCGAAGCTGGGGGCGATGCACGCGGTTGCCGAGGCGGCGCGCAAGGTGGCTTGCACGGGAGCCGTGCCCGTTGCCGCGACGAACTGTCTGAATTTCGGCAACCCCGAAAAGCCGGAGATCATGCGGCAGCTTTCGGATGCGATCGACGGAATCGCGGAGGCTTGCCGGGCGTTGGGGACGCCCATAACTGGTGGGAATGTTTCCCTGTACAACGAAACGCGCGGAGAAGGGATTTATCCCACGCCGGTGGTGGGGGTGGTCGGGATACTGGAGGACGTGACAAACGCGATTCCATCTAGTTTCGCATCGCCAGGCGACTGGTTATTGCTTGTGAATGCTGGTGCTTCAAGCAGTAAGTCGGTCTTAACTGAGAGCCTAGACGAAAGAGCAGCTCTCCGCGAGTTTGGCTCGTCAGAGTACGCGCGTGCAATCCTTGGAAGCGCTTGGGGCCAACCGCCTACCCTCAACCTACAGACAGCAGCTAAATTGCAGATTCAGCTTGCGGCGCTTTCAAGTGACGGTCTAATCGGGGCGGCAGTGGATGTTGCCGATGGAGGTACTGCCGTCGCGCTTGCGGAAGCGTGTTTTTATAACAGTGTGGGTGTTGATGTGCGGTTTGGGGGTGAGCTCCATAAATCGCCACTGATGGCTTGTTTTGGTGAAGACGCTTCGCGAGTTATCGTGAGTTGTTCACGCGAGAACATCTCGCAAGTCGATGAAGCTTTATCAAGTGCAGGGCTGAACGTTTGGCGCTTAGGTGTTGTGACGAACGGAAAATTTATCATTCATGCTCAAACTTACGAAGAGCGTTCAGCTGGTGCTTATGTCGAGGCCGAGTTGAAGAAGTTGATAGATGTCCATATATCTCATTTGCGAGATGGCTGGAGCAAATCGCTGGAAGATATACTCGCCGCATCACCCGTGGTCGCCGAGGTGATGGCGTGAAGCGGTTGCTGGTCGAAGGGATGCCGGGGGCGACAACTCCTGCCGAGCTGGCGTTACTTGGCGAGCAAGTTACGGAGCGCGAGCCTGTCGACGGCTTCCGCGAAGAGTGCGGGGTGGCGGCGGCGTTCAATCATCCTGAAGCGGCCCGGCAGGTCTTCCTCTCGCTTTACGCGCTCCAGCACCGCGGGCAGGAGTCGGCGGGGATCGCGACGGCGGACGGGAACAGCTTGTCGAATATCAAGGGCATGGGCCTGGTTTCTGAAATCTTCACCGAGGACGTGCTGCAGCGGCTCAAGGGGGAGATGGCGATCGGGCACACGCGCTACTCGACCACGGGCGACTCGGCGCTGTTGAATGCGCAGCCGATCCGGGTGGACTCGACCAAGGGGCTGATCGCGATCGCGCACAACGGCAACCTCGTAAACCTGGGCACGGTGCGGGCGCGGCTGGAACGGGCCGGGGCATTTTTCCAGACCACGTCCGACTCCGAAATCATCGTCCAGCTCATCGCGCACTCGCGCGAGGCGACGCTGGTGGACGCGATTGCGGACTCGCTGCGGCAGGTAGACGGGGCGTTTTCGCTGGTAATGATGACGCGCGACCGGATGTTCGCGGCGCGGGATCCGCGCGGTTTTCGCCCGCTGTCGATGGGCCGTATTATGAACCCGGGCGCGCCGGACACGATCGTGTTCGCGTCCGAAACCTGCGCGTTCGACCTGCTCCATGCCAGGTACGAGCGCGACGTGGAGCCGGGCGAGCTCATCATGGTCACGAGCGAGGGTGTGACCTCGCGGCGGTACCAGACCGGGGTCGAGCGATCCTCGTGCATTTTCGAGCATGTGTACTTTTCCCGGCCGGACTCGCAGGTGTTCGGGCGCTGGGTGCAGGGCTCGCGCGAGGCGATGGGACGGCAGCTCGCGCGGGAGTCGGGGGTGGCGGCGGATCTGGTGGTGCCGGTGCCGGACTCCGGCGTGACGGCGGCGCTGGGATACGCGGAGGAAGCGGGGCTGCCGTTCCGGTTCGGGCTCATCCGCAACCATTATGTAGGGCGGACCTTTATCGAACCGGAGCAGAAGGTGCGGGATTTCGGGGTGCGGCTTAAGTTGAATCCGGTCCGGAACCTGCTCGAAGGCAAGCGGATCGTGTTGATCGACGACTCCATCATTCGCGGCACTACCTCGCGCAAGATTGTCAGGATGGTGCGGGCGGCGGGGGCCAGGGAAGTCCACTTACGAATTTCGTGCCCGCCGACGGTATCGCCTTGTTTTTACGGGGTGGATACTCCGTCCAAAAAAGACCTGATTGCCGCGAATCATTCCGTCGAGGAGATACGGCAGTACATCGAAGCGGATTCGCTGGCGTACTTATCGTTAGACGGCTTGAAAAACGCGGTGGGTGGAGGGCGCGGGGAGGGGTACTGTACTGCTTGTTACACGGGCACGTATCCCACTTCGTGGGTGGATGTGAAGGAAATCCTGCCGGCGGAGGTGGCGGTTGGCTAAGTATGGCGGCAAGGCACACGAGGCGGTCGGACGCGAGCTGCACCTGATGAAGGAAGGCAAGCTTAAGTCCGGCAGCGGACAGAAGGTGACCGATCCGAAGCAGGCGATCGCGATCGGTCTTTCGGAAGCGCGGCGTGCCGGAGGAAAGGTGCCGCCGGCACCGGAGGGCACGGCTTCGGCCGCGAAGGAGCCCGCGAATAGAAAGGCTGCCGCGAAGAAGGCCGCGGTTTCGACAAGAAAGACAACGGCCAAGAAGGCTTCCTCCAAGAAATAGGCGGCGCGGCTTCAAGCTGGACCAAATGCAAGGCGGGTGGTCCTTAATTCCGAGTCGCGGCTCGTGCAGGCGATCTCAGTTGCCGGACGAGCCGGTGCTGCCAGTGTTGGGCGCACTGCTCGGCGGGGAAGACTTGGCTGGAGTATTCGCCGGTGCGGCGGGTGCGGAGCTGCTTTTTCCTGCGTCGGTGCCTGGTTTGGAGTCGGAACCGGACTTCGTATCGGAACCGCTTTTGCCGTCCGAGCTTGCGCCGCCGCCGCTTTCACCCGCGACGCCCTTGCTGCCGCCGGATTTACCGTAATCGGTCAAATAAAAGCCCGAGCCTTTGAACTGGATGGCCGGCGCGGACAGAAGACGCTCGCCCATTTGGCCGCACTTGGGGCACTCGAGCTGTTCGGGAGCGCTGAAACTTTGGATTTTCTCGAAACGGTGGCCGGACGGACAACGGTACTCATACAACGGCACGGGCAAACCTCGGTCAGGGTAGGGCTGGACCGATTGTAGCCGAGAGAGGCACGTTAAGGACCGAAGCGGAATGCGGGCCCGTTACCGACGTAATTGAAGATTCAGCAAAAGATGCCGATAAGAGTGAGGACAGAGAAGACCGGAGCGCGGCGTCTCCGGTTTCGAGAATGAGGAGGGTCAGGAAGGAAGCGAGACGGGGCGAACCTCATGGACGGCCTCGACCGAACGCAGCTGACGAAGGAGCGCGGGTGACGCTTCGCCGTCGATTTGGATGACGGCGAGGGCGGAACCCCTGCCTTCGGCGCGGCCCAGGGCGAAGTTTGCGATATTGATGCCGTGCTCGCCGAGTACGGTACCGAGCTTGCCGATGACGCCAGGTACGTCGGAGTTGCGAACAACCAGCAGTGTGCCTTCGAGCGGTGCTTCGATCGGAATGACCTCGAGCTCAAGCAGGCGCGGTGCCTGGGAGGCGAGTGCGACGCCGGCGCGGGCCATGAGGCTGGTGGCAGTGCGGGTGTGCAGGGTAAGGGCGATGCCGCTGGGGCCTGCCTGCCTGTCCTCGTGCACGCGGATGCCGCGCTCGGAGGCGATCTGGGCGGCATTGATGCGGTTCGCGCCTTCACTCGCGCCGAGAACTCCGGCGAGCGCGGCGTTCCGGATCATCTCCGTTCCGGATGCCGCGAGCACGCCGGAGTAGGTGAGGGCGATGCTGTCAAGCCCTCCGGAGTCGGGTGGGAGAAGCTGGCCGAGCATGGCGCCGAGGCGCTCGGCGGCAGCAGCGAAGGGAGCAAGCACGAGGTATTGCTCGTGCGAGAGGGAAGGAGAGTTGACGGCGTTCTGCACGACGCCGAGTTTGAGAAAGGCACGGATCTGCTCGGCAATCTGGATGCCGACGGCTTCCTGCGCTTCGGCGGTGGAGCCGGCAATGTGAGGGGTGAGCAGAAGGTTGGGAAGTCCGAACAGGGATGAATCGACGAGCGGCTCCTGCTCGAAAACGTCCAGGGCCGCTCCGGCAAGCTTGCCTTCCAGGAGAGCGGCGGCAAGCGCGGTTGTGTCGATGAGTTCGCCGCGGGCGCAGTTGATGATGCGGGCGGAGGGCTTCATGGTCGCGAGGGATTGTGCGTTGACGATGCCTTGGGTTTGCGGAGTGAGGCCGACATGAAGGGAGAGAAAGTCGGAGGCGCGGAACAGCTCCTCGACAGGGACGAGAAGAACCTCGTGCTCGCGGGCAAGGGCTGGGGCGACAAAGGGATCGTGGCCGATCAGGGTCATGCCGAAAGCGCGGGCGCGGCGGGCGACTTCGAGACCGATGCGGCCGAGGCCCAGAATGCCCAGGGTCTTACCGCGCAGTTCGGAGCCGGAAAGGGATTTTTTCTCCCACTTGCCGGCGTGGAGCGCGGTGTTGGCGCGTGGAATTTCACGGGCGAGCGCAAGCATGAGTCCGAGGGTGAGCTCGGCGACGGCGATGGCGTTCGCGCCGGGGGTGTTCATGACGACAATGCCCCGGCGTGTGGCGGCATCGGCGTCGATGTTGTCGACGCCCACGCCCGCGCGGCCGATGACGCGCAGCCTGGGCGCGTGGACGAGCAACTCGTCCGTGACCTGGACGGCGGAGCGAACGACCAGGGCGTCGGCATCGTTGAGCGCGTCCGGGAGGGAGAGGATTTCGTCGTGGGCGAGGATCTGCCAGCCGGGTTCCTCGCGGAGGACCGCGAGGGTGGCGGGTGAGACTTTTTCGGCGAGCAGGATTTTCATGCCCGCGCTCCGGTCAGCGCGCAATCGGCAAGGGCGCGTCCGCAAGGGCAAGCGGCGCGGTCTCCAACCGTCGCGGCGCGCTTCGCATACGTCTGCTGCGCCGCGGCCAGCGCCTGGCCGAGTTGGATGGGGAGCTGCAGCACGTCGACGGCGATGTGTTCGAGAGCACCGATGAGCGCGAGAGTGTCCATGTAGTCGAAGTAACCGAGGTGGGCGATGCGGAAGAGCCGGCCTTTCATCTCGCCCTGGCCATTGGTGATGGTGGCGCCGAAGCGCTGCTTGAGTTCCTTGACGATCAGGCCGGAGTCGACGCCCGCGGGTGGAACGACGGCGGTTACGGCGGCAGCGGGGGCGAAAGGCGCAAAAAGCTCCAGTCCGAGGGCCTGCACCGCCGCGCGGGTCATGGCGGCGCAAAGCTCGGCATTGTTGACGAGGGCGGTGCGGCCCGCGCTCAGATCTCCGTTTCCCTGGGCGGCGATGAAGTCGAGCGCGGCACCGAGCGCGGCGATCAGCGAGACCGCGGGGGTGTAGGCGGACTCGGCCTTGGCGGCGTTCTTGCGCTCCTTGCGGAGGTCGAAGTAGTAGCGCGGGTTGAGGGAGATCTCCATTGCCTCCCAGGCGCGCTCGCTGACGGAAAGATAGGCAAGGCCGGGGGGGATCATGACGGCTTTTTGCGAGCCGCCGATCACGATATCGACATCGCGATCGACGTCGAAATGGGTCGTGCCCAGGCCGGTGATGGCATCGACAACAAGCAGAGCGTCGCTGCGCTGCTCACGCAGAAGAGCGGCGACGGCGGGGACGCAGTGGCGGACGCCGGTCGAGGTCTCCGTGGCTTGCATGAAGACGGCGCGGGTCTCGATGCGGAGGGCCTGCTTGATTCGGTCGACGGAAAAGGTCTGCCCGTAGGGGACGGAGACCAGGTCCACATCGCAGCCGAAAGCCCGGCCCAACGCGGCCCAGCGCTCGCCGAACTTGCCTGCGGAGAGGACGAGGATGCGGTCGCCGGGTGAGGTGATATTCGAGACCGCCGCCTCCATTGCGCCGGTGCCGGAGGAGGCCAAGACGAGCACGTCGTTCTCGGTCCCGATGAACTGCTTAAGTCCGGCCAGGACGCGCTCGAAGAGCTTGCGGAACTCCGGGGTGCGGTGGTGCATGTCGGCCGCGGCCATGGCGAACTGTGCGGCGGGGAGGAGCGGCGTAGGGCCGGGGGTGAACAGGCGGGTCTTGCGAATCATGCCGGAAGCCCTCCGGGAAACGTTTCAGGAGACATGGGCGTGATTGTAGACGGAGGCGAGTTTTGGTGCTTTCTAGGTCGCCGCAGGTGAGCGTCATCCCGCTTGCGCGCAGTCGTGCGATAGCACAGCTTGCCGATACCGAGGCTCGGCGTGAGGACGCCGGCGCGGGACGGGAGACGGCTCATTGCAGGCGAGCCCAAAGGCGCTTTCGCAAACACATTGGACGGTGACGCGATTGCCGGGATCGCTTTCGCGTGAACCGGTCGATGAGCGACCGTACCCGGTCCACACCTCCAGTGAGATCGACACAGGGCGTATGGTTTTCGACACAGGTGGAACGAGTAAGTCGCTGTAGAGAGCGTAAGGGCCTGCGGTGGAGAGCACGATGCGCGTGCGCAGACAGCTCGGCCAGAGCCGCACAATCCTGTGGGCGCGGCGGCGAGGCCGGCATGTCGCGCCGAGCGCTTCCAGCTTCGTGAGATTGACATCGAAGGCGCGCATCGTGTTCGCCCAAGGCCTGAGGTCGATATCGACGTATTGCAGGGCGCTGAACGCGAGCGAGGCGCGGCCTACAATGGATCTTTCGCAGAGGCGTGGGTGATGGCGGACGAGGGTTTGGCAAAGCGGATCGAGCGGGACATCGTGACGGCGATGAAGGCGCGCGAGGCGGCCGGGTAGAGACGCTGCGGATGGTGAAGTCGGCGTTGAAGAGCCGGGAGATCGACAAGCGCGAGATGTGGAGGAACCCGGCATCCCGCGCAGGGATCCAGCATGAGTTGACGCGCGAGGTGGGGTCGGGTGCATGGGGCGGGGATGAGCGTCCTTGTGCTGCCGTAAGGTGGGGCAGGCATGGTCGCATGCCTGTAAAGGCATCACTCCAGTGGAGTATGCGTATCATGACGACGCAGGCGAGTCCTCGACGATGTGAGCCAGGAGTGAGTTTACGAATGGAAGCAACTGGTTGCTCAATATAGGCTTCTCTTATTGAGAATAGTGCATCCCGGTTCTCGCGTGGTGCTGCCATCCATGAAATGAGTAGCTCCAGGCCAGGCCAGGCCTTCGGTGCGGAAAACGCATGCCGAGTTTTCGTTTTCGGGAGCGGCAGGACGGATCCACCGTTCTTCGGAAACGGCCCAGGCCGGAGAGCTGACGACGTTTCAGCGTGGGATTGCGAACGCTGGGAGGATGTACATGGGAGAAAGTCGGATTCGGCAAGGAGAAATAAAGCGGAAAGCGGCCGGTACAACGGCAGTGCTTGCGCTCTTGCTCAGTGGGACAGCCTCGGTTTCAGGGCAGGACTACGGCCGCAAGCGGCACCGACGGTGATGACGGACAAGGGTCCGGTGATCGGCAAAGTACTGCCGGGGACGCCCGAGGTGGATGCCTTTCTCGGAGTACCGTACGCGGCACCGCCGGTGGGAAGGCTACGTCTAAGGCCGCCGGAGCCGCACGCGCGGTGGACGACGCCGATCGAAGCGACGACGTTCCGCAGGAGTGTGTGCAGATCAGCCCTTTCTATCGTAAGGAAGCCGGGTCGGAGGATTGATTGTATGTGGAGGTGTATGCGCCTCCGCGCGAGCCGGGCAAGCACTACCCGGTGCTGGTGAACATACCGGGAGGCGTTTTCGTCGGCGGCACGGGAGGTGCCCCATACCTGGACGGCGAGCAGGCGGTGCGGCAGTCGGGCGTAATCGAGGTGGCGATCACGTACCGAGTGGGACCGCTCGGCTTCCTGGCCTCGCCCGCGCTGAACGCGGAGAACCCTTTCAAGATTTCAGGCAATTACGGGATCGAGGACCAGACGTTGGCGCTGAGATGGGTGCATGACAACATCATCGCCGCATTTGGGGGCGACCCGGACCGGGTAACAATCATCGGGGATTAAGCCGGGGCAAGTTCGGTGCAGTTTCAAATGGTTTCGCCGTTCAGCCAAGGGCTATTCAAGGAGGCGATCCTGCAAAGTATCTTCGGGCCGCTGATTCCGGTGCAGACCCTGGCTGAAAGTGAAAGGGGGGAGCGCCGCTTTTATTGAGAAGGTGGGCTGTGGAGGAGCCGCCGATGCGGCGGCATGCCTGCGCGGGCTGCCGGCGACGGATTTCGCGGTAGCCGTTTCCCCGGCGTTTCCGCTGGTGGACGGCGTGGTGATTCCGGAGCAGCCGCTGAAGGCGTTTGAGACAGGGCGGTTTGCCCGGGTGCCGGTGATCGTCGGCAGCACACATGACGAAGGAACGAACCTGGTCCTAGCAAACTTTCCTGAGCCGGCAAAGGGACAGTTGAGCGTGGAGGGGTACTTGCCGCTGCCCAAGAAGATTTTCGGGCCCAATGCGGCAGCGGTGGCGGCACAGTACCCGGCCGACAATTATCCGATCCCTCTCCAGGCGTTCGCGGCAGTGGTAACGGATTCGTCGCCTTCACCATCCCGATGACCGCGAAACTCGTCAACTTAGCTGCTTAGCTGCCGCAACTTCATAACAGGCTCTGGAGACTCGCAGCCATACCGGAAGGGAAGGCAGCGGACCGATGCTCCCGCGCTAACCGACAACTACGCGCTTAAGCCGCCCCGGCGGGCTTGGGGTCCTTCGGATCGTACTTGGCCACGTGCACATCGCGCGCCAAACCCAGCTTCTTCAGCAGCCAAATCCCGTAATAATTCGTGTCGAACTCGTACCACTTCAAACCGTGCCGCGCAGAAACCGGGTGGGCATGGTGGTTGTTGTGCCAACCCTCCCCACCGGTCAACAGCGCGACCCACCAGTTGTTGCGCGAGTCGTCCCGTGTCTCGAACCGGCGACTCCCCCACAGGTGCGTCGCCGAGTTCACCAGCCACGTGGCGTGTAGCCCGACCACCGTCCTCAGAAAAATTCCCCACAGCACCGCCGACCACCCCCCCAGGCCAGCAAACCCAGGGCCACCACCACTATCGGCACCCAGTGATACTTTGAAAGCCACATATAGAAGCGGTCCGATGCCAAGTCCGGCACATACCGAGCGAACTTCGCCGTCTCCGAGTGCAGGGGCTCCCCGCTGATCACCCAACCCATGTGCGCCCAGAACTTGCCGTCGCGCGGCGTGTGCGGGTCTCCTTCATGGTCGGCCGACTGGTGGTGAATCCGGTGCGTTCCCACCCAAGCCACCGGGCCGCCCTCCAGGGCAAGCGTGCCGCAAATGGTCAGCAGGTACTCCAGCCCGCGCGAAACTTTATAACCTCGGTGCGTCAGCAGGCGGTGGTATCCCATGCAAATCCCCACATGTCCCGCCACGAAGTACAAAACCAGCGCCGCCCCCAAGCCTTTCCAGCTAAAGAAA
Source organism: uncultured Acidobacteriaceae bacterium (assembly GCA_964250195.1). Lineage (GTDB taxonomy): Bacteria > Acidobacteriota > Terriglobia > Terriglobales > Acidobacteriaceae > EB88. The sequence goes on from CAXUEU010000101.1 coordinate 10,080, forward strand.
AAAAACGCGGCGATGGCCAGTGCGTGGAACACGATCATTGCCCCGATCGCCACCCACTCCGGCTTGCCTCCCTGCACCGCGCGCCCCGCGAGAATGGGGCGCGACTGACTCTTGGTTGACCGCGGAGCACTGACCTGGGGTGTTTCTTGACTTTGCAATGACATGTTTCCGAGACTATTCCGGTACTCCCTGAAGGGCAATACCGTTATGTGTAATAGAAGTGTACCGGCCGGGGCGACCCAAGCCGCCGGCTCCTGTTCGCCCCTCAGTGCTCCCGCGGAACCGAGCCCCCGCCGATCTCCGGGTACGCATACGGGGATTATCACACTTCCAGCGAGACTTAGAATCTGGACGTGAGCGTTCCGGATCGATACGATTCCGCTTCGGAATTTCCAGGATTTCCACAAGTGCGGATTTTGGAACGCGGTGCCGGTTCCGGGGGTGGAACCTTAAGACTGGAGCGGTTTTCCTGATGCCATGAGCGCAGAGGCAGCTTGGCCCTCTACACCTCCAGGAAAACCGCTTCAACGGATGGCTGCTGCCCGCTCGGCGCGGTTCTTTCCCGAGAGAGCCGCGCCGGGATTGTTCTCCCCGGAAGGGAAGCGTGGATGCCAGTCGGGCGGTGCCGCGATCGCGTACACATCGATGTGAGGGCTTGCCCGTCGGCTGAAGCGCCGCGCCCCGTTCTCGTGGGAGACTCGGGATGCGAGTACCGGAGCAGTGAACCGATGAAAGCAGCTTGGACGGAAAGCACGGCGGGGCGGGCGGCGCACCCCAACCTGGTGCTGGGTATTTGTTGTTTGAGTCTCCTGCTGGTGGGGATGGATGGGACGATCGTGAACGTGGCGCTGCCGGCGATTTCAAAAGATCTGGGGGCGGGGACGGCGAGTTTGCAGTGGGTGGTGGATGCGTACGGGCTGGTGGTGGCGAGCCTGTTGATTTTGTCGGGGTCTGTGGCGGACAGGTTTGGACGGCGGAGAGTGTTTCAGGCGGGGCTGATTGTCTTTACGGGCGGGTCGCTGCTGTGCAGCTTGGCGCATGGAATCGGGCAGCTGGTGGCGTTTCGGGCGGTGCAGGGGCTGGGTGCGTCGATGATGAACCCGGTGGCGCTGTCGATTATCGCGAACACGTTTCCGGAAGCGCGGGAACGGGCGCGGGCGATCGGCGTTTGGGGGGCGGTGGCCGGGGTTTCGCTGGCGCTGGGGCCGGTGCTAGGCGGAGCGCTGACGCAGAGTGTGGGGT
>CAXUEU010000102.1:0-11267 GCA_964250195.1 uncultured Acidobacteriaceae bacterium
GCCCCAGCCCGCGCCGCCGCCCGCCGTCCCGGTCGGCCTGCCCGGCCAGCTGGTGCGCCGCCGGCCCGACGTTCGCGAGGCCGAAGCCGCGCTCCACGCCGCGACGGCCGAGACCGGGGTTGCCGTGGCCAGCTTTTACCCGGACGTCACGCTGTCCGGATTCGCCGGCTTCCAGAGCCTGAACCCGAGCGGCTTGGTGAGCGGCCCCTCGCGCGCCTACAACATCGGCCCCACCCTGTCGCTGCCGTTTTTCGAGGGCGGCCAGCTGCGGGTCAACCTGCACCTGCGCCAGGCAGCGCAGCGCGAGGCCGGGCTCGTCTTCCAGCGCACCGTGCTTGGGGCGCAGCGCGAGGCCGACGACGCAATGACAGCCTACGTGCAGATCCAAAAGCAGCGCGCGGCCACGGCCGAGGCCGTGCGGCAGGACGAGCTGGCCCTTGCTTCAGCCCGGCAGTCGTTTGAGGAGGGCGCGGCCGACGGGCGGACCATTCTCTTGGCGGAGGCGGCGCTGATCCTCAACCGGCAAACCCTCACCACCGCGGACACCGAGCTGCGCACCAGCCTGGTGGCGCTGTACCGGGTGCTGGGCGGCGGCTGGGAGACTCTGGAAGCGATCCGGTAGCGATCCGGCAACACTGAGTAGTCCCGCTCCCGTATTGACTTCCGGCCCGCTCTCCAATGAAGTTGCGGTATGCGCGATCCTCGGCCAGCGACGCGAACCGACGGCACCGGAGCCCTCCCGCGCCTGCTCCTCTCGCTGCGGGAGCGCTTTGCCCGAACCGCCATCCCCCGGCGCGTCCTGCTCGCGCTCGCCATCGCGGTCGCGGCGGCTTTTCTGCTGCACCGGTCTACGCTCGCTCTGGTTTTGCTGCTCGTCTTCGGCGTATTTGCATTGTTTTTGCTCGCCCGGCGAGTAGGACAGCGGGCGCTGTGGACCGTGCGCAACCGGCTCATCGCCACCTACCTGCTCATGGGGCTGGCCCCGGTGGTGCTGTTCGTGCTGCTCGCCGGCATCGCGGCCTACCTGTTCTCCGGCCAGTTCGCGACCAACACCGCCCTGGCCGCGCTCGACGCGGAGCTGCTCCCGCTCAAGGAGCGCGCCGTGGCGCTGTCCGGGGTCGTCGCGCATGAGACTCTGGTGCATCCCGGCGCGAAGGAGGTTGACGTCCCCGACTTCAACGACGGTCCGCGCAACCCCATCGCCGCGAACGGAGCCCTGCGCTACGCCGCCTGGCTCGACGGCGCGCCGCTTCAACTACGCGGCGCGCCGCCCACGGTGCAAACCGGGCTGCCCGCGTGGGTGGAGCCGGGCTTCAACGGCGTGGTCGAGGAGAACGGGCGGCTCTACCTACGCGTGGCGGACGGCTTCAGCTTCGGCCCGGACAAGGTGCCGGTCCACGCGCTGCGCGTCACGGTCAGCGTGCTGCTGGACCGCAACCGCCTCGGCGCGGTCGCGCGCGGGCTGGGCGTCGTCAAGCTCCTGCACGGCTCGGCGCTGCGGACCGATGAGCGGGAAATCGAGGGCAAGACGCGCGGCATGGCCGACCCGGACCCGCGCCGGAGCCCGTTCGCGCCGGTTTCCGGCGGCATCCTGCCGGTCACGCCCTACCCGGTCGACCCGCCGATTCTGTTCCTCGCGCCCATGCCCTGCGTGGACTGGCAAACCGGCGCGCGCATCCCGGCGCAGGTCGGCGTCATTTCGCGCGCGGGGCTGCTCTACAGCCGTCTTTTCGCGACCTCGGTCCGCATCGGCGCGCTCGTGCGGTCCGCGCTGCTGGCCATCGCCGTGGTCTTCGCGATGCTGGAGGCGCTGGCGCTGTACCTGGCCGTTCGGCTCAGCCGCACCATCACCCGCTCGGTCGCCGACCTGTACCGGGCCACCATGGAGATCGACCGCGGCCACTTCGAGCACCGCATCCCCGTGCGGCGGCGCGACCAACTCGGGGCCTTGTCCGCTTCCTTCAACAAGATGAGCGCCTCGCTCGTGGACCTGCTCGACCAGCAGCAGCAGAAGCAGCGGCTGGAAAACGAGCTGTCGATCGCGCAGGAGGTGCAGAATAACCTGTTCCCGGCGAGCCCCGTCCGCCTGCCGCGCTTCGAGCTCCACGGCATCTGCAAGCCGGCCCGCACCGTTTCCGGCGACTATTACGACTTTCTCCAGGCCGGCGCGGGCGAGATCTGCTTCGCGGTGGGCGACATCAGCGGCAAGGGCATCTCGGCGGCGCTGCTCATGGCCTCGCTGCACGCGGCCGTGCGCGCGTTTTGCTCGGGCGACCAAGATTTCAAGCAGGGCGGCGGCAGCCCGTTCCGCCTCACCTCCCCGGCGCGCCTGCTCACGCTGCTCAACCGGCACTTGCTGGCCAGCACGCAGCCGGAAAAGTACGCGACCCTGTTCCTGGCCTGCTACAGCAGCGCCACGGCGGAGCTGTGCTACGCGAACGGCGGCCAGCCCCCGCCTCTGCTGCTGCGCGCCGGGGGACAGGTGGAGCGGCTGGACCGCGGCGGGTCCGTGGTGGGCCTGCTCGGCGGCATGCGCTACGAGGAGGCTACCGTGACGCTCACCCCCGGGGACCTGGTCATGATTTACTCGGACGGCGTGACCGAGCCCGAAAACGCCTTCGGCGAGTTCGGCGAGCAGCGTCTGCTCGACCTGGTGCGCGCCCACCGCCACGAGCCGCTCGCTTCCATCTCCGGGGCGGTGATGCGCGCGCTCCACGCCTGGATCGGCGAGGTGGAGCAGCCCGACGACATCACCCTGGTGCTGGCGCGCAAGCTCTAAAACAGCACCTCGATCCGCCGCGGCGCGGCCGTGTTGGTGAACCGCACCAGCAGCGTCCGGCCTTCGACCCGGTACAGGCCCGGGTCGAGCGGTTTGCCGTCGAGCGTGACCGCCCGGACCGGCTTTTCGACCAGGATCCGGGCAGCAGCCTCCGTTCCTTCGATCCCCTCGGCCTCGAAGCGAAATCCGCCGGCCGTCGCGGTCTCGTGCGCGATCTTCGCCGAAGCCGCCAGCACCTTCGGCGTGTTCGAGTGGACCATGTCGACGTCCAGGAGCAGCGCCCGCGTGCCCGGCTTCAAGATCAGGCTCGAGCTCCGGGCCAGCTCCGGGTCGAACATGTCGATAAAATCCCCTTTAACCGTCGTTTCGGGGCCGGAAGCCTCGTCCAGCCCCGCCGCGATCACGTACGGTCCACGTCTGAGCACCAGCGCCCCGGATTCGCGCACGGGCATGTGGACGGCTCCGGCGGCGGTCTCGAGCAGCCGGAGCACCTGCTTGCCCCCCGTGCGATCCCGGCTCAGAGCGGACGGGCTTTCGGGCGCGTACAGGACCGAACCCTTGCCGACGGGGTGCAGGCCGGCGGCTCCCGGCGCGAGGCCGAGCGACTTGAATAAGTGCTCGCGAGGGCTCGCGTAATGGTTCGCTCCGGAGTTCCACCAATCGCTCGCCCGGTTGTAGGGGTCTCTGTCGTCATCGACGACGATCAACACGCCGCCGTTCTTGACCCAGTTAGCGAGTGCGGCGTGGAACGCGGGCGAGGGGGGCTTTTGTCCCTCGTAAGTCAGCATAAGTATCCTGCTACGGTCGAGAAAGCCCGGCACGGCCGACTTACCGTAAGTGCTTTCGATCTGGACAGGCTCGACCGGAACCCCGTGCAGCACCAGCGGGAGCGCCAGCCCGTAGAAGTTGCCCAGGTTGGGGTCGGACGGCAACGGGGCGGCGCGCTGAAACATCAGGGTGTCCGAGACCAGCACGCCGATACCTTCCGAACCGGCAGCCTCCCAGCGCGTCGCGGCTCCGGGCTGATTCATCTCGCCGAGCGCGTGGAACACGGTCTGCAGTTCGGTCTCGTACGGCTTGGGGATCACGGTCTTCGCCGGGTTCGGGTTGCTCTCGGACGGCTCGGTCGCGGGCCGGGTCGAATCGAGCCCGAAGATGCGGTCGGGCCACGGCAGCACCTCGTACCGAGCCACCGAGGGCTGCAAAAGGGAGGCGACCAGGGTGCTCTCCCAGTTCAGCTTGTAGTCGGCCCAGGAATGGCGGGGGTTGTCCTCGATCGGATCGTTGAGGTACCAGATAGGCTTGCCCGAGGACCGGGCGATGTTCTGGAGCGCGCCGTACTCCAGGAAAGCCGTCTCGAAAGTACGTTCTTTTCTTACCCCTTCGTACACGTTCGGCTCGCGCGCGGTTCCGGTCCATACCTGCGCGACATAGCCGTCGGCCCCTGCATCGAGCAGCGAAGACTCCGGGCTGACGATCGACCACTGGGCGTAATTGATCAGCGAGTGCGTGGCCACATAGCAGGGAATCGACTTACCCCGCGCCGCGCCGTACTTCCTCACCGCGTCAAATACCTGCGCCAGCGCGCGCCGGTACAGGAAGTACTTCAGCTTCGAGGCCCGGTACTGCGCGTCGGGCGAGGAGTCCGGGGCCTGCCACGGCTCATGGTAGTAGCCCTGCCACTCGCGCTTGAAGCTCTCGCTCCAGCCGGCGCGCGCCCAAAACTCCGGCTCTTCGAGGTAGATCGCCTCGGCCCCGGCGTCGATCGCCTTTTCCGCGCCCTGGGCCAAGAACCGCCCGTAGGCCAGGCTGGGTGACACGTAGGGCACCTCGCGCCCGCCGTGCAGGATCAGCTTGCCGGACTTATCCTGCTGGGTCTCGTCCCAGTGCTCCTTTCCGTCGAACTCGCCCCGCAGATAGGCCCCGTAGCGGCCCCAGGCCACGCCCGTCATCACGGTGACGCGGTAGCCGTGCTGCCGCCAGGACGCGATGCGCGCGGCCGTGGTCTCGTCCAGGCCGTAGACCATCACCGTGTCGGCATTGATGTTGGTGCGCGGCGACCAGGCGTGGTCGGTCTGAAACAGCAGCTGCGGCGGGGCCTGGGCGTGCGCGGGCGCCGCGGCGAGCAGCAGGAGGCAGAGGACGGACCGAGTCATACGGGCAGGGTACCGCGAAAGCGCTTGCGGCGGCGGACCCCAAATGCCCATACTCCGGGTAGATGTGGACACGGAGACAGTTCCTGGGCACGGCCGGCGCGGGGCTCGCGGCGGAAGCCCTGGCCGGCGAGGTACAGTCCCGCACGAGCGGGGCCGTCGAGGCGGCGGCAGCCGTTCTGCAACGACAGCTGGGCCCACGGGCCGCGCGGTTTGAGCTCAGCCTGCTGCCGCCCGGCGACAAGCCCGCCTACACCCTCCAGGCCGCGGGCGGCACGGTCCGCATCGCCGGCACCGGTGCCGTGGCCATGTGCCGGGCAGCTTACAGCTACCTCCGCGAGCACTGCGGGGCCATGCTGTGCTGGGGCGGCCGCCGGCTCGACCTGCCCGCCCGTCTGCCGGACTGCCCGCCCCTGCGCGTGGTGTGCCCGTACCGGCACGTCCAATACCTGAACCCCTGCACCTACGGCTACACCATGGCTTTCTGGGACTGGCCCCGCTGGGAACGCGAGCTGGACTGGATGGCGCTGCACGGCATCACCATGCCGCTCGCCATGGAAGGCCAGGAGTGGGTGTGGCGGCAGGTTTGGCGCGGCCTGGGGCTCACCGAGACGGAAATCGACGCCGCCTCCACCGGCCCGGCGCACCTGCCCTGGCACCGCATGGGCAACATCGACAACTTCGACGGCCCCCTGCCCGCCCACTGGGTCGAGCAGCGCCGCGTGCTCCAGCGCCGGGTTTTGGACCGCATGCGCGCGCTCGGGATGACGCCGGTCGCGCCTGGGTTCGCGGGCTTCGTGCCGCAAGGCTTTCTGCGCGCGCGGCCCGAGGCCGAAGCCGCCACGCTGCTGTGGCTCCCGGGCGAGTTCAAGACCATCCCGCGCAACACCCGGACCTCGCTGCTGCACCCCCGGCAGGAGGAGCTGTACCGGGAGATCGGCGGCCGGTTCATCCGGGCGTATAAGGCGGAGTACGGCGAGGTGAGCCATTACCTGGCCGACACCTTCAACGAGCTGCCGGTGCCCGTCAGCGAGGCCCACCGCTATGAGGAGCTGGAACGGTTCGGCCGGACGGTGTACGCGGGGATCGAGGCCGGCGACCCAGGCGGCACGTGGGTCATGCAGGGTTGGGCTTTCGTCTTCCCGCCCGGCTTTTGGGACGAGCGCTCGGTCGCGGCGCTGCTGCGCGGCGTGCCCGACGAACGCATGCTCATCCTCGACTACTCGAACGACCTCGTCCCCGCGCCGGGCGGCAAGTTCGCGCCGAGCCCGTGGCGGCGCACCGGGGCCTTCGGCGGCAAGCCCTGGGTCAACGGAATGGCCCACACCTTCGGCGGCAACAACAACGTCAAGGGCAACCTTCCGCTCATGGCGCGGGAGCCCGCGGCCGTGCTGGCCGACTCCGCGCGCGGCAATCTCCAGGGCTGGGGCATGTGCCCGGAGGGCATCGAGAACAACGAGGTTGTGTACGAGTTGATGACTGACGCGGGCTGGCGCGCGGACCCGATCGATCTCGCAACCTGGATTCCGGGCTACTGCCGGGCGCGGTACGGAGCCGCTCCCGAAGCCATGCTCGGGGCCTGGCGCAAGCTGCTCGCGAGCGCCTACGGCGCGCACGTTTGGCAAACCAAGCAGGCCTGGCAGGCGGAGCCGTCGCTTGAACCCGCAGCGGTTTCGGTTGACTCCGGGCCGCTGTTCGTCGAGGCGGCGCGGCTGTTTCTCTCCTGCGCGGGGCAGCTGGGCCGGGGCGAGCTGTACCGCAACGACCTGATCGAGCTCGTGGTCCAAGCCGCGGGCGGGTACGCGGATGCCGAGCTGGCGCTGGCGGGGCAGGGGATCCGCGGCCATGCGCCGGAGGCGGCCCGGGCCCACGCGGAGAATGCCCTGGCGATGCTGGCCCGGATGGACGCTCTGCTCAACCTGCGCCCCGACCGTCGGCTCGAGACGTATGTGGACGCGGCGCGCGCGCGGGCTGCGACTCCCGACGAGGCGGCGTACTACGACGAGAACGCTCGCCGTCTCATCACTACCTGGGGCTGGCCGGAGCTGGCCGACTACGCGAGCCGTGTATGGTCCGGGCTCACGCGCGACTACTATGCCGCGCGCTGGCGGGCGTGGTTTGAAGCGCAATGGAGCGGGACGGAGTTCTCACTCGACCTGTGGCAGCAAGGCTGGCTCGCCCGCCCGTACCGGCCCAGCCCGCCGGTGCCCGTCCCGGACTTGTTCGCCGAGGCCGACGCGCTACTGGACTCGTGCGAGGGCGCGCTCCGGTAAAGCAGCACAGCCCCACGTTGCCGATTCGATGGTGGGCGCAGCAGGATTTGAACCTACGACTTCCACCGTGTGAAGGTGGCACTCTACCGCTGAGTTATGCGCCCGCGCCCGCCTGCCCAGGGTTGCCCGGGGCGACTTGCAACCTCTGAAGCATAGCACCGGGCTCGTCTCCCGGCCAAGCCCGGCGGGCGCGCGAGCCGGTACAATCAGGGGCGGATGCAGCCTTCTTCCAACGGAGCGCCCCCCGGCGACGGCAATCCCCTCGGCGACGGCAGGTCCCCCGGCGACGGCAGGTCCCTGACGGGCGGCGAGCGCGGCTTAAGCGAAGATGAAGATTCCTCCGCGGGCTCGCAACCTTCGCCGCGAGCCGGTGTTCAGGAGGGTATGGACGCGGCAGTCTACGACGCGGGTTGGGGAACGGCGGCCGGGAACTCCGGCGGTGCGGGGCAAACCGGCTCGATCGCGCCGGCTCCCGCGCACGGCGACGACTCGGATGCCGCCGTCATGCTGCGGGTGCGCGACGGAGACGAGTCGGGCTTCGGCTATCTGATCGAGAAGTACCGCCGCCAGATCGTCCACTACATGTTCCGCATGACCGGCAACCAGGCGATCGCGGAGGAGCTGGCGCAGGAGGTCTTCCTGCGCGTGTACCGCTCGCGCGCGAGCTACCGGGCGGAGGCCAAGTTTTCGACCTGGCTGTACCGGATCGCGACCAACCTGGGCGTGAACCACGCGCGGGACCACAAGCACGAGCGAGCCTCGGCGAGCGTGTACCTGGACCAGCCCGACGCAGAGACCGGCACGACTCCGGATGTGCCGGACGCGCGCCGCAACGCCGAGCAGGAGATGCTGCGGGACGAGCGCATGGCGGGCATCCGGGCCGCGGTCCTGGCCTTGCCGGAGCGCCAGCGCGAAGCCGTGCTGATGCACAAGTACCAGGAGATGGACTACCGGGAGATCGGGGCCGTGCTCAAGCTGAGCGAGTCGGCGACCAAGAGTTTGCTGTTCCGCGCGTACCAGACGCTACGCGAACGGCTCAAGGGCTACGTGTGAGGGAAGCGATGAAGAACTTCGATTGCAAAGCGATGCGGCGGGCGATGCCCGATCTGTTGTTCGAGCCGGCGGCGGCCCCCATGGAAGCGCGGCAGCATTTGGCCGGGTGCGACCCTTGCCGGGACGAGTACCAGGGCTTGCAGGGGACGATGGGGCTGATGGACGGTTGGGCGGCACCGGAGCCCTCGCCGTACTGGATGGCGCGGATGGGCGCGCGCCTGCGCGAGGAGCAGGCCGCGCCGGCGCGGGGCTGGGTTGGCTTCGTGGAGCGGCTGAGGACGCGGGCCTGGGTCAGCGACCATGCGCTGCGGCCGGTAGGCGCGGCCGCGCTTGGGGTGGTGCTGCTCGCCGGGGGCGGGGCCTGGCTCGATCTGGCTCGAGGGCACAGCACCGCGCCGGCCGCGCAGGCCTCGAACGCGGTGCACGACCTCCAGTCGCTGAACGAGAACGCGCAGGTGTTTCAGCAGCTCTCCGCCCTGGACGAGCCGGACGGAGCGCAGGCGAACTAGTTCCAAGGCAGCGGGATGCGGTACAGAGGTTGACAGGAAAGGACGGGCGATGCGACGGCGCTGGAATATAGTTTTCGGGGTGGCCTCGACGGGCCTGCTTGCCTCAGCCGCCGCCCTCGCGCAGAGCACGCAAAAGCCGGGCCCCTCCGGTTTTACCGTCACGAAGCCCGCCCGCCCCGGCCAGCACCTGCCGCAGTGGTTCGCCCAGCACCAGAATCTCGCGCCCGACCAGCAGGCCGAAGCGCTGCGCAAGGAGCCCGGCTTCACTCGCTTGCCCGACGAGCAGCAGAGCCGGATCGTCGACCGCCTGCACCGGCTTGACGCCTTGCCGCCCGCGAAGAGGCAGCGCATGATGGAGCGCAACGAGCGCTTCGAGGCCCTGCCGCCCGCGCGACGCCAGGAGGTGCGCGCCGCCAGCGACACTCTGGGCCGCATGGCCCCGGACCGGAAGCAGGCCGTGCGCGACGCCTTCCGCGACCTGCGCGCCATGCCGCCCGAAGCGCGCGAGCAGGCGCTCGGCTCCGCCCGCTTTCAGGCCGAGTACACCCCGGAGGAGCGCGGGGTGTTGAGCAATCTGCTGTCGATCGAGCCGTATCACGCGCCGTAGAGTAGGGGCCTAGTCGTCCTCTTCGGGCCCGTGTTTCTCGCGGATCCAGGGTGCATCCGGGGTCGCTCGCTCAGCAAACCAGCCTAAAGGTAAGTCGGCTAATTCATTCAGGCTCCGGTCTTGATCAATGGGGTGGTGCAGGCACGTGAGTACCGGGCCGCCGCCGTCCTTCATGCTGTTGCCCAGAATTGCCAGCTGCCGTCGTTACTATGGAATACATAGACAACGGGTTCGCTCCCGGACTCTACAGTCTTGGAAAGGAACACCTGCGTATGCGGCGGCTCGGTAAAGCGCCAATCGAACAGGCTGCTCTTTGGATCCGTCGAAGCCCAGAAATCCTTTTCCACGCCCGTCAGTGGTGCATCGGGTTGAAGGAGGGGCTGCCGATACCGCTCATCAAAACCCGGCTCTTCCGGAAATCGGTTTTGCTTGTCAGGAAAAACAGCTTGCAAGACAGGCAAGTTCTCGCCGCCGTCAAACCAATGTGACCAGCTCATGAGTTGCCGTGTCCACTTAGGGTCGACGGGACGGAACTCGCAATCCGCCTCGTTGAGAAAGTCGGTGTGTCTTCCTTGTGAAAGATTTACACCGTCTCGTAGACGCCGGGCTGCTTCATTTAAAACAAACATCGCCGTCTTCTCTGTAATATTGACGATGATGATCTCCGGCTTACCGCCCGTCTCGTGGACGCCGACAGTATAGGACCATCCCGGACCGGTATTGAAACGCGGCACTTGAATGATATGGCAGCCAAACTCCTCAACATCGTCGAGTATGCTCGCTTCAGTCGCGTTCAGCTTTCTTCGACGAAGCTCCCGAGTTCGTGCCGTTTCAAACCTACGCCGTTCGTTCAAAATCACCCTCCTCGGTGAGCGCAGCTGGCTTGTGTCCCGAATCTTTACCTTTAATTCCTGAAAAAGTTCCTCGCCAGAAACAGCACGTTCGCGGGCCGCTCGGCCAGCCTGCGCATGAAGTACGGGTACCATTCGTTGCCGAACGGCACATAGACCCGCATCCTGTATCCGGCCCGGACCAGGGACCGCTGCAAGTCGCGCCGGACGCCGTACAGCATCTGGAACTCCCAGCTATCGCGGGCCGCGCCGCAATCGCGCGCGAGCCGGGCAGCGCCGGCGATCATGCGGGGATCGTGCGTGGCGATCCCGTGATACACGCCGCTTGCGAGCAGCATCGCGGTGAGCCGGAGGAAGTTCCGGTCCACGTCGCGCTTGTCCGGAAAGACCAGCGCGGGCGGCTCCTGGTAGGCGCCCTTGCACAGGCGGATGCGGATGCCCTCGTCCAGCAGCGTGCGTACGTCGGCGACAGACCGCCGCAGATAGGCCTGGATCACCACGCCGACCGAGCCGGGAAAGCGCCGGTGCAGGCGGCAGACCAGGTCGAGGGTCTCCTGCGTGTACGCCGAGCCCTCCATGTCCACGCGCACGAACGTGCCCACGCGCGCCGCGTGCTCCACCATCTCCGACACGATGCCCTCGGCCAGACTGCGATCTGATTTGCGGTCGAGATCCATGCCCACCTGGGTCAGTTTGACGCTGACGTTCGCGCCGAGCCCGCCCCGGCCGATCGCTTCGATCAGCCCGTGATAGACAGCGGCCGAGGCATGAGCCTCCTCGGCGGAGTGGACGTTTTCGCCGAGCGAGTCGAGCGTGGCCAGGATGCCCTCACGGTTCAGCGCGGCGGCCGCGCCGAGGACCTCCCGCGCCTCCAGCCCGGCGACGAAGCGCGAGGATACGCGGCGGCCCGCCGGGGAGGACTCGGAAAAGCGCCGCAGCGGCCGGTTGCGGGACAGAGAGATGAAGGCGGAGCGGAGAAGGGGCATGGAGTAAGGGTAGAGGGTGAAGGGTGGAGGGTGAAGGGGGAAAGCGAGGGTGGAGG
>CAXUEU010000103.1:0-11180 GCA_964250195.1 uncultured Acidobacteriaceae bacterium
GGTTGGGGGTGAGCCGGGCGGCCGCTTCCAGGGTTTTCGCGGCCTCGCCGGTGTGCCCGGCTTTGGCCAGCAGCAGGCCGAGAGCGGCGTGCGCCTCAAACTGATTCGGGTCGGCCGCAAACGCCTTGCGGTAGTTACGCTCCGCCCCGGGCGCGTCGCCGGAAGCGTCGTCCGCGTAGCCCAGGTCGTACAGGGCGCGGGCGTCGTCGGGGTGCGCGGCGAGATAGGGCTCCAACGCGGCGCGGGCACCGGGGTAGTCGCGCGTTTCCAGCTTCCCCTCGGCGGCCGTCAAGGGGTTCTCCGCTGCCGCCGGCCGGTCGGGATCGGCGGTCCCCGGAGGCAGCGCGGTCTGCAGCAGCAAGAGCATCAAGGCGAGGCTCACGCGAGCACCTCCTCGGGCCGTTTCAAGGGTTGCGGCGCGAGCACCCCGCGCAGCCACTTGCCCGTATAGGACCGCTCGACCTCCGCGACCTCCTCCGGCGTCCCCACCGCGACCACCTCGCCGCCGCCCGAACCGCCCTCCGGACCCATGTCGATGACCCAGTCGGCCGACTTGATCACATCGAGGTTGTGCTCGATCACGACCAACGAACCGCCTCCGTCAATCAGCTTGCGGAAGGCGAGCAGGAGCTTGTTGACATCATCGAAGTGGAGGCCCGTGGTGGGTTCGTCCAGGATGTACAAAGTGCGGCTGCCGCCGTTCTTCGGTGCCGTGCGCGCTGAAGCCAAATGCGAGGCGAGCTTGACTCTCTGGGCCTCGCCGCCGGAGAGCGTGGTCGCGGACTGCCCGAGCCGGACATAGCCGAGGCCGACTTCGTCGAGCACGGCCAGCTTGTCGACGATCTTGGGGTTGCCGGCGAGAAAGCGCAGAGCTTCCTTGACTGTCATGCCCAGCACTTCGTGGATGTTGCGATTCTTGTAGCGAACTTCGAGAACGGAAGCCTTGTAGCGGGTCCCGCCGCACTCCTCGCAAGGCAGCTCCACGTCGGCCAGGAACTGCATCTCCACCGTGACCGTGCCGTCCCCGTCGCACACCGGGCAGCGCCCGCCGGGTACGTTGAAGGAAAATATCCCCGCCGCGTAGCCGCGGCGCTCCGCCTCCGGCTGCGCGGCGAACAGCTCGCGCAGGGCGTCGAACGCCTTGATATAGGTGATGGGGTTGGAGCGCGGGGTGCGCCCGATGGGGTTCTGGTCGACGAGCACGACGCCGTTGAGCCGGTCGGCGTTCTCGAGCCGCCGGAACAGCCGCGACGGATCGCCGCCGTCGGGCTCGCCGAGCGCGTGCGCCACCGCCTTGTGCAGCACCGCGTGCACCAGTGTTGACTTGCCCGACCCGCTGACGCCCGTGATGCAGGTGAGGGTGTTAAGGGGGATGGCTACGTCGATGCCGCGGACGTTATTCGCCCGCGCGCCGATAAGTTTGAGCCAGTCCTTGCTCGCCGGCGCGGGTACTTCGCGGCGCTTGAGCGGCAGCGGAATCGAGAGCGCGCCGGACATGTACCGTCCTGTGAGGGACTCGGGCTCGCGCGCGACCTCCTCGACCGTGCCGGCGGCGAGCACGCGTCCGCCGAACTCCCCCGCTCCGGGACCCATGTCGATCAGGTAGTCGGCCGCCGCGATCACGTCGGGGTCGTGCTCGACCACCAAAATCGTATTGCCCAGGTCGCGCAGGGCGTGGAGGATGCGGACCAGCTTTTCGGTATCGCGGGAGTGCAGGCCGATCGAGGGCTCGTCCAGAACATACAGCGCGCCGACCAATTGCGAACCGAGCGAGGTCGCGAGCTGGATGCGCTGGGCCTCGCCGCCCGAAAGCGTCGAGGCGAGCCGGTCAAGCGTCAGATAATCCAGCCCGACGGAATCGAGGAAGCGCAGGCGCTGCCGGACCTCCTTGAGGATGGACCCGGCGATCTCGGTCTGCATCGCGGTGAGCTCCAGCCCCTCGAAGAACGCATGGGCCGCGCCGATGGTCAGCGCGGCGGCCTCGCAGATGTTTCTTCCGCCGATGCGGACCGCCCTCGCTTCCGCGCGGAGGCGCTGGCCCTTGCACTCCGGGCAGCTCGCGTAGCCGCGGTATTTCGACAGCATCACACGGACGTGGAGCTTGTACTTCTTGGTGTCCATGAGCGTGAAGAACGGGTGGATGCCGAGGAAGTCCGGATGGCCGTTCAGAATGAGCTCCTGCTGGTCGAGCAGGAGGTCGTACCAGGCCACGTCGGTCGGGATGGCGTGCTTTTTGCAGAAGCGCTTCAGCTCAGTCTGGTAGCTGGTGTATTTGGGCCGCGTGAACGGATCGACGACCCCCTCGTCGATGGACTTGTGCTTGTCCGGAAGGATCAGGTCCAGGTCGAAGTCGATGGTGTTGCCGAAGCCCTGGCAGCGCGGGCATGCGCCGAACGGGTTGTTGAAGGAGAACAGGCGCGGCTCGGGCTCGGTGTACACGCGGTGGCAGCGCTTGCACTCGAAGTTCCGGGAAAAGCGGAGCACCTCGCGGGGCTCGCCGCGGACCAACTCGTAGAGAATCTCGCCCGACTCGCGGTAGCCGATCTCGGCGGCGTCGACGATGCGGGCGCGGGCCTCGGCGGAGACGGCGATGCGGTCGACCAGAACCTGCAACGGCTGCTCCCAGTCGATCTCGAGCAGCGACTCCGGGGAGGAGAACTCATAGATTGTCCCGTTCTGGTAAAGGCGGTTGAAGCCCCGCCCGCGCAGGTCGAGCAGACGCGCGCGCATGCCGGGGGAGAGCTCGCCGGGTTTGGTCTCCGCCGGTTTGGTTGTCGCGGCTTTCTTGAGCGCGACCTGCGAGCTGCCGCGACGCGCGACCCGGACCGGTGCTTCTGTGTGCTCTACCGTCGTGGGCGGGGGAGCGGCCAGGGGCTTGACCGGGAACAGCGCGTGGAGCCGCGTGCCCTCGGGCAGCGCGAGCACCGCGGCGGCAATCTCGTCGACCGAATCGCGCTTCACCACGCCGTCGCACACGATGCAATGCGCCACGCCGCAGCGAGCATAGAGCAGACGCATGTAGTCGTAGATTTCGGTCGCGGTGGCAACGGTCGACCGCGGGTTGCGCGTGGTGTTCTTCTGCTTGATCGCGATAGCCGGGGCCAAGCCGTCGATCAGGTCGGCGTCGGGCTTCTCGATACGCTCCAGAAACTGCCGGGCGTAGGCGGAGAGCGACTCGACGTAGCGGCGCTGGCCCTCGGCGTACACGGTGTCAAAGGCGAGCGAGCTTTTGCCGGAGCCGGAAACACCGGTGACCACGGTGAGCTTGCCGTGCGGGATGGCGCAGTCGATGTTCTTGAGGTTGTGCACCCGCACGCCGCGGAGTGTGATCTGGTCGGTCTCGGTGGTCGGGTGTGTCAAGGCTGCGGGCTCCGGCCCGGCCGCGTCTCCGGCGCGCAGGGCGAACCTCTATTATCCGCTATGGTGCCCGGTGCCGCGGCACGGGTCCGCTGCGCCTTCACCGCCGGGGCCGCCCGCCCGCGACGGGTTTCGCCCTGAAACAGGCTGCTATAAAAGAGGAAGACCAGGTTGGACTTCGGGAGCATGGGGATGCACATCGACAAACAGGATGTAGGCGGAATTCGCAAACTGTTCCAGGATTTGGTCGCCCCGGAGATCAGCTCGGTGAAAGCGACTCTGTCGATCATGCGCGAGGAGGCGAAAGCCGCTGAGTCGCGATCGGAGCAGAACTTTGCGCTCATTCGCGAGGAGATGAAGGCCGCGGAGGCGCGCTCGGACAAGAACTTCGAGGCCGCAGAGGCGCGCTCGGATCAGAATTTCAAGGCCGCGGAGGCGCGCTCGGACAAGAACTTCGAGGCTGCGGAGGCGCGCTCGGAGCAGAACTTCAAGGCTGCGGAGGCGCGCTCGGACAAGAACTTCGCGCTGATCCGCGAGGAAATGCGCGCGGCTGAGACGCGCGCGGAGCAAAACTTCTCCCTCCTGCGCGCCGAAACTCAAAACATGCGCGCGGATCTGATGGACCGCATCGAGCGGAGCCGCCGGGAGGTGTTGCTGGCGATAGAAAACCAAGCGCTCAAGCAGGAGAACGCACAGCTCAAATCCGCCGCGAAGCGCGACCAGCCCTCGGCCTAAGCGCTCTTGCGCTGCGGCGTGAACAGAGCGCCGAAGAAGAGCAGGATGCCTCCCACGACGATGGCCGAATCGGCCACGTTGAAGTCCGGCCAGTGATAGCGGATGATGGTGACCTCCAGAAAATCGGTGACCATTTTGTACTGAATGCGGTCCCAGGCGTTGCCGAGCGCGCCGCCGAGGACCAGGGAAAACCCCAGCGCGGTCGTGGACCAGCGGCGGCCCGTGCGGATCAGCAGGACCGTCACGAAGAGCGCAGCGACGAGTGAAAACGCGGTCAGGGCCCAGCGGGTCGGGTTCGCCGGAGCGTCGTTGAAGAGCGAGAAGGCCGCGCCCTCATTGAGCACATGCGTGAGGCGGAAGACGCCGGGGATGACGTCGATGCCGAGGCCTTCGGCGATGTGCTTCTGGATCCAGAGCTTGCTGACGCGGTCGAGCGCGATGACGGCGAGGGCGATGAGGAAGAAAACAGGCCGCCAGTCGCGGATACGCGGGGGCGCGCCGCGGCGGTACTCGTGGCGAACGGGGAAGGTCGCCACTCAGACACCCACCAACTCGCCTGTCAGGCGAGAGTAGCCCATGGCATCGAGGGCTCCGGCGCAGCGGCCGCAGACCTCGGGCCAGGGGCCGTAGGGAGCGATGTCGGTGCGGTAGTTCCAGCAGCGGCCGCATTTTTGGCCGTCAGCGGGGCTGGTTTGGACCTTCAGGGTCGCGCCGGGCTCCAGTGTGACTTGCGAAACATTGAACAGCTCCTTGAGGGAGGCAGCATGGCCGTTCATCGAGGCCAGGGTCTCGCCCGGCAGGGTGATGCGGAGCTGCGCCTCCAGCCCTTTGCCGATTTGCTTTGCTTTGCGAGCCTCTTCTAGGCTGCGGAGCACTTCCTCGCGGAGGGAGAAGACAGCGGCCCAGGTTTCAGGATTTTCGCGGATGGCAAAGGCGTCGAGCTCGGGGAAGCGCGCCAAATGCACGCTTTCCTCCCGCTCGGCGACCTCGGGCAGATAGCCCCAGACTTCTTCCGCGGTGAAGCTGAGGATGGGAGCGACGAGGCGGACGAGGGCCTCGGCGATGCGCCACAGCGTGGTTTGGGCGGAGCGGCGTTCCAGGCTCGACGGAGCGAGCGTGTACATGCGGTCCTTCAGCACGTCCAGGTACAGCGAGCTTAGGTCCACGATGCAGAACTCATTCACGGCGTGGTAGACCCGATGGAACTCCATCGCGTCGTACCAGGCGGTGACTTTCTCGACCAGCTCGCGGGTGCGGGCGAGCATATACCGGTCGAGCGGAAGCAGCTCTTCGTCCGCCACCGCGTGCTGCGCGGGGACAAATCCGGCCAGATTGCCGAGCAGGAACCGAAATGTGTTCCGCAGCTTCCGGTAGTTGTCCGCCACGCGCGCCATCAGGTTTTCGCTTGCCGCCACGTCCTCGCGGAAATCGACGGACGCGACCCAGAGCCGGATGATCTCCGCGCCCATCCGGTCGGCGACATCGACCGGGTCGACCCCGTTGCCGAGCGACTTGGACAAGGCCCGGCCCTGCTCATCGAGGGTCCATCCGCTGGTCGCGACCTTTTTATAAGGGCTCTCGCCGTCGCCGGCCCCGATAGAGGTGAGCAGGGAGGTGTGGAACCAGCCCCGGTACTGGTCGCCGCCTTCAAAGTAGAGGTCCGCGGGCGTGCCGAGGGCCGGGTTCTCGTCCAGAACCGCGTGCCAGGAAGAGCCGGAGTCGAACCAGACGTCGAGGATATCCTGCTCCTTTTCCCAGCGCCCGGCCGCGCCGCAGCGGGGGCAAGGTTTGTCGCCCAGGATGGCCTCGGCCGAGTGCTCGTGCCAGGCAGCCGCGCCGCCTTGGGCCACAAGCGAAACCACGCGCGCGTTGACCTCCCGGTCGCGCAGCGGCTCATGGCAGGACCCGCACAGGAAGACCGCGATCGGCACGCCCCAAACCCTTTGGCGGGAGATGCACCAGTCGGGCCGAGCGGCAATCATGTTCGCGATGCGCTCCTCGCCCCATTTCGGGTCCCACGCGATGTTTTGGTGGATCTGGTCGAGCGCCCGCTCGCGGAAGGTACGGTCGCCCTCCTCGTCCTCGTCGCCTGAGTTCGCATAGGGCATGTCGGTTTCCATGCCGATGAACCACTGCTCGGTCGCCCGAAAGATCACCGGCTTATGGCAGCGCCAGCAGTGCGGGTAGGAGTGGTAGAGGTCGGCCTGGCCCAGCAGAGCGCCGCGCACCCGCAGGTGCTCGATGATCAGAGGGTTGGCCTGGAACACCGTCTTGCCTTCCCACTCGGCAACTCCGTTGCGCAGCCGGCCCGCGTTGTCCACGTTGCACTCGGCGGAAAGCCCGTAGCGGACCCCGGTCTGGAAGTCGTCCGCGCCGTGAGCGGGCGCGGTGTGGACCGCGCCGGTGCCTTGGTCGACGGTGACGTAGTCGGCCAATACGCCCAGAATTTCACGGTCGAGAAATGGGTGCCGGAAGGTCGCGCGGTCGAGAACCGACCCGGGGAAGCGGGCGACCTCCACCAGCTCGCCCAGCGCGCAGGCTTCGCGCACGCTCTCCGCCAGCGCGGCGGCGACGATGTACGTGTCGCCCGAAGTCGTGCGCACCGCCGCGTATTCCAACTCCGGATTGAAGGCGATCGCGAGCGAGGCGGGCAGGGTCCAGGGGGTGGTGGTCCAGATGACGGCCCACACTTTTTCGGCGGGCAGCCCGGGCAGCGAAGACAGGAGCCGGTAGCGCACGTACACGCTCGGCGAGGTGTGCATGTGGTACTCGATCTCCGCGTCGGCCAGAGCGGTGCGGTCGTGGATGCACCAGTACACCGGCTTGAGGCCCCGGTAGACGAAGCCGCGCTCGAAGAACTTGTAAAAGGTGGCGAGCGTGGCGGCTTCATACTCGCGGGCCATGGTCAGGTACGGCTTGTCCCATTGGCCGAACACCCCCAGCCGCTGGAACTGCGCGCTTTGCAGGTCCACGTACTTTCGCGCGTAAGCCCGGCAGGCTTCCAGGAACTCGCCCGCCGGCAGCTCGAGCTTGCGCCGGCCCAGCTGCTCGTCCACCTTGATCTCGATCGGCAGCCCATGGCAGTCCCATCCCGGGACGTAAGGGGCATCGTAGCCCGCCATGGTTTTCGATTTGACGACAAAATCCTTCAGGCACTTGTTGAGCGCGTGACCCAGGTGGATGGGGCCGTTCGCGTAGGGCGGCCCGTCGTGCAGGATGTACTTCTTGGCCCCGCGCCGGGCCTCGCGGATGCGCCCGTACAGGTCCATTTCCGCCCACCGGCGGAGCCGCGCGGGCTCATTCTGGGGCAGGTTCGCCTTCATGGGGAAGGCGGTTTCCGGCAGCGTGAGAGTCTTTTTGAGCTCGGGAGTGGGGTTTTCAGCCATGCGGAGGCGGCGCGGTCCTTCCATGAGGCCAAAAGCGGGCCTCCGGTTCACACCTCGATTGTACCGTCCCCCTTTCGGGCGGCGCGACTTTCCGCCGCCGCGACGCGTCTACTCTCAAGGCTGCCATCCGTCCGTGCGCGCGACGAAACAGCCCCGAACGCGCGATAATCGGAGCAGCGACGCGGCCCGGCATCCCACCCATACGGATACGTACACGATGAGCAACGAGCTCTTGACCCCCCCTGAAGAAGTGCAGGAAACCGCCAGGCGGCCGCTCGACCATACCGAACTGATGCCCGTCGGTGCCGAGGGCAGCATTTGGGAGTCGCTGGTCGGCAACCTTCGCGATACTTTCAGCCCGAAGAAGCTGCCGCCGCTCGAGCTCACCTCGCAGCCGGTGGCGGTGCTGGACCCGTTCGCCGAGAAACGCTCCCCCTGGTCGAGCGCGGCGGCGATCCTGTTTTACGTCGCGCTGACGCTGCTGATTTTTCTGTGGCCCAAGAAGCAGCCGGTACTGGTCAAGCAGGCCGCGATCGTGCCGCTCGACATTTCGGCCTACCTGCCGAAAGCGCCCGCGCCGAAAGTCGCTGGCGGCGGCGGGGGCGGCGGCAACCACGAGATCGTGCCGCCGACCAAGGGCAAGCTGCCTGAGTTCAAGAAGGACCCGGTAACGCCGCCGCAGATTCTGCAGGTAGACCATCCGAAGCTGGCGGTGCCCGCGGCGATCAAGATGCCGGACATGAAGATGCCCGACACCAACCTGCCGAATGTGGGCATCCCGCAGGCGCCGAACGCGACGCTCTCCGCCGGCAACGGCGGCGGGTCGGGGATCGGCACCGGGCATGGCGGCGGGCGGGGCATCGGCTCGGGCAATGGTATGGGGCCGGGCGAGGTCGGCGGCACCGGCGGCGGCGTGTACAAACCGGGCGGCGGCGTCTCCTCGCCGAAGTTGATCTACTCGGTCGATCCGGAGTTCTCGGACGAGGCGCGCCGACAGAAGTACCAGGGCGTGGTGGTGCTGTCGATCATTGTCGATGCGCAGGGCCAGCCGCAGCGCATCCGCGTGGTCCGGCACCTTGGGCTCGGGCTGGATGAGAAAGCGCTCGAAGCAGTGCGGCAGTACAAGTTCAAGCCCGCCATGGCCGGTGGCAAGCCGGTGCCGGTCGAGATCAACATCGAGGTCAACTTCCAGCTGTTCTGACCTTTTCGGCCTTTCTCATACCCCGAGCAGGATGCGGTCAGGCGTGATAGGCAGCGAGTGGAAGCGCGCGCCGGTTGCGTGATGGATCGCATTGGCGAGCGCGGCGTTCGCGCCGGTTACGCCGAGCTCGCCCAAGCCGCGCGCGCCGAGCGGGTTGAAGGCGTGGTCGGGGTGCTCCAGAAACTCGATCGTGAACTCCGGTGTGTCCGCGCAGGTCATCAGGTGGTACTCGGCCAGATTCGGGTTGACGGGGCCGCCGGTGCGCGGGTCGTAGTGAGCGGCCTCCATCAGTGCCTGGCCGAGCGCGAACAGGACGCCGCCTGAGATTTGTGAACGGGCGGTAACGGGGTTGAGGATGCGGCCGGCATCCACGACCGTGACCCAGCGCAGGACTTTCAGTTCGAGTGCGGCAGGGTCCCACGCAACCTCGCAGAAGTGCGCGCCGAAGGAGTGCCAGGTGCGCTGTTTTTTCTTGTCCGGCGGGAACTCCACATGGGCCTCGCGGGTCAAGGTGCGTCCGGCGAGCAGGTCGACGGCGGAGAGTTCCCGTCCGTCCGCGGTGAAGACGCCTTCGCGCCGGGTGTGAACGGGGCCAAGGACACGGACGGCTTCGGCGTGGAGGGCTTGCCGCAGCGCGAGGGCGGCGGCCTGGACCGCCGGGGCGACTGTGGCGGTGGTTTGCGAGGCCCCGGTGACCGGCGCTTCCGGCAGGGCGGAGTCGCCGATCTCGATCCGAACCCGGTCGGGCGGCCAACTCAAGGCGTCCGCCGCAACCTGGCGGAGAATGGTCGCGATCCCGGTGCCGATGGCCTGAGTCGAGGTCGAGAACACGGCCGTGCCGTCCGGGAGGAGGCTGCCCCGGGCACCGGCCTCCGAGCGGCGGGCCGGGTAAGCGGCGCTTGCCATGCCCCAGCCGAGGCTTTGCCCGCCTCTTCGCATCGATCCGGGCCGCGGGTCTCGGTCGCCCCAGCCGAACAGCTCCGCCCCGCGCGCGCAGCAGGCCGGGAGATTGCGGCTGGACCATTGCCGGTCCTGCTGAAGGTCGCGCTCGGCCTCGTTTCTTCGGCGCAGCTCGAGCGGATCGAGCGCAAGCCGGGAGGCGAGCTCGTCCATCGAGGTTTCAAGCGCGAACATGCCGGAGGCTTCGCCGGGCGCGCGCATGAAGCAGGGGCCGGCCCTGTGCAGAGGCGCGACTTGGTGCGTGATCGCGGCGTAGGGCGTCCGGTACAGGCTGGCGGAGGTGAGCCCGCAGGGCTCGACGAAGTGAGCGACCGGGGAGGTTTCGCTGAGCGTATGGTGCTCGACGCCGGTGAGCGCGCCGTCCTCGCCGGCCTGGAGCGAGACTTGTTGGAGCGTCTCGGACCGGTGTCCGGTGGAGGTGAACATTTGCTGCCGCGTGAGCACGAGCTTGACCGGCCTCGCGAGCGCGCGGGCGGCTTGCGCGGCCAGCGCCTCATGCTGCCAGATGAAGCCCTTGGACCCGAACGCGCCGCCCAAAAACGGCGCGAGCACGCGGACATCCTCATCTGGGACGGAAAGCATGTGGGCCAACACGCGCCGCGAGCCCTGAACCCAGCGGGTGGAGTCGTGAAGGGTAAGCCGGCCGCCCTCCCAGAGGGCGACGACGGCGGAAGGCTCCATGGGGTTGTGGTGCACCACCGGCGTGTGAAAGGCCGCGGCGGCGCGCACAAAAGCCCGCTGCGGCCTGAGCCCGCGCGTGGTGTTCAGCGGCTCCTCGGTGTTGGTGGCGAAGTGCTCGGCTCGGTAGGTTCCGGGGATGCCCGCGCGCAGGGCGAGCTCGGCGGACGCGACCGACCCGTGCTCGACCGGCCCGTATTCGACACAGACCAGCGCCGCGGCTTCGAGTGCCTGCTCTTGGGTTTCGGCGACGACGAGGGCTACGTGCTGCCCGGCGTAGTGAATGACGTTATCAGCCAAAGGGGCCCGGCGCTCGGCGGGGAAGTCGGCGGTGAACTGCTCGGGCGGGGGTTGGATCGTTGGCAGCCCCGGCGCGAACTGCGCGTCCGTGTACACGGCGAGCACGCCCGCGGTTTGCCGGGCTGCTTCCGTGTGTATGGCAAGCACCCGCGCGGGCCCCAGCGGTGCCTGAACCAGGGCGGCATGCGCCATGCCCGGCACCCGCACATCGCCCGCGTAAAGAGCCGTACCGGTCACCTTTTCCCGCCCGTCCACTCTCCTCAGGCCCATGGGGAGTCAGATGCGGGACCCGCGTGGTATCCTCGCGTCATACACTCAGGGCAGTGGATATACCCAAAACACGTGAGGAGCACAGGATCGCCGTGCTGGCAGCCGCCAAGAAAACCGACATCATCTCCCGCTTTCGTACCCACGAGAGCGATACCGGAAGCCCCGAGGTGCAGATCGCCATTTTGAGCGAGCGCATCGGTGAGCTGACCCAACACTTCAACACGCACGCCAAAGACCACAGCTCGCGCCGCGGCCTGCTCATGCTGGTTTCCAAGCGTCGCCGCCTCCTGGAC
>CAXUEU010000104.1:0-11166 GCA_964250195.1 uncultured Acidobacteriaceae bacterium
CGCCCAACCCCATCCCCTGCAAACGCTCCGCCCAGCCCCAGCCCAGCGCCTGAAGCCGCGCCGCGCCCTGCCGCAGCTGCAGCTTCGCGTGGCGCTCTTTCATGTAGCGCGGCTCCGCTTCGAGCGCAACCCCGTACGCCGCGAACGAGGGCTCCGGGTTGTCCATGCCGAACGGCTCCATCATCCGCACCGCCCGGTACAGGGCCGGGGTCACGTGTTCCAGGTCCAGCTCTCCGTCGCACCGCACCGGCGGCACGAGCAGCTCGTCCCCGACGTGCTCCGCGGCGTACGCCACCAGGCGCTTCCGCAGCTCCCCGACGCGGGAGGCCGGCAGCGAAAACCCTACGGCGTGCGCGTGCCCGCCGAACCGCGTGAACAGCTCCGCGCAGCTTTCGAGCGCTTGGAGAAGGTGGAAGCCCTCGACCGAGCGGCCGGAACCGTGCGCTTCATCACTTTCTACCGCGATCACCACCGCGGGCTTGCCCGCCGCCTCCACCACCCGCGAGGCCAGGATCCCGATCACACCCCGGTGCCAGCCTTCGCCGTCCACCACCAGGCAGCGCGCTCCCGCGAACTCGGGTTCGGCCGCCCGCAGCAGCACCGCCTTGAGGGCACCCGCCTCGGTCTCGCGCCGGTCGGTGTTCAGACGGTCCAGCTTGGCGGCCAGCTCGTCCGCCCGGGCGCGGTCGCGCGTTGTGAACAGCTCCACCACCTCGCTCGCGATATCCATCCGCCCCGCGGCGTTGATCCTCGGCCCCAGGCGGAAACCCACGTCCATCGCGCTCAATCGTCTCTTTTGCGGGTCCAGCTGCGCCGCCCTCATCAGCGCCCGCAGCCCGGGACTCGCCGGCTCCCGCAGAGCGGCCAGGCCCAGAGCGACGATCGCCCGGTTCTCCCCCGTCAGCGGGACCGCGTCGGCCACTGTTGCGATGGCCAGCATCTTCAAAAACGACGGCAACACCTTGTTCCGCAAACGGCTGCGCCCGTCTTCGTCGGTCGCGTGCGCTTCCAGCAAAGCCTGGGACAGCTTGAAGGCTACCCCCGCCCCGCACAGACCCTTGCACGCGTAGCCGCACCCGGGCTGGTTCGGGTTCAGCACCGCGAGCGCGCGGGGCAGGGCACCGTCCGGCAGGTGGTGGTCGGTCACGATCAGGTCCAGGCCAAGCGCTTCGGCCGCCTCGGCTGCCGCGAAGGCCCGGATGCCCGTGTCCACGCTCACCACCAGCCGTACGCCCTCGGCGGCAGCCCGCTCGAGTACCTCGCGCTGCATGCCGTAGCCCTCGCGCAGGCGGTGCGGAACATGGAACCGCGCTACCCCGCCCAGCCGCTCGATCGCCGTCTTGAGCAGCACCACCGCCGTGGTTCCGTCGACGTCGTAGTCGCCATAGATAAGGATGGGCTCACGCGCGGCGACTGCCGTTCGCAAACGCGCGACCGACTCCGCCATGCCGTGCATGGTCAGCGGGTCGTGGAGCTGCCCCACATGCGGGTGCAGGAACGCCCGGCCGTCCTCGACCGTCCGGATGCCGCGCCCGGTGAGCAGCTCCGCCGCGGCGAGCGGAATCAGCAGCCCCCGCGCCAGCTCCCCGGCGAGGCCCGGTTCGGCGTCGGGCAGCAGCCATCTCTTCTCGGCGACAGGGCTCAGGCGTCCTCGTCCTCGTCGAACGCCACCGGCCCCATCCCGTACGCGTCCATCGCCTCCAGCAGTTCCTCGTATCGCTCGTACCACTCGGTCGAGGTCTCGTGCACGAACGCCACGCCCTGGTGCACGAACCCGAGCTGCACGAATCCGACCTTGCCCGCGTACCGACGCAACGAGGCCACCTCGTCGAACTCCGGGGCTTCCTCGTCGGGAAAGTTCTGCTCGCGCAGCTGCTCCAGCATCCCGTCCAGCTCGTCCTTGGTGATCCGAACGTCGCTCAGCGTCAAGAACGGGACCCCCGCCGCCTTTGCCGTTTCCACCAGCCGTTTCCAGCCGTCCGGGTCTTCGTCGTCCTCCCAAAGCACCGTGGGCACGTCGTCGCCCACGTACCCTGGGAACTGCCGCAGCCCGTGGCCCGTCAGGAAAGCCACCATGTCGTCCTTCAGCCCGTGCAGGTTATCCGTCGCCATGGACGCTATTTTCGCAGGTTCCCCGCCCGTGCGCGAGCCCGTTTTCGGGCGCTTCCGAGGGCGGCCCGTATGCTAGACTCGCCTCCAACACATGATATTTTCCCGTGAATACGTCGGCTATCTCGGACGCAAGACCGTCCAGCACCTGGTCGACGCAAAGCTGATCAAAACCGCTCAGTTCCGGGCCGCCGAAGAGCGCGTCACCGCCGCCATCCTCGACGAGCTTTCGCTCGAGGACCGAATCAACGACGAAGTCCGCGTCATCCTCGAGCAGATCCAGGAAGACATGCGCCGTTCAGGGGCCGAGTACGGCGAGATGTTCAAGAAGGTCAAGCAGCAGCTTGTCCGGAAGTACAAGGTGATCTTGTGAGGATTTCGCCCGACAAGGTCAACAAGCTGGCTCACGCCGTCGCCGACACCCTCGCGGCCATCGACGAGGTCGAGTTCCAGGAAGACCGCGACACCATCCGCAAGGAAGCCCGCAACTACCTGCAGACCCTGCTCGCCGAGGAGATGCGCATCGACCAGGCCGCCCGGCTCAAGATCAGCTCCCAGCGCAAGATCATCCTCGAAGGCACCCAGGAGTGGAACATCCTGTACCGCAAGTACTACAACGACGAGGTCAAGCGGCTCGGGATCTAGCGGCCGGGATTTCGGTTTTCGGCAGTGCGGTCTCCTCAAGCCTGCGAAGCGCATCTATCCACGGGAACATTCGCGGCAGACTCATGCCCGGCTGCAATCCGCCGATACACTCACTATGCGACAGAACTACCCCGATGGAAAGGTTCCCATGGTAACGACTGAAGCCGCTCCCACCGCCCACGCGGACACTCAGCGCATCCTCGGCGTCGACTTCTTCCTCGGCACCGCGCGCGAGACCATCGACCGCATGCGCGATGGCGGCCTGCTCGTCGTTCCGGCCGCACCCGCCCTCAAGGACCTGCCCACCAATCCGGACTACCGCGAGGCCCTGCTCCACGCCGACCTCGCAATTACCGACAGCGCCTTCATGGTGCTGATCTGGAATCTGATCAGCTCGCACCGCGTTCCTCGCGTCTCCGGCCTCGAATACCTGAAGGAGCTGCTGGAAGAGCCCGACGTGCGCAAACCCGGCAACACCCTTTGGATCATGGCCAGCCCCAAGAGCGCCCGCACCAACCTCGATTGGCTCGCCGGCATCGGCATCGCGATCGACGAGCGCGACATCTACATGGCGCCGATGTACAAGGGCGAGATTGAGGACGAAGCGCTGCTCGCCAAGATGCGCGCCCATCGCTACAAGCATGTCGTGGTCACGGTCGGCGGCGGCACGCAGGAGCGTCTCGGACTCTACCTCAAGCGCCGGCTCGGCTACCTGCCCGCGATCCACTGCATCGGCGCGGCCATCGCCTTTCTGTCCGGCGATCAGGTCCATATCCCCACCTGGGCCGACAGGACCGGGCTCGGCTGGCTGTTCCGCTGCCTGTCCGCGCCTGCGGCGTACGTGCCCCGCTACTGGGCCGCCCGCAAGCTCGTCTGGCTCATGCTCCGCTACCGGTCGGAGCTCCCCCCGCTCCAGGCCGCGGCTTAAGCAAAAAGGCGGGCTCCTCAGGAGCCCGCCTTTTTGCCCTGTTGACTTTCAGCTCTCAGAGCCTGCCCGTCGTATCGTGCTCCCGATCGAATGCGTCCGCCCGGTCCGATTTCGCCTCGGCATCGTACTTCGCGGCCTTGGCCTTGTCGATCAGCGCATTGCCCGCGTCCTTGACGCTGCCCCAGGCCTCGCGCGCGCCGCCCTTGATCTGGTCCTCGCGCCCGGCATCCTTCAGGTCGTGGTCGCCGACCAGCGCGCCCGCCGCTTCCTCCACGTGCCCGCCGATCTTTTGAAACGCTCCCTTGATCTTGTCGTCGTTCATGGTGTGAGACTCCTTCCGGCTGGTAAGAGGCACCCTGCGGTGAACGGGGTTGGCCCTCGCGGATCGAAACCGCTTTCCTGCATTCCCACGCAGACCCGCCCGCTCGGCGGTATCATCGCCGGTATGAGCTCACAAAGCGCCCGCCCCGTCCCCAAGGAACTCGGAATCCCCGCCTCGGCCTGGCCCCTGATCGGCCTCAGCGCAGGACTCGCGCTCGTGATGGTGATCCACGCCGCCTGCTTCGATCGTCGCTTGTAGAAGGTTTGGTAGCGCCATCGGGGATCGAACCCGAACTCTTCGCCTTGAGAGGGCGACGTGTTAACCGGTTACACCATGGCGCCGAACACAGGAGCCGCGGGGGTGTTCACCGCGACTCTCTGAACTATACCAGACCGGCTCCCCCTATTCGGTCGGCATTGCCCCTCAAGACGGGGCTCACTCCTGTTTCGCGCCCAACTCGCCCCAGCGCTCGTAGAGGCGGTCCAGCATCTCCTGCGCTTCGGCCGCGGCAGCCAGGGCCGCATTCAGAGCGTCCGCGTCGGTTGCGACGCGGGGGTCGTCGACCCCCGCGTGCTTTTCCGCCAAAAGGGCCTCGGCCGCCTCGATTTGCGCTTCCATCCCGTCCCACTCGCGCTGCTCCATGTAGGAGAGCTTTTTCTTTTTGCCCGCGCCGTTGCCGTTGGTCGGAGCTGGGGTCGCTGCCCCGCTCCGGCCCGTGACGCGGTTGGCGCGCTGCCACTCTTCCCACTGGCCGTAGTCGGCAAAGGAGCCCGCGTTGCCCTCGCCGTCGAGCCCCAGCACCACGTTCGAGACACGGTCCAGCATGTAGCGGTCATGCGTGACCAGCATCAGCGCGCCCGGGTACTCGAGCAGCGCCTCCTCCAGGATTTCGAGCGTCGGGATATCCAGGTCGTTCGTCGGCTCGTCAAGCAGCAGCAGATCCGCCGGCTCCAGCATCAACCGCGCGATCAGCACCCGGGCCCGCTCGCCGCCCGAGAGCCGGTCCACCGGCTGGTTAAGCTGCTCGCCGGTAAACAGGAAGCGGTTGGCCCAGCTCGCCACGTGCAGCACCTTGCCGTTGTAGACCACCGAGTCCGAGTCCGGCGAAAGCGCGCGCCGGAGTGTCAGCGAGCCGTCGATGTAGCGGTTCTGCTCGAAGTACACGACGCGCAGGGCATTCGCCCGCGCTACCTCGCCCTCCTGCGGCGTCAGCTCCCCCGAAACGAGGCGCAGTAGTGTCGTCTTGCCCGCGCCGTTCGGGCCCACCAGGCCGACCCGCATCCCCGCCGTGACGGCGAAGCTCAGGTCCTTGAACAGCGTTCGACCCTCGTAGCCGTAGCGCAGCCCGTCGATGATCACCAGCCGCTTGGTTTTGCGGTCGGTCGCCGAAAAATCGATCCCGGCTGTGCCGCCCGAGGCGCGGGTCCGCATGCCCTGCAGCTCGCCGATCAACGCGTTCGCGTTGTCGATGCGCGCCTTGGATTTGGTCGTCCGTGCTTTCGGCCCGCGCCGCAGCCATTCGGTCTCGATCCGGACCCGGTTCTCGAGCGACTCCTGCCGCTTGCCTTCGGCGGCCAGATACTCCTGCTTTTTTTCGAGAAAGGTCGAGTACGGCCCGGCGAACCGCAGCATGCCGTCCGGGTACGCCCGGCTCAGCTCGGCTGTTTCGTTCGCGACGCCTTCCAGAAAGTAGCGGTCGTGCGAAACCACGATGGAGGCGAACGCGGCCTGGCGCAGCATCTCCTCCAGCCACTCGATCCCCGCCAGATCCAGGTGGTTCGTCGGCTCGTCGAGCAGCAGAATGTCCGGCTGCTGGATCGCCGCCTCCGCGATCGCCAGCCGCTTACGCCAGCCGCCCGAGTACGCCCCCGCTTCATCGTCGAGCGAGGCGAACCCGGTCCGCCCGAAGGCCTCCCGCACCCGCTGCTCCCGCTCGTTGCCGGGTACCGCGGCCCGCTCCAGCGCGCTCTCAAGCACGGCGCGCACCGTGGCCCCGGCAGGGAAGGCCGACTCCTGCGCGATGTAGCTGACGCGCGCCCGCTTGCGCAGGCTCACCTCGCCTGTATCGGGGTCGATGTCGCCGGCGAGGATCTTGAGCAGCGTCGACTTGCCCGCCCCGTTCGGGCCGATCAGCGCGAGCCGGTCCCCGTCGTTGACGGTGAGCGAGATCTCGCGGAACAGCGGCTGCGCGCCGAAGCGTTTGGTGATCTTTTGTGCGTTCAGAATAAGCAAAGCAGCCTTTTATATCTCTATGTAAAGAATCGAACCCGGCAGGCATTGCGCGACCGAATCGGCGATAGCAGCAGTCTTCGATCGAACCTGCGGCCAATTTGGTGTACTCAGTACAACCAAGCCCAGCGAGCAGCCTGCCATGTTCTGCTGATAAGACATGCTTTGATCGGCGGTTACGATTACTTGAAATCCGGCTGCTTCTGCCTTGCCGAGCAGATTGCCGGTTCGCACCGATTTCCAGCCCTGGTGGTCTGTTGTGACCACCTCGTGGCCGGCAAGCTCGAAGCGCAACGGGTGCGGCATATTCTCATCGAGCAGGACCTTCACGCCGCTGATTGCTTTCTCTGCGCGAACGCGAGCACTTCCCGAATCTGCACGAGGCTGGCCGTAGGAAACAGGTCATGCATTTCTTCCGCACTGTAGCCAAACGCGGCGTGCTCCATAAAAATTTCCGGCCATACGCGCGTTCCTACAAGGGTTGGTCGCCCGCCGCATCGGCCTTCGACACGCTCCACCACACTGCACCCTGTCCAATCCATAATGTCTCCTTCCGTTCTTGATTGAGCCGCCTCGAAATGCTTTCGGGCGGCCTCGCTGAGCTGAGTATAACGGCACTACTTTCGATCGAACTCCGACCAATGCAGCCCTCCGCCGGGATGCTCATACCCAAGAACTACCAGGTACTCGTCACTTCGTATGCCTTGGATCGAGTACTTGCGTCCGGGCACCAGCCTGCCACTCGCGGATGCCATCACGCTTAAGTCGACTCCCCTCTGAGTGGGTCGATAGTACACCTCTTCGCCAACCGAAAACGGGCAGATCGACCTATGTTCAGCTACTGTTATCACCGCGAAGCCGCCATGCTCGCCGCCTCCGCGATCTCGGCATACGGCCCCTTGTGGTCCTCGATTTTGCCGTGCTCGAACCGCCAGATGCGCGTGCCCACGTCGTCGATCAGGTCGCGGTCGTGCGTCACCAGCAGGACGGTCCCTTCGTATTTCTGCAAGGAAGTGTTGAGCGCATTGATCGCTTCCAGATCCAGGTGGTTGGTCGGCTCGTCGAGGATAAGGACATTCGGCTTGAGCAGCATCAGCTTGCAGAACAAGAGCCGCGCCGCCTCGCCGCCCGAGAGCGCGTCGGTCTTCTTCAGCCCCTCCTCGCCCGAGAACAGCATCTGGCCCAGCAGGCCCCGAATCTCTTCCTTGGTCTTCTTCGTGTCCCAGCGGTACAGCCACTCGAACACCGTGGTGCCGTGGTCGATCGCGCCCGTGTGGTCCTGGGGGAAGTAGCCGATCTGCGCCTCGTGCCCCCACTTCACCGCGCCGCCGTCCACCGTGAAGCTGGGCTCGAGCTCCGGCAGTCCGGCCAGCAAGCTTTTGAGCAGGGTCGTCTTGCCCTGCCCGTTGCGCCCCATCAGGCATACTTTCTCGCCGCGCATTACGGTCGCCGTAAACGGTTTGACCGCGCCCTCGCCGTCGTAGCTCTTCCGCACGCCTTCGATCTCGATGGTCTGCTTGCCGCTCGGACGGTTCTGCTCGAAGCGCAGGTACGGTCGCTGAATGTTCGACCGGGCCAGCTCGCTGGTCTGCAGCCGCTCTACTTCCTTCTTCCGGCTCGTCACCTGGCTCGACCGCGTACCCGCCGCGAACCGAGCGATGAACTCGTTCAGCTGGGCGATCTTCTTCTCGCGCTGCTCGTTCGCGCTTTCGAGCTGCGACCGCACCTGCGTCTTGGCCGCGACCATGTCGTCGTAGCCGCCCGTGTAGGTGATGATCGTCTGGTAGTCGATGTCCGCGATGTGCGTACACACAGCATTCAAGAAGTGCCGGTCGTGGGAGATGGTGATTAAGGTGCCTTCGAACTTGAGCAGGAACTCCTGTAGCCACTGCACCGATTCCAGGTCGAGGTAGTTCGTCGGCTCGTCCAGCAGCAGCGCCTGCGGATTGCCGAACAGCGCTTGGGCCAGCAGCACCCGGACTTTCTCCCCGCCCTGGATCTCGCTCATCTTGCGCTCGTGAAGGTCGTCCGCGACGTCGAGTCCCTGGAGCAGGATGGCCGCGTCGGACTCGGCCGAGTAGCCGTCTTCCTCGCCGACAATGCCCTCGAGCTCGCCCAGGCGCATGCCGTCCTCATCCGTCAGCTCGGCCTTGTCATAGATCCGGTCCCGCTCCTCGAGTGCCGCCCACAGGCCCTTGTTGCCCATGATGACCGTATCAATGACCCGGAAAGCGTCAAAGGCGTACTGGTCCTGCCGCAGTACGCCGAACTTGCGCGGGCGCACCACCGTCCCCTTCTGCGCGTCGAGCTCGCCCGTCAATACCTTCATGAAGGTCGACTTACCCGCCCCATTCGGCCCGGTCAGGCCGTAGCGCCGCCCGGGAATGAACTGGGTCGAGACATCTTCGAACAGGACCTTCGAGCCGTACCGCATGCTCACACCGCTGACTGAAATCATCTTCGCGTTCTCTCTCACAGACATGCGCCCGCGCAAACCGCCGCAGACGCTTGATTTCTAATTTGGCGCGGGGCCGCTGTACAACCCTGCTTCCTCTATGCTAACGCAGCTTCAAAAAAACACGTCCCGAAGGGACCGCGGGCCGCTCGCCAGTTCCGGGATGGCGCAGCAGGCGGTTTCAAGCCCTTAAGCGAAAAACCGCGAAACCACCACGTTCGTCACGAACGCCGCACCATACGCCAGCACCGTCATGTAGGCGAACTGCAGCGCCGGCCACTTCCAGCTGTTGGTCTCACGCCGCACCACCGTCAGAGTCGAGAAGCACTGCATCGCGAACGCGAAAAACACCACCAGCGCCATCGCCCCGCCCAGCGTCAGGTCCGCGTGCAACGCCTGCTGCAAACCCAGCTGATGCGTTTCCGGGTCCATCCCGTACAGCGTCCCCAGGGTGCCGACAATGACTTCCCGCGCGATGATCGACGACAAAAGCCCGATCCCGATCTTCCAGTTGAAGCCCAGCGGCGCAATCGCCGGCTCGATCCACCGGCCCAGCGTCCCGATCACCGAGTGTGCCAGCGTCGGCAGCGTCATGCCGTCCTGTCCGAAGTGCAGGGGCACATGGCTGAGCACCCACAGTGCCACGGTCACGGCGAGAATGATCGTACCCGCCTGTTTGAGGAAAACCGCTCCCCTGTCCACCAACCTGTGCCCGATCTGGTGCCAGGTCGGGGTCCGGTACTGCGGCAGCTCCAGAATGAACGGTGCCGAGGACGCTTTCAAAATTGAAGATTTGAGCAGCCGCGCCGTCATCAGCGCCGCCAGGAAGCCAAGCGCATAGAGCCCCAGCATCACCGCGGCCTGCAAGCCGAAGAAGTCGCCCAACAGATGCTTGTTCGGCACGAACGCCGCGATCATCAGCAGGTAGACCGGCAGGCGCGCCGAGCAGGTCATGAACGGCGCGACCAGGATCGTCGCGAACCGGTCGCGCTTGTTCTCGATGGTGCGCGTCGCCATGATCGCCGGCACCGCGCACGCATACGCCGAGAGCAGCGGGATAAAGGCCTTGCCGTTCAGTCCGATCGCCCGCATCACCCGGTCCGCGATCAGGGCCGCCCGCGCCAGATAGCCCGTGTCCTCCAGCAGACCGATGAACAGGAACAGCAGCAGAATCTGCGGCAGAAAGATCAGGACCGAAGCGACGCCCTTCCAGATTCCGTCGATGAGCAGGGAAGAGAGCCAGGCGGGATGGATGAACGGTCCGATCCGGTTCCCCATGCCGTTCAACAGGTCCTGCGACCAATCGGAGAACGGCAGCCCGACCGAAAATACGATCTGGAACACCCCGATCACGACCGCGAGAAAGATCAGCGGCCCCCACGCCCGATGCAGCAGCACGTCGTCGAGCTTGCGCGTCCACTCCGGCGACAGGGGGGCCTTGTAGCGGGTTCGCGTGCTCACGCCGGTGGCCCACTGCCGGTACGAGCGCGCATTGCCGACCACCGGCAGTTCCAGCCGGGTGGAACCGCTGAGCGCGTCTTTCTGGTCCTTTTGGGTGAGAAACCGCCCGATCGCCTCGATGCCCATCCCGCGCGCGCCACTGATCTTCGCCACCGGTACCCCGAGTTCCCGGGCCAAGGCCAGAGGGTCCGCCGCGCCCCCGCGCTCCTCCATCAGATCGGTCATGTTCAAGAGCACCAGCGTCGGCAGCTTGAGCGCGAGCACCGGGGCGGCCAGCATCAGCTGCCGTTGGAGGTGCAGCGAATCCAGCACCAGCAGCACCGCGTCCACCTGCGGCGAGCCCGGCATCTCCCCCCGCAGCACCTCCACCGCGACCCGCGCGTCTTCGGAGTAGGAGTCGAGCGAGTAAATCCCCGGCAGATCGATCAGCGTCAGGTCGGGCCGCTGAATCCCCGCCAGCCGGCCGTACCGCTGCTCCACGGTTACGCCGGGGTAGTTCGCCACCTTCTGCCGCAGCCCCGTGAGCCGGTTGAACAGCGTGCTCTTGCCCGAGTTCGGCGGCCCCACCAGCGCCACGGTCCGCAACTGCCCGGCGACCCTCGGCGCGGTGGGCAGGTCGACCAGCCCTGTCGCGTGGCAGCTCATGCGCTCACCCGCGCGTCCGGGCCCACCCGCTTCACCAGGACTCCCCGCGCCGTCTCCCGCCGCAGGGCGATTTCCATGCCGTCGACCGCGTACACCGTCGGATCCCCAGCCGGGGCGCGCCGCACCGCGACCACCCGCGCCTCGGGCGAAAAGCCCATGTGCATGAGGTGGTGCTCCACCGTTTCCGGGAGCGTGAAATCCTCAATCACCGCAGCCTCGCCCACCGGCAGCAAATCGAGCGCCAAGCGCATCGGGAGCACCTCGTCTTCGATCATAACGCAATCTCCGACGGATTCGGTCCGGATTCCGCTCCGGCATCTTACGGCTCATGAACTTCGCCGAGTGGCAAGCTTCTCTTCAGGCCTCCGCGCC
>CAXUEU010000105.1:0-10989 GCA_964250195.1 uncultured Acidobacteriaceae bacterium
GTTTTTGCTGTGTCACGCGGCCCCGCACGCATGGGGGGTGACCAATGAGCTACCCCAGGCAGCGCAGTCCAGGCCCTCGCCGCAAGCGCTGCCGGGGGCGCTCGGCGAGGGACCGCTGACCCCGGATACGGACCCGGCGTTCAGCCCCTCCGGCGCGGTGCCTGCCCTGCCGCCTGCCACCCCTGCGGAGCCCCAGGAAGCCCAGCCCGCGCCGCCGCCGGAGGCTCCCCAACCGCCGGAGGCACCCGATGCCCCGGAGCTCGCGGACACCGGGATCGCGGTCCCCGTCGCCGCGCCGCCCCGGGGCTCGCCGGTCCACATCGAGGCCGACAGGCAGACCAAGGCGGGCGACCTGTACACGCTGGACGGCGCGGTGCTGATCCGTTACAAGACGTACACCCTCGAAGCCGACCACGTCGCCTACGATCTCGCGACGCAGCAGGTGGAGGCGCGGGGGCACCTCACGGTCGACGGAGGCCCGTCGGACGAGCACATCCTGGCCGACCGCGGCACGCTCAACCTCGACCGGCACACGGGTGAGTTCCACGACGTGACCGGGACGCTCGGGGTGCGGTCCGTGACGCACAACCGCTTCGTGTTTACCGCGCCCAACCCGTTCACGCTGACCGGGCAGGAGGTGCGGCAGCTGGGGCCGGGCCGCTACCGGGTCACGCGGGGAACCTTGACCAGCTGCCGCCTGCCGGACCCGGACTGGAAGCTGCTGGCGCGGTCCATCCTGGTCGAGAACGGCACGGCCAGCGCGCGCAACACCACCTTCAGCCTCCTGCGCGTGCCGGTGCTGTACCTCCCATACATCACGCATCCGGTCGAGCAGCAGCGGCGAACGACAGGGTTTCTGCTGCCCATCTTCGGCAACGACACGCAGCGCGGGTTTATCGCGGGCGAGTCGCTGTACCTGGTTCTGGGGCGCAGCGCGGACGCGACGATCGGGACGCAATACTACTCGCGCCGAGGCTGGGCGCCGTTCGGGCAGCTGCGCTACCGGGGCCGCGAGGAGAACTTCGCTTCCCTGCACTTCCGGGCTCTGTTCGACCGGCTGCAGGGGCCGTTCAACCAGGGCGGCCAGGATGTATTCTTCAACGCGCGGAGGCAGCTGGACCCCCACACGCGCGTGGTCGCCGACGGCGAATACCTGAGCTCGTACGTGTACCGGGCGGCCTTCGAGCAGAACTACTCGGCCGCGATCAACTCCGAGGTGAACAGCGAGATTTACGCCGTCCGGCAGCGGAACGGGCTCGCGGCCACGGGCCGGTTCGAGCGGTTACAGCTGTTCCGCAGCGCGACCTTCGGAGATGAAATCCGCATCCTGCACGTGCCGGAGCTGCGCGTGGACGGGCTGGATCGGCGGGTAGCCCGGACACCGTTTTTCGTCGGGGGAGAGGTCTCAGGCACAGCGCTCTCACGATCCGAGCCGGGTTTCCAGACCAGCCGGGCGGTGCCTCGGCTGGACGCCTACCCGCACCTGGCGCTGCCTCTCGCCGGGGGCGGCTTCCACCTGCGCGCGGAGGCCGGCTTCCGCGAAACCTTTTACGGTAAGAGCCGGCTTTCCGGCGCGCCCGGGAGCACGCCGGTGCAGGGCGGCGCGAGCCTGAACCGCTCGGCCTTCGTGAGCGAGGTCGCGGTCGCGCCGCCGATGCTCCAGAGGGACTTCAGGGCGGGGCTGCTGGGCCGGGGAGCGCAGCTGCGGCACACCATTGAACCGGCGGTGACCTACCGTTACGTGACGGGCGTGAATGGCTACAGGAACACCCTGCGCTTCGACGTGGTGGACACCTTGACCGACACCAACCAGCTGGAGTACGGGCTGACCCAGCACCTGTACCTGCGCCGGCCGGGCACCAGGCCCTGCAAGGGCGACGATGCGCTGGGGCCGAAGACGGTCTGCGGCGGGGAAGCGGTCGACGCCCTGACCTGGACGCTCGCGCAGCAGCACTACTACAACCCGACCTTCGGCGGGGCGGTCGTGCCGGGGCAGCGCAACGTGTTCGCCTCGACGCTGGACCTGACGGGCGTGGCTTTTTTACAAGGGGTGCAGACCAGCTCGCCGGTGATCTCGCGTTTGCGGGCGCGGACCACGACCAAAACCGACTTCGAATGGGACCTGGACTACGACACCAGGCGGGGCCGCCTGCAGTCGAGCAACCTGTTCGCGACCTACCAGGCGAAGGATTACTCGTTCTCCGTCACCGACGCGCGCCTGTACAACCTGACCCCGCGCAACGAGCTGCCCGCCGGGCCGTCGGCGGTGAGCAACCTGGTCAACTTCAATCAGCTGCGGCTGGCCGGGGTGTACGGCTCGCCGTTGAAGCACGGGGTCTCCGCAGGAGCCAACGTCGGCTACGATTTCACGGTGGGGCAGACGCAGTACTTCGGCGCGCAAACCGGCTACAACCGCGACTGCTGCGGCTTGTCGGTGGAGTGGCGCAAGTACTCGCTCGGCAACATCCGCAACGACACGCAGTACCTGTTCTCGTTTACGCTGGCCGGGGTGGGCTCGGCTGGGTCGCTCCGCGGAGTTTCGCGGGTCTTTTAGCACCTTTTCAACGTCCAAGCTCCTATGAAATCACTCGTGCTCGCGGGATTGCTCGCCATCGGTCCGTCCGGTTTTCTTCAAGCGCAGGAAAAAGCGCACCACGTCCTTTTCGCCGTGTCCTCACCGGACGCGGCGGAGTGGCAGCTCGCGATGAGGAACATACAAGCGCTCGAGACAGGCCTTGCGCCGGAGCCGCTGGAAGTCGAGGTGCTCGCGTTCGGGCCGGGGGTCGGCTTCATGAAGAGCAATGGCCCGGAAGCTGACCTGATCCGCAAGCTGGCGTCGCCGCATGTGCGATTCGTGGCCTGCCGTAACGCGATGGCAGCGCAGCACCTGACGGCGGCGGACCTTGCGCCGGGTGTGACCGTGGTCCCGTTCGGCATCGTGGAGCTGGTACGCAGACAGGAACAGGGCTGGGCGTACGTGAAAGCAGGCTACTGATGGAGCTGCGGGAGCTGGGCAGGTCCGGGCTGCAGGTGTCGCCCCTGATGCTGGGCGGCAACGTCTTCGGCTGGACGGCGGACGAAGCGATGTCTTTTCGGATTTTAGACCGGTTCGTGGAGGCGGGGCTCAACTTCATCGACACGGCCGACGTCTACTCGCGCTGGGCGCCGGGCCACGAGGGCGGCGAGTCGGAAGCGATCCTGGGCCGCTGGCTGCGGCAAAGCGGCAAGCGGGAGCAGGTGGTGCTCGCGACCAAGCTCGGTATGGACATGGGCGAGGGCCGCACGGGGCTGCGCCCGGAGTACGTGCGGCAGGCCGTCGAGGCGTCCCTCAAACGGCTGGGCGTGGACCGGATCGATCTGTATCAGACGCACAAGGACGACCCGGAGACGCCGCTCGCGGACACGCTCGGGGCTCTGGGCGAGCTGATCGCGGAGGGCAAAGTGCGGGCCATCGGCGCTTCGAACTACTCGGCGGAGCGTTTGCGGGCGGCGCTGGAGCTGGCCGAGGGTGGAGGGCTGCCGCGCTTCGAGTGCCTGCAGCCGGAGTACAACCTGCTGGAGCGCGCCGGGTACGAGGACGAGTTGGAGCCGGTGGTGGAGCGGTTCGGCATCGGGTGCGTGCCGTACTTTTCGCTCGCGGCGGGCTTCCTGACCGGCAAGTACCGTTCGGCCGCCGATGTACAAGGCCGGGCGCGGGAGAAAAAAGTCGGACAGTACGCGAACGAACGCGGGTTCGCGGTGGTGGCGGCGCTCGAGCAGACGGCGCGGGAGATTGGGGGAACGCCCACGGAGGTGGCATTGGCCTGGCTGATGGCGCGGCCGAGCGTTACCGCGCCGATCGCGAGCGCGACGAGCGTGGAGCAGCTGGAGGATCTGATCCGGGCGGTGGAGCTCAGGCTGCCGCGGGAGGCAATGGAGCGGCTGGAGAAAGCCTCCGCTGTGTAGGAGAATAGGGTTATGCAGATACTGGTCGATGTTCCCGACGCGCAGGTGAAGCTTTTGCTCGCCCATGCCGAGAAAACCGGGATGAGCTGCGAGCAGGTGCTTCGAGAAGTCGTTTCCGAGCGATTTCCGGGCGAGGATAAACCGCTTTCATCCTACATCGGTCTCTGGGCGAGAACGAATCCCGGTGGAGTCGAGGACGGTCTGGCATACCAGGAGAGGCTGCGTGCCGAGTGGTAAGCGGCGCGCTCCTGCTTAACACAAACGTTTTGATCTACATCCTGAACAAGACGCGCCCGAGTGCTTCCGAACTGATCACACAAGCAAGCCCTGAAAAGATTGCGATCAGCATCGTGACTTGGATGGAGGTGCTCACGGGAACATCGCCGGTCAACGATCTGGAAACTCGTGAGCTGCTGAATCGGTTCAAACGGATCGAGTTGACCGAGGCGATTGTGGACGAAACCATTGCTGTCCGAAAAAGAAGCAAGCTGAAGCTCCCCGACGCCGTTATCTACGCCTCCGCGCTCGTGACAGGCCGCACGCTGGTGACCTACAACACACGCGATTTCCCGCTCGGAACACCCTCGGTGCGGAACCCGGAGGCCTGAGCTCGGTGCGATAATCGAGGGGTCGCCCCAGGAGAAGTTTCTGATTTCCTTGCTCAGTCCGCGCAATGCCTCTACCCTGATCGCGTTTTGCCTGGCTTCCATCGCCGGCTGCCGCGCGCAAACACCCGCCGCCGGTGCCCTCACGCCTCAGCAGGAGCGCCGCATCGAGCTCCAGGTGCGCTCGCAGCTCAACGTGCCGCCTAATTGGACCATCGCGCCCGGCGCGCGCACCCCCAGTGATGTGCCAGGGTTCGACACGGTGCGCGTGGATTTCGCCCCGTCGGACCACCCCGAGCAGAAGCAGCCGCTGGATTTCCTGCTCTCGAAAGACGGCAAGACCCTGGCCCGGTTCTCGAAGTACGACCTGGCGCACGTACCCGGCCTGGACATCCCCGTGGACGGCCGCCCGGTGCGGGGCAGCAAGGACGCCAAGGTGGAAATCATAAACTTCGACGACCTCGAGTGCCCGTACTGCGCGCGCATGCATGCCGAGCTGTTCCCGGAGACGCTCGACCACTACAAGGGGCTGGTCAAGGTCGTGTACAAGGACGATCCGCTGGTCGAAATCCATCCCTGGGCGCTCCACGCGGCGGTGGACGCCAACTGCCTGGGCTCGCAGGACGACAAGGCTTATTGGAATTACGTGGATTACGTCCACACGCACGGGCAGGACGTGAGCGGTCCGGACAAGGACGCCACAAAGTCCGGT
This sequence comes from uncultured Acidobacteriaceae bacterium, assembly GCA_964250195.1. GTDB lineage: Bacteria > Acidobacteriota > Terriglobia > Terriglobales > Acidobacteriaceae > EB88. The sequence continues at coordinate 5,263 of CAXUEU010000105.1, forward strand.
GCGGTGCTCGACAAGCTGGCGCGGGAAGAAGGCGCGCGCGGCAAGCTGGACGCGGCGAAGCTCGACGCCTGCGTCGCCAGGCAGGACGCGTCCGCCGTGAAAGCCTCCGCGAAGGAAGCCGAGGCACTCAAGGTAGACGGGACGCCCGCTCTGTTCATCGACGGCGAGCGGATCTCCGGCGCGCAGCCGCTTCCGTATGTGTGGGCAGCTATCGACCGGGCGCTCCGGGCGCAGGGCATCACCCCGCCGCCGAACACGCTGCCGATACCGGCTCCGCAAGGCGGTGGGCAGTAAATGGCGGCCGGCACGCGCTTCCCTGCTTCGCTCGTCACGCTCATACTCGCGGCCTCGCTGATTCTCGCGGGCTGCGGCCATGCGCGCAGCGCGGGCGTTCTGGCCAAGGTCAACGGCAAGCCCATCCGCTCCGCCGACGTGGACACGCTCTACCAAAATTCGCTGACCGAGAACCAGCAGCCGCCCTCGAAAGAACAGGAGGGGATCGTGCGGCTCAATATCGTGCGCCAGCTGATCGACGAAGAGATCCTGGCGCAGCGCGCGGGCAAGCTGAACCTGGTCGCGAGCGACGAGGAGGTGGACGGGCAGATCGGCGAGATGAAAGCACCGTTCACGCAGGAGGAGTTCAACCGGCGGCTCGCGGACAAGCACCTGTCGCTCGACGACCTGAAGCGAGACATCCGCAGGGCCAAGACGACCGAGAAGCTGTTCAACAAAGAGATCAATGCCAAAATCAACATCACGGACGGGGACATCTCGGCCTACTACAACGCGCACAAAGCGGAGTACAACCTGCCCGAACCCGAGTACCACCTGGCGCAGATCGTGGTGACCTCGGGGCCGCAATCGCAGGTGCCCAATGCTTCTGTCGGGAACCTGCAAAATTCCAAGGCCTCCAACGACGCCGAGGCGCGCAAGAAAATCCAGATGCTGCACACCCGCCTGGAGGCCGGCGAGGACTTCGGGACGCTCGCTGCAAACTTCTCCGAGCGGGCCGATAACGCTTCGAGCGGAGGCGACATGGGCTTCTTTCCGGAGTCCCAGATGCGCGGCGACCAAGCCGTCTTCGACGCGGTAGGCAAGCTGAAGCCGGGGCAGATCACCGATGTGCTGCCGCTGCTGGACCCGAACACGCGCAAGCCGGTCGGCTATGCGATCTACCGGCTCATGGCGAGGGAAGCCGCCGGGCAGCGCGACCTGAACGACCCCAGGGTACAGCAGTCCATCCGGCAGCAACTGCGCGAAACGCGCTCGCAGCTGCTGAAGAATGCCTACCTGGAGGTGCTGCGCGACCAGGCGCGGGTGGAAAACTACTACGCCGAGGACACCTTCAAGCGGGGGCCCCAATAGAGGAGCGGCCATGCAATTCGGGATTCTAGGATTTGGCCACCATGCCGCGAAGCGGCTGATGCCGGCGTTCCGCGGCGCGCGCGTGGCGGAGCTCGGCGGCCTGTGGCGGCGCGACCCGGCCAAGGCAGCCGCGGATGCGCAGAAGTTCGGCATTCCGCGCGTGTTCGCCTCGGCCGGGGAGCTTTGCGCCTCGCCGGAGATCGACGCGGTCTTCGTCGCCTCACCGGACGCTCTGCACAAGGAGCACGTTCTGCTCGCCCTCGCGGCGGGCAAGCCCGTTCTGTGCGAGAAACCGCTCGCGATGAACGTAGGCGAGGCGGAGGCGATGCTTGAGGCGGCTTCGGAGGCGGGTGTCTTGTTCGGCGTGGCGCAGAACATGCGCTACAACCTCGCCATCGACCTGATGCGGCGGTGGCTCGCGGAAGGCAAGATCGGCAAGCCGCAGCTGGCGCACGCCCAGTTTTGCTATGAGGCCGGACGCAGCCCCCGCGCCTGGATCAACGATCCGGGGCTGGCGCTCGGCGGGCCAATCGGGGATGTGGGGATCCACTGCATCGATGCGTTGTGCTACGTGCTGGGCGAGCCGGTGACCGCGGTCACGACGCTGGCGCACCGGGATGCCGCGTCCGGCGAGGTCGAATCGCACGCGGTGGTCGCGCTCGACTTCACCGGCGGCGCGATGGGTACCGTCACGGTCACGACACGCGCGGCTTATCGGTCCCTGGTCGAGATCGTGGGCGAGCGAGGCTCGCTGACGTGCGAGGACGCGATGACGGTGGACCATCCGGTCTCTCTGGTGCTGCGGGAGGGCGGGCAAGTTCTCTTGGAGCAGCCGGTCTCGAACGCGGACGCTTTCTCGCGGATGCTGGACGGGTTCGCGGAAGCGGCGGTGGGCAAGGGCGCATACCGCGCCCCGGGCAGTGAGGGCCTGGTGAACCAGCGGGTGCTGGATGCGGCGTACCGATCCTGGCGGACCGGAAGTGCGGAACGGCTCGCATAGAGAAGCCCCGGCGGATACCGGGGCTTTTCACTTCCGAGCTTACTTGGTGCTGTCGAGAACGATGCCGCCGCCGGCTGCTTTTTCCTTGTCGGCCTCGTTCTTCTTCCTGGCTCCCATCGCCTGGTCGCGCCAGCTGTCGGCCTGCGCGACGTCGGCCTTTTGCGCGGCGGCGTCGCCGCAGTCCAGGTCGGCCTTGCGGCGATACATCAGGTTGAGATAGGACATCGCATCGTCGTAGTTCGGGCGAATCTCCACGGCTTTATGGAGCGAAGCCAGTCCGCTGTCCACGAGCGCGGTGTTATCCGCCTTGAGCTTGGCGCAGATCGGCTTCGGCATCTTCGGATTGCCCATGCCGTCGTCGTTGATCCCGGCCGCGGCCAGGGTCGTGACCGCATTCTTGTAGGCGGCTTTCCAGTCGATGACCCCGATCGTATAGGGCGCTTCCGGATCCTTGGGGTCGGCCTGACTGACCTTCTGCTGCCACTCCTTCGCCAAGTCCATCTTGTTGGTGCTGAAGTAGAGGCTGGCGATTCCCTTCAGGGCGGTGACGCTGTCCGGGTGCTGCTCGAGAACCTTCTTGTAACTGTCGATGGCCAGGTCCGCCTTCTTCAGGTTCTCGGGCGACGCGAGGTCGGGCACGACCTGCTGCGCGTAGGCCGTCGCGAGATAGATGCGCGTTACGGGGTAGGACGGGTCGAGGTTGACCGCGTTCTGGAAGTGATTGATGGCGTCTTCGTACTTGGCTGCCTTGTAGGACTGAACGCCCTTCACCAGCTGGTCGCGAGCCTGCAAACGCTTGCACCCGGAGGAAAAGACCAGCAGGGCGACTGCGGCCAGCACCGGAACACGTGCGATTCGATTCATTCTAGTTTTCATCTCCTTCGATCGGCAGGGCGGGCCTTCTTGTTGCGCAGGGGGAACGGAAAGCAGGGTCTGCGGTGCGATTGTAACCAATTTTGGCCACCGCGCGACACCCGAGGGGCGCAACGGTGGCCGAAGGCGGGCCTACAGCTACTGGCCCGACTCGATCTTGGGGGTGATCAGCCCGATGTGGTCGACGCCCACGGCCTTGCCGATATCAACGACGGCGGCAACGCTCGAGAAGTTCAGATTCGGGTCGCCCTTGACGAACATGATCTTCGTCGCGCGAACAGCGTAGATCTGGCTCAGGCGGCCCTGGAGCTCCTGGATGCCGACCGAATCTTCGTTGATCTTGTATGCCGGCGGCCCGGAAGCGCCGCCCAGCACCTGCACGACGATGGTCTTGTCGTTGGGCTGGTCCGTCTTGTTCTTGGGCGGCTGCGGTACCATGGCATCGAGCCCATGCGGCGTCACCGGGACGATCACCATGAAGATGATCAGCAGAACGAGAAGGACATCGATGAGCGGGGTTACATTGATGTCGGCATTGAGCCCGCCTGGGCCGCCTGTTGCGAAAGCCATAAGTTCCTCAATTCGTAAGTAAGCTGAGAGTGGGGCCTAGAGGGCTCCGGCGGCCGCGCCCGGAGGTCCGTGCTGGTCGGTCAGGAGGCCGACTTCCTCGACGCCTGCCGTGCGAACGGAGTCGATTGCATCTTCAACGGCACCGTAGTGCGAGCGGGAGTCGGCGCGGAAGTAGACGACCTTAGTAGTCTTGTCCTGCAGCCGGTCGCGCACGGCCCCGCCTAACTGATCGAGCGAAATCTGATTCTGGCCCAGGTACACCTTGCTGTCGCGCGTGACCGCGATGATGACCGCGTCTTCCTTGCTGGCATCCTCCATCGTGATCGCGTTCTTCGAGTTCACGAGCGTTACATTGACTTTGTTGGTGAGCATGGGCGTGATCACCATGAAGATGATCAGCAGCACCAGCATGACGTCGACCATGGGGGTGACGTTGATGTTGGAGTTGACCTTGCGTCCTTCGTCCCGCTTGACAATTGCCATGTGCCGTATCCGTCTCTTCCGGCGGCTCACTTTGAGCCGCCGGGAATCAGGCCGCGGTTAGCGGCGGTTCTGCTTGAGGAAGTAGTCGACCAGCTCGGAAGAGGAGTTGTCCATCTCGACGTCGAACGCTTCGACCTTGTTGGTGAAGTAGTTGAAGCACATGACGGCGGGGATGGCGACCAGCAGCCCAAAAGCCGTGGTGACCAGTGCTTCGGAGATACCGGAGGCGACCGCGCCGATGCCCGGGGTCTTCTGCACCGCGATCTCCTGGAAGGCCTTGAGAATGCCGGCGACCGTGCCGAACAGCCCGACGAAGGGAGCCGTGGACCCGATGGTGGCTAGGCCGCCCAGACCGCGCTTCAGCTTGGCGTGCACGATCGCTTCCGAGCGCTCGAGGGCGCGCTTCGAGCTCTCGACCTGCTCGACCGTGACCTGCCCGCCGCCGTAGTTGCGGAACTCCTGGAGGCCGGCCGTGACCACTTCGGCCAGGTGCGATTTCTTGTTGCGGTCCGCGACCTTGATGGCTTCGTCGAGCTTATTCTCGCGCAACGCGCCCGCGACGCGGGGGGCGAACTCACGGGACTGCTTGCGGGCAGCCGCGAAGTACAGGTAGCGGTCGATGATGACCGCGAGCGACCAGATGGACATGATAAACAGCACGAAAACGACGCCGCGGGCCAGCCAGCCCATGTTGTTCCAGAGATCGGTCGGGGAGAAGCCGACCGTGGGGGCCGCCTGCTCCTGGAAGAAGGCCAGAACCGACGGTGCCGACAAGTGCGCGAGGTGAGCGAGAATCACTGGGTAGATCCCTCCTGGGGAAGTGCTGCGGGGTAAAAGTGCTGCTAAACCGTGGTTATACAGGAATCCGGTACTGCCTGCGGCTCCCGCCTGCGATACTTTGGCCGAGTTTGTTCCATTTCGGAACTTGCCCCGACCGTGACCCGTTGAGCCGTCTTCAGCCGCCGAGGGTGAAGGTGACATTGACCGCGGTCTGCACCTCGACCGGCTCGCCGTTGAGCAGGTACGGCTTGTACCGCCACTGCTTCACCGCGTCGATGGCCGACTGCGCCAGCATCTGCGGGCCGCTCACGACGGTCAGGTGCTCGATAGTGCCGGTCTTCGAAATAGTCGCCGAGAGGACAACCGTGCCCTGGATGCGTGCCGCTTTCGCGATCGCCGGGTAGGTCGGCTCGGGCTTCGAGATCAGGTTGCCGGCGGCGACGCCGGAGGAAATAGCGACTTTCTTCGGAGCCGCGGGCTTGGCCACCACCACCGCAGGACCGGAACCCGGGCCGAACAAGCCCGCCGGACCGCTCTCTCCGGAGCCGGCCGCGCCCATCACCACGTTCGACGGCGGCGGGGGCGAGTCCACCATCTGGATCTTTTTCGGGATCTTGGGCGGCGCCTGCATCTCGTTCACCTGCTGAATCTTGACC
>CAXUEU010000106.1:0-10834 GCA_964250195.1 uncultured Acidobacteriaceae bacterium
GAGCAGGGGGCGCACCACCACCCCCGGGCTCGCCGCCGAGGCCCCCGGCAGGTCCGCCGCGCGCACCACCGGGTAGATCCCGCCCAGCCCCCCGGTCCATGCCCCGCGCAGCAGGCGGGCCAGCACCGTCTCCGCCTGGTCGTCCAGGGTGTGGCCCGTGGCGATTGCATCCAGCCCGCCGGCCGCCAGCACGCTGCCGAACCATCGGTAACGCGCCTCCCGAGCCGCTTCCTCGATCCCCGTCTGGAGGTTGCCCAGCCCGGCGCGGTGAACCTCACAGGGCAGTCCGAGCCCGGCAGCTGATTCCTCCACCCAGGCGGCATCTTCGGTGGAGGCCGCCCCGCGCAGCCCGTGGTCCACGTGGAGTACCCGCGGGGACCATCCGTTTTCGCCGGCGAGCGTATGTGCCAGCCGCAAGAGCGCCACCGAATCCGCGCCGCCCGAGACCGCCAGGCCCAGCCTGGTTCCGGCCGGCAGACGCTCGCGGGAAAAAGGCGGCACCGCTGCTGTTCTTTTTGCGCTCACCCTCCCAGCTTAAAGCTGCCGCGGCTTGCCCGGCGGCCGCGAATCGACACACCGGCCCGTGAAACCCAAAATGGAAACGGACCGGCGGAAAGGCCCAAAATGGAACGCGGGGAAGCGCATACTCAAGAAAGCGGAAAACGATGTGCGCGTCCGCCAAATCCTCCTGTAGTCTCATAGGAACTCTCTTTGAGCGTATGGATGCCGGACGCGCATCCTTGCTTCCTTGTCTGGGAATCTGCGTCTAAAAACTAAAGTTTGTTCGCGCTGTAAGAGAAGTGAGGGTGTCTGGTGAATTCAACGGTTAAGACGGTAATCTTCTGGGTGTTCATCTTCGCCTGCCTGATTCTGCTGTGGCAGGTCTTCCAGAAGGGCTCGGGTTCGGGGCACGATCAGGACGTGGCATTTTCCACCTTCCTGCAAGATGCCCAGGGCGGACAGGTGCAGGACGCTACGGTCACGGGCAACGAGGTCCACGGCAAGCTCAAGAACGGCACGCCCTACCACGTCACGGTTCCGGCCAACTATCCCAAGCTCTACGACGTGATGCAGGAAAATCACGTTTCGGTCACGGTGCGTGACAACCAGGGTTCCTCCTGGCTGCCGCTCCTGTTCAATCTCGGCCCCATCCTGATCATCGGCGCGCTCTGGTTCTTCATGCTGCGCCAGATGCAGTCGGGCGGCAACAAGGCGCTCTCGTTCGGCAAGAGCAAGGCGCGCCTGCTCTCGATGCAGCAGAAGAAGGTCACGTTCAAGGACGTTGCCGGCTGCGACGAAGCCAAGGAAGAGCTCAAGGAGATCATCGAGTTCCTTCGCGAGGCACAGAAGTTCCAGAAGCTCGGCGGCCGCATTCCCAAGGGCGTACTCCTCGTCGGACCTCCGGGAACCGGCAAGACCCTGCTTGCCCGCGCTGTCGCGGGTGAAGCCAACGTACCCTTCTTCTCGATTTCAGGTTCCGATTTCGTGGAGATGTTCGTCGGTGTCGGCGCATCGCGCGTCCGCGACCTGTTCGAGCAGGGCAAGAAGAATGCTCCTTGCATCATCTTCATCGACGAAATCGACGCGGTCGGCCGTCATCGCGGCGCGGGCCTCGGCGGCGGACACGATGAGCGCGAGCAGACCCTGAATCAGCTGCTCGTCGAGATGGACGGCTTCGAGGCGAACGACGGCGTGATCCTCGTCGCCGCGACCAACCGCCCCGACGTGCTCGACCCCGCCCTGCTGCGCCCCGGCCGCTTCGACCGGCGCGTCATCGTGGGCCGGCCCGACGTGCGCGGCCGCGAGGAAGTTCTCGCTGTCCACGCCCGCAAGGTTCCCACGGCGGAAGACGTCGATCTCCGCGTCATGGCGCGCGGCACACCGGGCTTCTCCGGTGCCGATCTCGCGAACATGGTCAACGAGGCTGCCCTGAGCGCTGCCCGCAACAATCGCAAGTCCGTGACGATGCTCGACTTCGAGTCCGCCAAGGACAAGGTGCTGATGGGAGCGGAACGCAAGTCCATGCTGCTGAGCGACGAGGAAAAGCGTGTCACCGCCTACCACGAAGCCGGCCACGCCCTTGTTGCCGCGGTTCGTCTGCACGCCGATCCGCTGCACAAGGTCACCATCATCCCGCGCGGCATGGCGCTCGGCGTTACCATGCAGCTCCCCGTCGATGACAAGCACACCGTCACCAAGGATTACCTGGAGACGCAGCTTGCTATCCTGATGGGCGGCCGCATCGCCGAGGAGATCTTCCTCAAGCAGATGACCACCGGTGCCGGCAACGACATCGAGCGCGCCACCGACCTTGCCCGCAAGATGGTTTGCGAGTACGGCATGAGCCGCATGGGTCCGCTCACCTTCGGCAAGAAGGAGGAGCAGATCTTCCTGGGACGCGAGATTTCGCAGCACCGCGACTTCTCCGAGGAGACCGCCAAGCAGATCGATGCCGAGGTTCGCTCCATGGTCGACTCGGCGTACCAGTCCGCCTACGGGATCCTCGACTCGAAGCAGGAGGTCATGCATCGCATGGCGAACGCCCTGCTCGAGCGTGAGACCATCGACGCGAACGACATCAAGGCGATCCTTGAGAACAGGGAACTGCCCCCGATGAACCTGCCCGGCGGCCCATCGAACGGCACCCCGACCGGCGATGTGCAGCAAGTGCTCAAGCCGGAACCGAAGCACGGCGGGGCCTTCCCGGAAGGCAGCCCCTCGCCCGCCTAGACCGTCACCACCCGGAGCGAAAAGGCAGCCCTCACCGGCTGCCTTTTTCGTTCCTCTCTCGACGAGAAAGCCGCGTGAAAATCCGATCCACACTCATCCTGCTCATTGTCGTGCTCAATGCCATGGGCATCGGCATGGCTTTCCCGACGATGCCCGCGCTCATCGGCTCGCTCGTGCACGGCGCGACGAATGCCTCCATCGCACGCCACTACGGCTAGCCGCCTACGCCTGCACCAGCCTGCTTTCCTCCCCCATCCTCGGAGCACTGAGCGACCGACACGGCCGCCGCCCGGTGCTGCTCGCCGGCCTGTTCGGGACGGCCTTCGACAACCTGGTCATGGCGCTCGCGCCCACGCTCCCCATCTTGTATCCGGGGCGCACCCTGGCCGGGGTCACGGGCGCGAGCCTCACCATCGTCACCGCGTACATCGTCGACCTCACCGGCGAGGCCGACCGGGCGCAGGAGTTCGGGCGCATGAACGCCTGCTTCGGCATCGGCTTTGTCGCGGGGCCGGTCCTCGGCGGCTTCACCGGGACCTATGCCGTGCGGGCTCCGTTCTTCCCGGCCGCGGCGAGCCTATATGCCTTGCTCCAACAGGCGCTCCCTCAGCTGCCGGGGGCAATCTGTTTCTTCACGCTGCCGGCTTTTCTGCCCTGCTTCTTTCTGCTTCGCCGCGAACAAAAAACTTAGCGCCGCAGCCAGCGCACCCCGTCCTTGCCGTCCTCGAGCACCACGCCTTTCTCCGCGAGCTCCTTCCGAATCGCGTCGGAGCGCGCGAACTCCCGCGCCCGCCGAGCCTCCTGCCGCTCGGCGACAAGGGCTTCGATCTGCTCATCCGAGAGCGTCTGCCCGCGCCGCACCGCCTCCGGAGCCTCGCCGAGACGCCCTTCCGCTTCGGCCCAGCGCAGAGCCGCTTTGGTGATCGCCGCATCATCCGTACTCAAGACCGCGAATACCCGGTCGAATCGCTCCAAAAACCGCAGCAAAGCCCGTGCGTTGCCGGCCCCGAGCCGCCCTGCATCCGCGGCCGTGTTCGCCAGGCGCACCGTCTCGAACACCGCGGCCAGCGCCGCCGCGGTGTTCAGATCATGGGCCAGTGCTTGGTCGAAGATACGGCTGTGCCGCTCGATCTCCCCTTGCAAATCCGTGTTCTCGTCTTGCGTTCTCACTTTCAGCATGCGATCCCGGAACGCCCGCAAGCGCTCCAGCGCCGCCGTCTCCGCCTGCAGGCCCTCGAAGGTGAAGTTGAGCGGCTGCCCGTACGGGACCGAGATGAGCAGCGACCGGATCGCCGAAGCCTTGTACCCCTTCAAAAGCAGGTCGCGCAGCGTGTAGAAGTTTCCCTCCGACTTCGACATCTTGCGCCCCTCGACCAGCAGAAAGCGCACATGGAACCAGTGCCGCGCGAAAACTTCACCCGTCGCGCCTTCCGATTGTGCGATCTCGTTTTCGTGGTGCGGGAACATCAAGTCCTCGCCACCCGCGTGGAGGTCGAAGGAGGGCCCCAGAAACCGCATTGCCATCGCCGAGCACTCGATATGCCAGCCCGGCCGCCCCGGCCCGATCGCCGAAGCCCAATGGTGCTCGCCCGGCTTGGGCGCTTTCCATAATGCGAAGTCCCGAGCCGAATCCTTGTCGTACTCGTCCACGTCGACCCGCGCCCCGTCGTGCATGCCGCCGAAATCCTTCTTCGAGAGCTTGCCGTACGAGGGGTCGCCGGCGATGCGGAAGTACCACGACCCGTCCTCGACGCGGTAGGCCAGGCGCTTGGCCGCCAGCTGCTCGACAAGCGACACCATCTCCGGGATGTGCTCGGTGGCCCGCGCGGTCACGGTCGGCCTCTCCACCTGGAGCCAATCTAAATCCTCGAAAAAAGCTTCCTCAAAGCGTCGAGTGTAGTCGGCGATGGGCAGCCCGGCCGCCGCGGCGTTGCGGATGATCTTATCGTCCACGTCCGTGATGTTCATCACGTGCCGGACCTCCACCCCGTTCAGCTCCAGCGCCCGCCGAAGCACGTCTACGTGCAGAAACGTGCGAAAGTTCCCGATGTGCCCGTAGTCGTACACCGTCGGCCCGCAGGCGTACACGCGCAGGGCCGCGCCGTCGGCGGGCAGCAGGTCTTCCAATTTTCCCGAGAGGGTGTTGAAAAGGCGAATCGTCATGCGGTCAGGAGCGATTTTACAGGCTTGCCGCATCGCCGGCGCAGCCCAACGCAAGGCGGGGCGTGGCGGAGAGCCCAGCCGGGGCGACCTGTCCGGCCAGGAGCCGGGGCCACGCAGCCGCAGCGATCATCGCGGCATTGTCGGTCGAGAGCGCGAGCGAGGGAAACAGCACCGGCAGCGCGGCCTCAGCCAGGAACCGCGCCCGGAGCTCCCGGTTCGCCGCGACCCCACCCGAGACCAGCACCGTACGCGCGCCCCAGCGCCGCGCCGCCGCGAGCGTGCGCTCGACCAGGTTGCTCACCACTGCCCTCTGGAACGAGGCGATCAAGCCGAGTGTCCGCGCGTCGCAAAGCACTCGCAGCTCCGGCGGCTTCGCGCCCGCCTGCACTGCCTCGGCCCGGTGCGCGGCCCCCGCGGCGAGCCCGCGCGCCTCCACATAGCGCAAAACGCCCGTCTTGATCCCCGAAAACGAGAACAACGTCTCCGCCTCGGCGGCACCGCCCCGCTGCCGCTCCGGACGCACCCGCACCTCCGCGAAGCGGAACGGGACCGCCTCCGGGTCCCCGAAGGGCGCGAGCGCGTCGATCCACGGACCCCCGGGATAGCCCAGGCCCAGCAGCTTCGCGACCTTGTCGAACGCCTCACCGGCCGCATCGTCGACCGTACGCCCCACGGGCCGATAGCTCCACTCCTCCCCGTCGCGCGAAGCCAGGTACAGGTGCGTATGCCCGCCGGAAACGATCAACGCCAGCGCCGGCGTCTCCGAAGGGCCGTGCTCCAGAAGTACCGCGTGAATATGCCCCTCCAGGTGATTGACCGCGACCAGCGGCTTGCCCAATCCCCAGGCCAGCATCTTCGCGTAGGTCACCCCGACCAGCAAGGCCCCGGCCAGCCCCGGCCCCTCGGTCACCGCGACCGCCTGGAGGTCGCCGAGCGCAACCCCCGCTTCGGCGAGCGACGCCCGCGTTACCGGCACAATGTTTCTCAGGTGCTCTCGCGAGGCCAGCTCCGGCACCACCCCGCCGTAGGGTGCGTGGGTCGCGAATTGGGAGGCCACCACGCTCGACAACGTCTCGCGCCCGCGCCGCACCACCGCCGCCGCGGTCTCGTCGCAGGAGCTTTCGATACCCAATATCAACCCGCTGCCCACTTCGCTACTCATGCTGCTCCGCGTGCGTGTGGAACTGCTGGTAGTCCCGGTCGTCGATCTGGATCTCGCCCCGGTAGCCGGTGAAACCGATCGCCTTACCCACCACGTGAATGTGCGCGCTGGTCGGCAGCCACAGCTCGTTGTTGACCAGCTTTTGGTCGAAGGTAAAGCTCGACCCCTTGGCCAGCGCGAACAGCCCGAACCCCACCTTGTAATCGTCCGCGAACAGCGCCGTCAGCCGACGCACCTGCAAATCCTGCTGGTCGACCCATACCGTGCCCGAGATTTTCTTCGACGCGTCCTCGGCCCGTCCGTGGGTTTTCGCGTGCGGGTCGCCCACGAAGTCGAAGGCCACCATGGGCCGTCCATCGATCGCCTCCTTTCGCGGCGCGGACACTTTCATGATCTCCAAAATCCGGTAGACGCTGATCGTGTTTCCGTCCGTGGAGACGCCGGGCGGCGTGCGCTGCGCTTTTTCGATCTGCTTCTCGACCTCGTCCTGCGCCTTGCGCTTGTCGCCGTCTGAAAGCTCCTTGCCGTTTTTGCGCACCAGCCGCTCCACCTCGTGCGTATTGACGAAGATGATCTGCTCCTCGCGCGAATCCGTCTTCTTGACCGCGCCCCTCTTATCCACCTCGCGCTGCACCACCGTGCGCAGATAGGTATAGTTCTCGCGGCGCTTCTCAACCACCGACTGATGTGCGATCACCTGCTTGAGCAGCGTTTCGACATCGGGCGGCACAGCAGCTTGCTGCGCTTGCCCGGCGAAAGGGCAAAGCAGCAGCGCGAGCAGAAGCGAAGCGATCCGTGCCATCTCACCATCTTAAGATGACTGAAGCGGCAACAACTTCAACAACGGCCGAAGAGGCCGCCCGCACTGTAGTCGGGACGCTGCGCGCGGCGGGCCACCAGGCCTTTTTCGCCGGCGGCTGTGTGCGCGACCGCCTGCTGGGGCGAGAGGCCGAGGACTACGACGTGGCCACCTCCGCGACGCCCGACGCGGTTCTCGGGCTGTTTCCGCGAACCTTCGCCGTCGGCGCGCACTTCGGTGTCGTGCTGGTGTGTACCGGCGACATCAAGACCGAGGTCGCCACCTTTCGCCACGATGGCGCGTACTCCGACGGCCGCCGCCCCGACCAGGTCCGCTACTCGCTCGACCCTCGTGAAGACGTGGCGCGCCGCGATTTTACGGTCAACGGCATGCTCTACGACCCGCTCGCCGACGAGTCTACGGATGGGGTTCTGGATTACGTGGGCGGGCGGGCCGATCTCGCGTTGGGCCTTATTCGTGCCATCGGCGACCCCGCCCTGCGCTTCCGCGAAGACAAGCTGCGCATGCTGCGGGCGGTCCGGTTCGCGGCCCGCTTCGACTTCGATCTGGAGCCGGGGACCGAGGCGGCCATTCGCGCCCAGGCCGCGTCGATCCACCAGGTAAGCCCCGAGCGCACCCGCGACGAGCTGACCCGCATGCTCACTGAAGGCCGGGCCGCCCATGCCTTCGAGCTGCTCGACCGCACCGGGCTGCTCGCGGAGCTCCTCCCCGAGATCGCCCGCATGCATGGGGTGGAGCAGCCGCCGGAGTGGCATCCCGAGGGCGACGTCTGGGTCCACACCATGCTGCTGCTTGAAAAACTCGAGCCTGGCTGCTCCCCCACCCTGGCCTGGGGCGCGCTGCTGCACGACGTGGGCAAGCCGCCTTGCGCGGTTTTGGACGGGACCAGGTGGCGCTTCAACGGCCACGCCGAGGTCGGCACCCGCATGGCACTGGCCATTTGCAACCGCCTGCGCTTCTCCAACGAGGATACGGAGCAGATTGCTTCGCTGGTGGCGAACCACATGCGCTTCGGCGACGTGGAAAAAATGCGCGAGTCCACCCTTAAGCGCTTTTTCCGCCTGCCCCGCTTTCCGGAACACCTTGAGCTGCACCGGCTCGACTGCTCGTCGAGCCACAACCGTCTGGGCCTGTACGCGTTCGCGAAGGAGCGCTATGAGCGCATGCCGGAGGAAGAGGTGCGTCCGAAGCTGCTGGTGACCGGCCGCGACCTGATCGAAGCCGGCTACAAGCCCGGGCCGGCGTTCAAGCGGCTGTTGGCCCTGGCTGAGGACGCGCAGCTGGAAGGGCGGATTGGAACACGGCAAGAAGGACTGGCACTGATCGCGGCGCAGCGGGTCTGACTCTACTGCGGAGGAGCCGCGCCGGGCTGAGCCGGCGGGGCCTCGCCCTTGGGCGGCGGGGCTGGGGCAGGGTGGTTCGCGAGCTTCCAGCCCGCCCGCTCGACCCGCAGGTTTTGCGCGTTCAGATCCGCTTCCATCAGCGCGCCCTCGGCGGTGTAGAACAGTTCGAGCACCAGCGCGTTCTCCCCGCCCAGCGCGACGATCGTGTGCTCAACCGGGGTCGTCTTGCCATTCAGCGTCCCAGATACCCCGGCGGCCCCGGTGTACTCGGCGGGCACCAGGATCCCGTTTTCCTTCGGAATCAGCACCCAGGCCGTCTTCGGCCGTGCGAGCGCGACCCGCGCCATCAGGGTGTACGCGGCTGGGTCCAGGTCGGGCATCAGGACGAGGTTGCGGTGCCGGTCCACGGTGTTGCCGGTCTGTACCCCGTTCGCGCTGACGTTGATTGTGAACTGCTTGCCGGTCGCGTCGGAGGCCGTGTCGAATCGGATGCCCTTGCCGGACGCCTTGCCGCCCTCGACCGAGCCGGTGAGCGCGTCGCGCACCAGATTGCCCTCGCCGTCGACGGTCGCTGCGTTCTGGAAAGAGTAGGCGAAGGAGCCCAGCTGCATCGCGCCGCTCGAGGTCCAGACCTGCGCCGCGCCGCTCGGCGCGACCGAGTACCGCGCCTCGCCGAGCATTTTGCCGTTCTGCGTGACATCAAACTGCGTACCCGACGGCGCGGCTTGCGCCAGGGCGGAAGTGCTCAGGAGAGCAGCGAGCAGGGCAGGGAAGACGCGGGTCATCGAAAGGGAAAACTCCTGTGCAAGCAAACCCGCATTTGCTTTGAAAGTCGCCCGCAAGGTGGGTCATCCTGAGGAGCGCGAGCGACGAAGGATCCGCTTTTCCTACGCTGTGCGCGCTGTGCCGATAAAAGCAGATCCTTCGCTTCGCTCAGGATGACCCCTATTGTGGGTGGCTGCAATTGCCGCCCTCAACCCTTCTGCGCCGTCGCGAAGCGCTTGTTCACCTCGTCCCAGTTCACCGTGTTCCACCAGGCCGCAAGGTAGTCCGGGCGCTTGTTCTGGTACTTCAGATAGTAGGCGTGCTCCCACACATCATTGCCCAAAATGGGGTACTTACCCTGCGAGAGCGGGTTGTCCTGGTTCGGCGTGGTGACCACCTTCAGCTTGCCGCCGTCCAGTACCAGCCAGCCCCAGCCCGAGCCGAACTGCTTCGCCGTGGTCTCGTTGAACTGCTTCTTGAAGTCCTCGAAGGAGCCGAAGTCCTGCTTGATCTTGTCCGCGATTGGACCGGAGGGCTCGCCGCCGCCGCCCTGCTTCATGATCTGCCAAAACATGGTGTGGTTCACGTGGCCGCCGCCGTTGTTGCGCACCACGGTTTTTACGTCGTCGGGGATGGTGTCGAGCGAGCGCAGCAAATCCTCGGGCGAGTGCGATGCGAGCTCCGGGTGCTTCTCGACCGCGCCGTTCAGGTTCGTGACGTAAGTCTGGTGGTGTTTGTCGTGGTGCAGCTTCATCGTGGCTTCGTCGATGTGGGGCTCGAGCGCAGCGTAGTCGTAGGGAAGCGGGGGCAGTTCGTGTGCCAAAGTTCCTCCTCTGGAGTTCGGAAACGAGTTTCTGGATAGTTCAAGCCGGTTTCGCGCCGGGTTTGCCTCTGTTGGGATGCGCCTCATTCCCGCGCGGTGACCTTCGTGTGCCTTCTCGGCGCGAGAAGGAGCGCAAGCCCATGGAACAATCGCGCGCTTTCGTGCATCTTTGACAAAGTGCAGAAACGAATGGAGCAGGATTGACCGACGACCGCCGCCGCCTCAGCCGCCGCGCCATGCTGCGGGCCGCCGCCGCCGCCGGAGCCGGGGGTGCCCTGTCGCTCGGCGCGCCCGGTGCCCTGGGCCAAAAGGGCGCCGACCTCGCGTTCCAGAACCAACAGCAGGCCCCCAATACGCCGCTCAAGGAGCAGCCGCGGCCCGAGCAGGCCGCCGCTGAAAAGTACACTCACCCGCCGGGTCAGTTCGTCAACCGGCCGCTTACCCAGGTCACCAAACAGGCCGATCTCCTGCTCGACGAGATGGAGGAGCGCGGCTGCCGGTTCTTCTACGACGAGGCAAGTCCGCGCACCGGCCTGGTGCGCGACCGCGGGCTCGCTGCCGGTCTCTCCACCTCGCGCGTCGCCTCGATCGCCGCTACCGGCTTCGGCCTCAGCGCGCTGTGCATCGCCGCCAAGCGCGGCTACCTGCGCCGGGCGGACTGTGAGCAGCGCGTGGAGCGCACCCTCGCTTTCCTGCTCGAGGACTGCCCGCACGAGCACGGCTTCCTGTACCACTTCATCAACATCGACAGCGGCCAGCGCATGTTCAACTCCGAGCTCTCCTCGATCGACACCGCGCTGCTGCTCTGCGGCGTCCTGCTCTGCCGCCAGTACTTCGCCGGCAACAGCCGCATCGCCGCGCTCGCCACCACCTTTTACCGGCGCATCGACTGGCAGTGGATGCTCAACGACGGGCCTACTCTTTCGATGGGCTGGCTCCCGGAACAGGGCTTCATCCAGCATCGATGGGACATCTACTCCGAGCTGATGACCATGTACCTGATGGCTATCGGGTCCCCCACCCACCCC
>CAXUEU010000107.1:0-10756 GCA_964250195.1 uncultured Acidobacteriaceae bacterium
GTGCCGACCCAGGGCGCGCCCAAGGGCACCCTGCTCTTTGACTCGGTCTATCTGGCCTCCGGCGACAAGCTGCGGCAGGAGACCGGGCGCAAGGCGCTCATCCTGCTCACCGACGGCGGCGACCAGGGCTCGAAGTACCGGGTGCAGGACGCGATCGAGGCCGCGCAGAAGGCCAACGCCATCCTGTACGTCATCCTCATCGCCGACCGCGGCTTCTACAACGGGTTCACCTTCGGCTACGACGGCGACGCGCAGATGCGCAAGATGACCGACGCCACGGGCGGGCGGGTCATCGACGTAGGCAACAACGGCAAGAAGCTCGAGGCGGCCTTCCAGCAGATCGAAGACGAGCTGCGGACGCAATACGTCGCCAGCTACGTACCCCTGAACACAAACTTCGACGGGAAGTTCCGGCCCGTGGAGATCCAGTGCAAGGGCGACGGGCTCAAGGTCCAGGCGCGCAAGGGGTATTACGCCATCGCGTCCGAAGATAGTCAGTAAACGGGTAACTCTTCGAGTACCTTGTGCCTCTTAACATGTGGAGCCAGTTCCGCTCCTCGGGAGAAGCACGACATGAAACGTTCCTTTTCGGCTGCATGCGCGGCAACCCTGCTCTTAACCGGCACCCTCGCCTTCGCCGACGTGCGGACCGATTACAACCACAACGCCGACTTCAGCAGTATCCACACGTACTCCTGGGGTCAGGTCAAGACGGATAACCCCTTGTTCGTGGACCGGATCAAGAGCGAGGTCGACAAGGACCTGCAGGCGAAGGGCTGGCAGCTCATGCCTTCCGGCGGCGCTGCCATGGTTTTCGCGACCGGCAACATCAAGGATGAAAAGTCGCTCGAAACGCAGTATGACAACTTCGGCGGCGGCTGGGGCCGGGGCTGGGGCTTCGGAGGGTTCGGCGGCTTCGGCGGCGGCTACGGGCCGGGCGGCTTCGGAACTTCCAGCACACAAACCGTCGACCAGCAGGTCGGCCATCTGGTCGTCGATATCTTCACCAGCTCGGACCACAACCTTATCTTCCGCGGCGTTTCCGACAACGACATCAACAAAAACCCAGACAAGACGACCAAGAGCCTGGATAAGAACATCGATAAGATGTTCAGCAAGTTCCCGCCGCAGGGCAAGGGCTGAGAACGTCGCGGGGGGGCTCCGCCGGAACGGCAACCATCCTTCCCAGCGGCAACCGCCTCCTACTCGCGGTGAGCTGCTTTGTCTTTCTCCGCCTGTTTTGTCTCGCCCTGGCCCTGTCAGCCGGACTTCCCGCCCGCGCCATCTCGATCCCCTTTCTCACGCCGAAGGTGACGACCGAGTACGACCGCGCCGCGCCCCTCGCGCGCCGCACATACTCCTGGGGCGGGCTGCGCATGAGCGTTCCCGTGTACGAACCCGCCGTCCGTGCCGCGACGGACAAGTACCTGCAGGCGCGCGGCTGGACCCTCGTGCCCTCGGGCGGCAGCGCCACCGTCTTCGGCACGGGCAATGTCCGGGGCGAGCCGCAGATCGAGAGCTCCTACGCGCAGGGCGGCTGGGGCGCGGGCCAGTGGGGGCCGCAGGGCCTGGGTCCCGGGTGGGCACCGGGCTTCGGCCAGACCGCCGCCACCGCCCTGAGCACCCCCGAGAGTCATCTGGTGCGGGACATCTTCGACACGTCCGGCCGCCGGCTCTTGTTTCGCGGCGTCGCGGTGGAGGACCTTTCCGGCACGCAAAAGCAGAACAGCAAACGCATCACCGGCAGCGTCAAGCAGATGTTCCGGAAGTTCCCGCCGAAGAGGCAGCCTCTCAGTCGAGCCGCCAGTCCTCGCCGGGCATGATGCGCTGCATAAAGCCCGCGAACAGCGGCACGGTGAAAGCCGTATCGCCATGGCTCGGGCTCCAGATCATCCCTTTCTCGATCAGGCTGTCGCGCACCTTGCCGAAGCCCTGCGACCTGCCCCCGAGGACGCCCGCGATCTCGCCCGAGCGATGAGGCCCGTCGCCCAGCTCGGCCATAGCTCGCAGGTATTTCTTCTCAGCGGGGCGCAAGCGATCGAAGCGGACCCGGAAGAAGCTCTCGTCAAGCGCTCCCATCGATTCGACGGAGGCCGTTTCCACGTCCTGGAGGGAGATCGGGCTCCCCTCCGCCACATCCCACGCGTGCTTGCCCCATTCCTGAAGAAAGTAGGGGTAGCCGCGCGTCTCGGCCACGATCGCGGCTACTGCCTCCTCGGTGAAGTCGGCGTTCTCCTCGCGGGCGGGTTTGACGATCGCGAGTCTGGCTTCCGCTTCGTCGAGAGCACCGATTTCGATGAAGTCGAACAGCCGTTCCGCATAGGATTTGGCGTTGCCCGCCAGCATCCGCAGCTGCGGCAGGCCGGCCCCCACGATGGTGAGCGGCAGGCGGTCCTGCGCGCAGCGGTGCAGGGCCGAGATCAACGTGGCGAACTGCTCCCGCTCGACGTTCTGGAGCTCGTCGATAAAGAGCACAATCGCCGTGTGCGCCGCCTTGGCCGCCGCGCCTACCTCGGCGAGGAGCTGGGCCAGGTCCTGTTCGAGATCGCCGTTATCGGCGAGCCCAGGTTCAGGAGCAAAATCGAGGCCGACTTCCAGGTCCGCGTACTTGATCTTGAGCTTGGCGAAGCCGGACAAGGCACGCAGCCCTCGTTGGGCGAGAACCTTGGCTTGCTCCACCCGGCTCAGCTTCAACAGTGCCAGGCGGAGCTGCGGAGCGAGCACCGCGGGGAGCGATCGGCGTTCCGGCACCTCGATGCGCAAGGCGTGCATGCCGGCCTGCTCAGCGGCAAGACGAAGAGTCTCCAGCAGCACCGTCTTCCCCACGCCTCGCAAGCCGACGAGGATCGCGCTTTTCGCGGACCGGCCCGCCTGGAGACGCGAAAGCGACAGCATGACGCGCTGTTGAACAGGGTCGCGGCCCGCCAGCTCGGGCGGGGGCGCTCCGGCACCGGGAGAATACGGATTGCGAACGGAATTCATGAGGTATATCGAAATTATCAGGTTTCCCTAAACTTGGGAAATTCGATAATTTCGGTATACATGCTGCCTTAGAGCGTTTTCCTCGACAGGTACCAGCTGTCCACCTGCAGCCCCGCGCCGCCTCCGTTGATGCGCTTTTCAGCGTCCGCCACGGTGGCCGGGCTGGGCACGATGACCGGCTCGCCGGGCACCCAGTTCGCCGGAGCCGAGGCACCGTTCTTGTCCGACATCTGGATCGCCTCGAAGATGCGGACCAACTCGTCGACCGAGCGGCCCAGCTGCGGCGGGTAGTAGATCAACGCGCGGATGATGCCCTTGGGGTCGATCGCGAACACGGCGCGCACCGCGGCCGTGTCGGACACCGCCTCGTGGACCAGCCCGTAGGCGGTCGAGACCGCGAAATTGAGGTCCGCGATGACGGGAAACTGAATCTTGACCCCGCCGATCTGCTCCATGTCGCGCACCCAGGCGATGTGCGAGAACACCGAGTCGATCGAGACGCCGATCAGCTGCACGTTGAGCCGGTCCCAGTCGGCCTGGCGCTTGGCGAACTCGATGAACTCGGTGGTGCACACCGGCGTGAAGTCCGACGGGTGCGAAAACAGCATCACGTACTTGCCCTTGCCGGTGTAGTCGCTCAGCTTGATGGTGCCGTGCGTGCTCTTCGCCTCGAAGTCGGGCGCCTGTTCGAGGATCCGGGGAATGCGGGATTCAGCGGTAAGGCTCATTGGGGACAATCTCCAGTTCGGCCGCGGTCGCCCGGCGGCTGCCAGTTTGCAGTGCTCTCTGAGAGAGATGCCGCAATCCGGCATCGGTCGCCCGCGCGCTGCCGGCATCGTAAAGCAGGGCAAGGCAGGCCCGAGTCTAGCAAGCCCTGCCGCCCGCAAAGGAGCTCGCGATGATACGTGTGTACCGCTACCTGCTGGCCGATGTGTTTACCCGGAACCCCTTCACCGGCAACCAGCTCGCGGTCTTTCCGGAGGCGGACGGGCTCTCCACGGCGGAAATGCAGGCCCTGGCGCGGGAAACCAACCTGTCGGAGACGACGTTCTGCTTTGCGCCACAGGGAGAAGTCGCCCCGGTGCGAATTTTTACCACCGACGAGGATCTGCCCTTTGCCGGGCACCCGACGCTGGGTACGGCCACGGTCCTGCGCTGCACCGTCCCGGCTCTTCACTCGACCGCCACGGTCCGGCTCGCGCTCGCCGCCGGCACTATTCCCGTGCGTTTTGCCGCGCCCCTTCCGGAAGGCGAGCTGTTCGGGGTCCCGATCGAAGGTGAGATGGACCAGCCTTTGCCCGTCTTCGGCCAAACGCACGACCCCGCTCGGGTAGCCGAGGCGCTGGGCCTGCCCCCGGCCGCGCTCGACGCTGCCAAGCCGATCCGAACAGTCTCGACCGGTCTTCCGTTCGTCATCGTCGTCCTCGCTTCGCTTCAAGCTCTCCAAGGCCTCGCCATACCCCAGGCGCAAGGCCGGGCATACCTTCAAACCACGGACGGTAAGTTCTTCTACGTGCTCGCGCCGGGGGCGGACGGGACCGAATGGCGCGCCAGGATGCAGTTCTACGCGGGCGAGGACCCCGCCACGGGCTCGGCCGCGGGCGCCGCGACCGCTTACCTGGTCGCGCACGGCTATGCGCCCCAGGGGGCTCCCTTGCGCATTGCGCAGGGCGCGGAGATCGGCCGCCCGAGTTCCATCCACACCCGGGCAGTGCTCGAAAGCGGCCCGGAATGGACCCCGGAAAGCTATGTCCGTGTTGGGGGCAGCACCATTCTCGTGGCAGCGGGACAGTTTTTCCTTCCGTGATGCACATCCGTTCCACAGGCCCGCGCCCGCTCGCTTGGCGGGTTCCCTCATTCCGGGGCCGGATTTCCCACCTTTCCTTCGCCGCCCCGGCTTCGTTTTCGCCCTGCCTTTGCCCTTGCGCCTACCCGGTTCCCTCCGTAGTCTGGGCAAGCGTTCCAGAGCCGCGGTATGGGTCGAGGGGCGCGACTTTCGCCTTTTTTCAAACAACCTGATCGAACGGACGAGCCGCCGCGCCAGGGCGGCCCCGCTCCGGACCGTGACGCCAATCTGAGTTGGCCGCGTCATGGCCGAGCCCGGGCCGCCACCGTCGCCTTGTGCTCCTCCGTTCCCCCGTGCCTGTTCGCGCCCGGCGCTTTTTGCCGGCATTGCAGGGACGCTCCAACCGCCTTTCCGGCGCGTCCGCCCGAGGTTTGTCCTCGAAGCGGATGCGCTCCCGGCGCGGGCGCTCCTGCTTTGCCCCGACACGCTCCTGTCCCGGCAGGCGCGGCCCCAAGACCCCCCGCTCCGGGGGCCGCGCGGCCTTCTGCCCTGAAAGCAGGCCCGCCCGGCATGGACGGATACGAGGACACCACCGATGCGGCCCAAGAAAGTCATCCTTCTCGTCGACGGCAACGAACAAGCCCTGAGCGTGCGCAAATTCATGCTGGAAACCCGCGGCTACCGCGTCGTCGAAGCCGGCAGCGCCACCGACGCGCTGGAGCGGTTCTCGGGCGGCGGCATCGACCTGGTCCTGAGCGACCTCTTGCTGCCCGGCATGGACGGCAACGAGATGGTCCGGCGGGGCAAGGCCGACTCGCCCGAAACCCCGGCTCTGCTGGTGAGCGCGACCGTGAAGGAGTTCGAACGGGCCGCCGCCGCCGATGCCTTTCTGCCCAAGGGCGCGGCCACGCCGAACGAGCTGATGGACCGCGTGCGCACGCTGCTGGTCCGCAAACGCGGCCCCAAGCGGGCCCATTCCGCCGCGCCCGCTTTCGGTGGAGCGCTCGAGGCGCACGCCTGAGCAAAGGCTAGAATCGGACTCGTGAGCCCACACGCCCCGCACATCATCGAAGCCGAGCACCTCGGCAAAACCTACCGGGCAGGCAAGCTCGACGTCCCCGTGCTCCGCGACATCACCTTCAACGTCGCGCCCGGCGAGTTCGTCGCGATCGTGGGGCCTTCGGGCAGCGGCAAGTCCACGCTCTTCTATATCTTGGGCGGGCTCACGGGAGCCAGCTCCGGGGTCGCCCGGATCGACGGTGTCGACTTCGCGAAGCTCAGCGACGGCGACCGGACCCGGATGCGCCAGTCTAAAATCGGGTTCGTGTTCCAGAAGTTTAACCTGCTGCCCACGCTTTCGGCCCGGGGCAACATCGAGATCGCGCACGAGATCGCGCAAAGCGACAAACCGCTCAATCGTGCGCGCATCGACGAACTGGCCGGGATGCTCGGCATCGCAGGGCGGCTCGACCACCGTCCGTCGGAGCTCTCGGGCGGCGAGCAGCAGCGGGTCGCCATCCTGCGCGCCCTGGTCACCGAGCCGGCTATCCTGCTGGCCGACGAACCCACCGGGAACCTCGACACGGCCAACTCGGAGACCGTTCTGGCCATGCTCCGGCACTCCAACAAGACCTTCGGCCAGACCGTGCTGATGATCACCCACAACCCGGAAGCCGCCGCCTTCGCCGACCGCATCATGTATATGCGCGATGGGGTCCTGCTCTCCGCCGAGCAAGCCTCTGACTCGCCGGCTCTGGCCGCCGCGCCTCGGCCGTAAAATCTCCGGATCGCGGGAGCCGCCGGTTCAGGCATCCTTAAGTTGCCGCTTCTACACTTCTCGCTGATGCGCCTTCTCTCCTTTTCGACATGCCCGCGGCGGCTCGCGGGAGCCGCGCTGCTGCTGCCGGCGCTGGCGCGGGCGCAGGCGGTTCCGTCGATCACCCTCGGGGAGGCGATCCACCGGGCGGAGGCGAACGAGCCGAACTTCGCCGGGTTCCGCGCCGAGGCCCGCGTCGCCGCGCTCGACCGGGGCATCGCGCGCGGGGCTCTGCTGCCGGGCATCGTTTATCACAATCAGGCCTTGTACACGCAGCCCAATGGCGCGCGCAACGGGGCCGGGCCCATCGGCAGCCAGTCCGCGCCCATCTTCATCGCGAACAACGCCGTGCGCGAGTACGCGAGCCAGGGCTCCATCACGGAGACGGTCGGCGTGGCCCAGTACGCGGCGGTGCGCGCCGCCGACGCCAACGCCGCCCGGGCCGCGGCCGAGCTCGAGATCGCCCGGCGCGGCCTGGTCGCCGGGGTCGCCGGGCTGTTCTACGGCGTGCTCGCGAACGAGCGGCGACTCGCGATCCTGACCGGCGCGCGCGACGAGGCGCAAGGCTTCGTGGCGCTGACAGAAAAGCGCGAAACCGCGCGCGAGGCCGCCCATGCCGACGTGCTCAAGGCCGAGCTCACGCTGCAGCAGCGCGCCCGCGACCTGGCCGATGCCCTGCTCGCCCGCGACCGGGCCCGTCTGGAGCTGGGAGTGCTGCTCTTCCCCGACCCGCGCACACCTTATATGGTTGCCCCTCCGGCGGAAGCCCCCGCGCTTGCTTCGCTCGCGGAGATCGAAGCCGCCGCCCGCGACCGAAACCCGGAGCTCGCGAGCGCCCTGGCCTCGCTGCGGGTCAGCGACGCCGACGTGCTCGGGGCGAAAGCAGCCTACCTGCCCGACCTGATTACCAACTTCACCTACGGCATCGACGCGACCAACTTCGCGACCAAGTCCCGCTTCGACGGCACCATCAACCCGCGCAACCTGGGCTACTCGTTCTTCGCGACCCTCGATATCCCGGTGTGGGACTGGCTGAACACCAACCGCCGCGTGAAGCAGACCGAGTACCGCCGCGAGGCCGCGCGCACCGCGCTCACGGCGACCGAAAAGCGGTTGATCGTGAACCTCGAGGAAAGCTACGCCGAAGCGCAGACCGCACAGGGCGCGATTGCCTCGCTCGCGGCGACTGTGGAAACTGCCCGGCAAAGCCTCGTTCTGACGCGCCTGCGCTACGAAAGCGGCGAGGCCACCGTTCTGGAGGTCGTCGACGCCCAAACCTCGCTGCTGAATGCCGAAACCGCGCAGTCGGACGGCGAAGTGCGCTTTCGGCAGGCGCTCGCCGCTTTGCAAACGTTGACGGGGGTAAGTTTGTGAGGGCTTCGCTGCTGCTTCTGGTTTTGCTGGCGGGCTGCGCGCCCAAGGCGGAGGACACGCCCGCGCCCCTGGTCGCCGTTTCGGTCGCGCACCCCCGGCGCGGGTCGATCGCAGACCACGTCAGCGCCGATGCCGTGCTCTCCCCGCTCGCGCAGGCCGCGCTGTCGCCGCGCATCTCCGCGCCCGTCCGCCGCTTCTATGTGGAGCGCGGCTCCCGCGTCCACGCCGGGCAGCTGCTGGCGACGCTCGAAAGCCGCGATCTCCAGGCCGCCGCCCTCGACGCGCAAGGCACCTACACCGCCGCCGAAGCCGCGCTGGCCGCCACCCGCGGCGCGCAGATGCCGGCCGACACGCAGAAAGCCCGGCTCGACCTCGGGCAGGCCAAGGCGGCCCGCGATCTCCAGCAAAGCATCGTGGACGCGCGGCAAAAGCTGTTCGACCAGGGCGCGATCCCCGGCCGCGACCTCGACACGGCCAAGGCCGCTCTCCTGCAGGCACAGGCCGCCTACGACATCGCCGCCGGGCACCTGCGCACGCTCGAGTCGGTGAGCCGCGAGGCCACGCTCCAGCAGGCCTCCGGCACGGCCCAAAGCGCGCGGGGCAAGTTCCTCAATGCCGAGGCGCAGCGCTCCTACGCGGAGCTGCGCAGCCCCATCGCCGGCATCGTGACCGACCGGCCGCTGTTCGCGGGGGAGACCGCCGCCGCCGGCGCGCCGCTGGTCACCGTCATGGACACCACCGCGCTGCTCGCCAAGACGCACCTGGCCCAGCGCGCCGCCCAGCAGGTCCACATGGGCGACGCGGTTGAAGTCACCCTGCCCGGCGTCGACGAGCCGGTGGAGGGCCGCATCTCGCTTGTGAGCCCGGCGCTCGACCCCGGCTCGACCACGCTCGAGGTATGGGCCAAGCTCGAAAACCGCGACGGCCGCTTCAAGTCCGGCACGCCGGTGCACGTCTCGATCGCCGGGCGCGCGATTCCGGACGCGCTGCTCGTTCCCTCGTCCGCGCTGCTCGGCTCGCCGGATGGAAGCAAGTACGTGATGCTGCTCGGACCGGATGGCGCTGCGCACAAACGACCGGTGAAGCCAGGGCTCGCGGACGAGGCGAACACGCAGATTCTCGACGGGCTCGCCCCGTCGGACACCGTCATCACCACAGGCGCCTACGGACTCGACGACGGGACCAAGGTGAAGGTCGGCGCGCCGGAAGCGAGCAGCGAGTGATCAGCGGCTCCTCGCTCGAAGCCGCTCTCGACCTGGATCGGGAGCAGGATTTCTGGCTCGCCAAGTTCCGCGGGCCGATCTTCTTCTTTCTCGCCGTGCTCACCGCGGCCGGCGTGTACCTGGCGCTCGGACTGCCCATCTCCGTTTTCCCGGACACCGACTTTCCCCGCATCGTCATCGGCGTGGACAACGGCGTCACCCCGATCGAGCAGATGCAGGTCACCGTCACGCGCCCGCTCGAGGACGCGATGAACGTCGTCCCTGGTTTGGAGACCGTGCGCTCCACCACCTCGCGCGGCTCGGCGGAGGTGAGCCTGTTCTTCGCCTGGGGCACGGACATGGCCCAGGCGCTCCAGCTGGTCAACGCGGAGCTGGGCAAGGTGCGCCAGTCGCTGCCGCCAACCGCGGTGCTCACCACCAACCGGCTCACCTTCGCCACCTTTCCCATCCTCGGCTACAGCCTCCAGAGCGCCGACGGCGACCCGAAAGCGCTGTGGGAGCTGGCCACCTATACGCTCAAACCGCCGCTCAACCGCGTGCCCGGCGTGCGCTCCGTGCTGGTCCAGGGGGGGCAAATCCCCGAGTACCACCTCATCCCCAACATGGCCCGGATGCAGACCGCGGGCGTCACCATCCTCGACTTCGTCACGGCCATCGACCAGTCGAACACCATCGACTCGCCCGGCCTGTACGAGGCCGACCACCAGCTCGTGCTCGGCCTGGTCGGCGCGCAGGCCCACGACGCCGACGGCCTGGCCGCGCTCTCCGTCAAGACCAGCAACGGCCTGCCGATCCGGGTCGGCGACGTGGCCCGCGTGGAGCAGGCGGCGATGCCCGTCTACACGGTCGTGACCGCGAACGGCAAGCCGTCCGTGCTGCTGACCATCGCGCGCCAGCCCACCAGCAACACCGTCGCCGTGGCCGACGCGGTGGAGCGCGAGGTCGCCCAGCTGCGCCGCGCCCTGCCGCCGGGCGTCACCCTCACCCCTTTCTACGACCAGTCCGAGCTGGTCCGGGCCAGCATCCGTTCCGTGCGCGACGCGATCCTGATCGGCCTCGCGCTGGCCTGCCTGATCCTCTTTCTTTTTCTCCGCGACACGGCGGCCTCGCTGGTCGCCGGGTTGGTGATTCCGGTCACGGTGGCCATCACCATCCTCTTTCTGTCCCTTATCGGCGAAAGTTTCAATCTCATGACCCTGGGCGGGCTCGCCGCGGCGATCGGCCTGGTCATCGACGACGCCATTGTGGTCATCGAGAACATCGTCCTGCACCGGGACGCGGGCGAAGGGCCGGTGCGCGCGGTCCGGCTTGCCCTGCGGGAGATCACCGCCCCGCTGATTGGCTCGACGATTACGCCGGTAGTGGTTTTTCTGCCGCTGGTCGCGGTCTCCGGCGTCACGGGGTCCTTTCTGCGGGCGCTCGCCCTGACCATGACCGCCGCGCTGCTTACCTCGCTTGCCCTGGCGCTTACTTTCACTCCTGCGCTTTCGCTGATCTTGCTGCGCCACCGCCGAGCGGCCGCCGCCGAACACGAGACGGGCCGATGGATGCGCCGCGTCCTCGACACGCATGGGC
>CAXUEU010000108.1:0-10425 GCA_964250195.1 uncultured Acidobacteriaceae bacterium
ACTGGGTTATGGTCAAGGGTGACGGGTGCAGGGTCACGGGGTGAAGGGGAGATGGGAGAAGAGGGATGAGTGAAGGTAACTTTCTCGTAGCCCTGTAACTCTTCCATTACCTTTGACTTTAATTTGCATCCTGGCACTCGTCCCTTGACCCTTAGCCCTTGACCCTTCTGCCTTCTCCCTTGACCCTTCTGCCTTCTCCCTTCACCCTTGACCCTCGCCACCCAGTAGGCACCCGCGCCGGCGAGCGCGACCAGACCGCCGAAGGCGAGCGCGGGCATTCCGAGCAACCGCTCACCGCGCGCGACCCACAGCGCGTAGACCACGAGTGCCGACGGCAGGGCGGCGAGCAGGGCCGCCACGGGCAGCGATCCCATGCGGAACGGGCGCGGCAAGCCGGGCTCGCGTACGCGCAAGACCAACAAAGCGACAAACTCCAGGATCAGGCTGGAGCCGTACAGAATGAGGTCGACGGAGATGAGCCGCTCGTAGCGAAAGCCGAGCGCGCAGGCCCAGGCCGCTCCGCAGGCGAGCGTGGCCGCGACGGGCGCGCCCCGGCTGTTCCGCCCGGCGAGCCAACGCGGCAGCAGGCCCTGCTCCGCCAAGACCATGGGCAGACGCGTGTAGGAGAGCGTGAGCGCGTTGAAGATGCCCGCGCCGTTGAGCATGCCGCCCAACACCACCAGCACGCCCAGCCACGGCCCGGCGAGCGAGCGCGCCGCCTCGACCCACGCGCCGGTGGTGAACCGAGCGAGCGACACGCCGGCAAAGGCGATCGCGGCAAGCGGGAGAACGTACGTGAGGGCGACCACCGCGCTCGCGAGCAGCATGGCCGCCGGGTAGGTGCGGGCGGGCCGCTCGACCTCCCGCGCGATGGTGGAAGCGTTGTCCCAACCCATGTAGTTCCACATGGCGACCAGCACGGCGGTGCCGAAGCTCGCGCCCGCCGGCCGCGCGGACCATGTGCCGGGCGCGGCCGGGTGCAGCAGCCCATGGTGGACCGCGAAGCCCGCCAGCAGCGCGAATGGCGTGAGCAGGAGCGTGAACATCCACATCGACCCCTTGCCGACCGCGGGCGCGCCCAGCAGGTTGGCCGCGCAGCACGCCGCGATCAGGCCGAGCTGCCAGGCCAACGCATGCCAACCGGCGGTAAGCGCCGGGGCCAGCCGGCCCAGGTAAAGCGTGAACAGCGTGGGATAAATCGCCATGTCGAAGACCGAAGCGGCGAGCGACAGCCAAGCTTCCTGGAAGCCCCAGAACGGCCCGAGCGCACGGCGAACCCAGACGTAGAAGCCGCCCTCGTGGGGCAGCGCCGCGGCGAGCTCGCCGATCATCAGCGTGGTCGGCAGCGTCCAGAGGAACGGCAGCACCAGAAGAAGGAGCAGCGCGTCCCGGTAACCCGCGCCGCCGAGGATGTCCTCGATGCCGTAGGGCCCGCCGGAGACCATGAAGAACGTGGCCGCCGCGAGCGGGAGCAGCGCGAGGCGGCGTGCTGGCGCTGTTGGTTCGACGGCCGGCCTCCCCGGTACTTGCAGCAAGAAAAACGCGGCCCGTGAGAGGCCGCGTTTTCCCGCCGAACCAGAATATCAGCGCAGGTAGCCGGGGTAGTCGCGGCCGACCGTGCCGAACACCTCGACTTCACCCGAGTCGGCAAGGTTGCCGTCGACCTCGCCCGCCTCGGAGACGCGCGCGGTGCCGCCGTGGTTCTCGAGAATGCGTTCGGCCTCGGCGGTGCGCGTGCCGGCATGGACGGTGACCACCGCGCCGCCGCGTCCGAGACCGCGCGAGAAGCCCCGGGCCCGGTCGGGTTCGACGCCGTAACCGGTGAAGGACTGCTCGAAGGCCGTCTGCGAGTAGCGGCGCGGGGTGTTCAGCTGCAGGTGACCCTCGCCGGTGCCGAAGTCCTGGGCCTCGCGGTTCATCTCCTTGCGAAGGTCGTCTTTTACCGGGGCTTCATGCGCCGGGGCAGCCGCGCCGCGGTGTACCTCCTTGCCGCCGAAGATGTGCTTGAGCCGGTCGCCCCAGCTTTCGTGGACGGTAGGCGCGCCTGGGGTCGCGACCGCTTCCGGCTCACCGGCCGCGCTCAGGCCGCCGCGCGGTACGCCGACCTCTTCCCGCGAGGGAGCGCCGCTGCCGCCGCGGACCTCATCGTCGTGGGGCAGGCTGCTGGGCGTGGTGGAAGGTAGGCCGGAGTGGTGGATGTCGCTGCCGGAGATGGGTCCGGGCCGGCCCGCGCCGGTGTAGGGCGTGCCCGCGCCGCCGCCGAGCGCGGCTACCTGCACGGGGGTCGTATCCGACGAAGCGCCGGCCGTGCTGGGGCGGGTGTTGGACCGGGGCATGTCGGTAAGGGTGGTGCCGAGCTCCTCGCGCAGACCGCCGCCGATGTTGGGCCGGCGCGCCGGCTCACCGGCTGAGCTCGCGGCGGCGTCCGCGTGAAAGGCCGCGCCGATCTCCGACGGCTGGAAGCCTGCGTCGATCAGGGCGTTGATGGCGCGGTGCGCCTCGTGGCCGGTCGCGAAGTAGCCCGCGACGGCGGTTCCGGTCAGGTGTGCGGATGTCGCCATGTGTGTCTCTCCTGTGCTGCCGAACTTGTGTTCCCTAACTTCGGCGCCCGCTTGGGTGCCGGTAACAAGGTATTGGGATGCGCCCGGGCCGCCGCGGGCAAGTCCGGTGTGCGCCGGAATCGGGCAATCTCGGGTATACTCGCGCTATGCGCACCAGCGGTGTGGGCGTGGAGAGTTGGCCGAGTGGCTGAAGGCGGCGGTTTGCTAAACCGTTATAGGGTCAAAAGCTCTATCGGGGGTTCGAATCCCCCACTCTCCGCCACAATTTGGAGTTGACGCCTTACTCAACGGGGGGAATTGATCTCTGCTGTGCGGGCATCCGAGCGGCGCTTCCTTTCTCTTGAGCCACGCGGCCTTCCAGGCTTTCAAAAAGCCGTCAACAAAAGACGCGCACCGTACACCCTGACCTTCAAAAACGGTGGACGCGAGCAGTGGAACAAACCTCGTCCGGTCGTCCGAAGACAGTCTGAAAGATTGCCGAAGAACGAGAATCTTTCGCGTTTGATAGCATCTCTCATGAGAGTGCGAAAGGAGTCGCGATGAAGCCCTTGGAAGAGATGACCATGAGTCCGTCGGAAGCCACCGACGGAAAGTTGTACGAAGGCAAGTGCCCCTTTGGAGGGGATCGGATCGGCGGTGCGCAAACCACGCCGCCCACCCTCGAGAACTGGTACCCCGCGCGCCTGCGCGTGGAGCAATTGCACACCAACAGCCCGCTGGCCGACCCGCTCGGGCCCGAGTTCGACTATCCGGCCGAGTTCGCCAAAATCGACCTGCCGCGGCTCAAGAGCGAGATCAAGCAGTTCCTGACCACCTCGGTCAGCTGGTGGCCTTCGGATTACGGGAACTACGGCCCGCAGATGATCCGCATGGCCTGGCACTCCGCCGGCACCTACCGCATCGCCGATGGGCGCGGCGGAGCGGGCCAGGGCATGCAGCGCTTCGCCCCGATCAACAGCTGGTGGGACAACGGCAACACCGACAAGTCGCGCCGCCTGCTGTGGCCGATCAAGCAGAAGTACGGCAACGCGCTCTCCTGGGCCGACCTGATGATCCTCACCGGCAACTGCGCGCTCGAGGTCATGGGCTTTCCGACCTACGGCTTCGCCGGCGGCCGCCGCGACGCCAACGAGGCAGACAACAGCACCTACTGGGGCCCGGAAGTGTGGGATCCCGAAAATATTGCATCCTTTGACTCCATGGTGACGCGCGACAAGCGCTGGCGCGGCCGGAACGGCGATGCGGACTACGACCTCGAGAACCCTCTGGCCGCCTCGCACCAGTCGCTCATCTATGTAAATCCTGAAGGCCCTTACCAGAACGGCGACCCCATGGGCTCGGCGCGCGACATCCGCATCACCTTCGGGCGCATGGCGATGAATGACGAAGAAACGGTCGCGCTGATCGCCGGCGGCCATGCCTTCGGCAAGAGCCACGGCGCGGTCGAAGCCAAGCGCATCGGCGCGCCGCCCGAGACCGCCCCGATCGAGGCGATGGGCCTGGGCTGGCACAACCCCGAGGGCACCGGCCACTCCGAGTTCACCATGACCAACGGCATCGAGGGCAGCTGGACGTCCAATCCGACCGAGTGGGACAACGACTACCTGACCAACCTGTTCAAGTACGAGTGGCAGCAGACCAGGAGCCCCGCCGGCGCCCTGCAGTGGACGCCCACGGACCCGAACGCGCTCAGGACGCCGGACGCGCATATCCCGGGCAAGATGAACCCGCTGATGATGATGACGACCGACATCGCTTTGAAGACCGACCCGGAATACCGCAAGGTCTGCGAGAAGTTCCTGTCGGACTTCGACTACTTTACGCTGGCTTTCTCGAAGGCCTGGTACAAGCTGACGCACCGCGACATGGGTCCCAAGGAGCGCTACGTCGGGCCCGAGGTCAAGATCGAGGACAGCCTGATCTGGCAGGACCCGATCCCGGCGCTGAGCGCGAAGCCGGTCGGCGAGGCCGAGATTGCTTCTCTCAAGCAGACGATCCTCAACTCGGGTCTTTCGGTCTCGGACCTGGTCTACACCGCGTTTTCGGCGGCCGGCTCGTACCGGCACAGCGACAAGCGCGGCGGCGCGAACGGCGGACGTCTGGCCCTTGCGCCTCAGAAGGACTGGGAGGTGAACCGGCGCACCGTGCCCGTGGTCGAGAAGTTGAAGGCGCTGACGGCGCAGTTCAACAGCGGCCAGAACGGCAGCGGCAAGCGGATCTCGCTCGCCGACATGATCGTGCTCGGCGGCTGCGCGGCGGTCGAGAAGGCCGCGGCCGACGCCGGAGTCCCGACGCCCGTGCCCTTCACGCCGGGGCGCGCGGACACGACGCAGGAGTTGACCGACGTCGGCAGCTTCCAGTGGCTGCGGCCGGTGGTGGACGGCTTCCGCAACTACGTGGCCGGCAACTTCGAGGAGATTTCACTCGGACGGGTCTCGCCCGAGGAGATGTTCCTCGACAAGGCGAACCTGCTGGCGCTCACCGCGCCTGAGTGGGTGGTGCTGACCGGCGGGCTGCGCGTGCTGGGCGGCAACTACGACGGGGGAAGCCGCGGCGTCTTCACGGACCGCCCCGGCGTGCTCTCGAACGACTTCTTTACCGCGATCACCAGCACGGAGCTCGAGTGGAAGAAGGATGATGAGCAGGGCATGAGCTTCTCCATGCAGGACCGCGCCACGGGCCAAACCAAATACCAGGCGACCCGATGCGACCTGATTCTCGGGGCCAACCCGCAGCTACGGTCGGTGTGCGAGGTGTACGCCGCGAGCGACGGGCATGCGCGCTTCGTGAAGGACTTCGTCAAGGTCTGGAACAAGGTGATGATGCTCGACCGGTACGACGTGAAGAACTGACCCGGAGCGCACCGCCGCCGACACTGAAAACGCCGGCGGCGGTGCTTCTTGGTTTTCGAGGGCCGCTTGGCTCCTTGCGCTGTGTTTTGCCGCCGGCTTTGACCCGAGTCGGGCAAAAAACTTCGTCCCGCGCGGCCGAGAATGAGCAAACCTTATCGGCGCGCGCCGGCCACACATAGCAGGCTCACTCCTCCCGCAGCAGCGTTGCCGGGTCTGCCTGAAGCGCCCTGCGCGCGGGCAGCCATGTCGCGAGCAACGCGAGCAATGCCATGGTCGCGATGACCCCGAACAAAACGACCGGATCTTGCGAGCTTGCCTGGTAGACCACAAGCGCGAGCAGGCGGCTCGAGAGCGCGCCCAGCGCGAGCCCGGTGACGGAGCCGTACAGGAGCAGCCGCGCCGGACGCCCGAGCGCGGCCTTGAGCACATCCTTGCGCCCGGCCCCGAGCGCCACCCGCAAGCCGAACTCGCGCATGCGCTTCGACACCGCGTAGGACGCCATGCCGAAGATGCCGGTGACCGCGAGCATGGCCGCGAGGCCTCCCATGACGCCCAGCGCTACCGTGGCCGCAGTTGAAGGCAGCAGCGCAGCGCCCAGCGATGCGGTCCAGGAGGTCAGCGTTACGGGAACATTCGGGTCAACGCCGGTCAACGCCTTATGGACCGCGGCCGCGCTCACCGCCGCTCCGGGCCGGGAGCGCACGACGAAGATGGTGGAAGAGTCCGGCGATTGGGCAAACGGGAAAAACATGGCTGCCGCCGGATCCTCGGTCAGGGTCCGGTACTTGCCGTCCGCGACGACGCCGACGACCTGGCAGCGCGCGCCCTGGCCGAGAAAGAAGAATCGCCCGACCGCGTCCGGCGTACCGAACAGCTTACGGGCGAAGGTCTGGTTGACCACGGCAACCTGCGGGGAATGTGCATCGTCGTGCCAGGTGAAATCCCGGCCCGCGCGCAGGCGCGTTCCGCTCGCGCGCAGGTAGCCGGGCGAAACCCGGTAGCGGCTCGCATCCGTCGTCGCGCTCGAGTCGCGGAAGTCGGTCGTGCCGTCGCGCCAGACGTTTGAGTCGGACGTGCTCAAGCTGAGCGGGAGCTTGTCCGCGAAGCCGACCGCGTCCACGCCCGGCAGCGCCGCAAGCGCGTCCGCTGCTTTCTTCTGGACCGGGAGAGATGTCTCATCCATGTACCCACCCATGCTCAGGTCGAAGGTCGCGAGCAGCGCGCGCGCCGGCTCGAAGCCGAAGGAGGTGTGCAGGCTGCGCGCCAGGCCGCGCACGGCCACGAGCGAGGCAGTCACGAGCACGGAGCAGAGCACGATCTGGACGAATAGCAGGTGATCGCGCAGCAAGCCGTCGCGCAGCGCCCAGCGCCTGCCCCCCACTGGAGTATGCGCCGCGCCCGCCCCGCTTTTGATGACGAGCGAAGCATCCTCGCGCCAGATCTGCCGCGAGGGAGCGAGGCCGAAGAAAATGCCGCTCGCGACCGCCAGCAGGAGCGCCAAAGCCCCGACTCGCCAGTCGGCGTCGACCGTGAAACGAACCGGATACTCGGGCGAAGGATGCCACCGGCTCAACGCCTGGAGCGCAGCATCGGCGAGCGCCAGACCGGCGGCCCCGCCGATCGCCGACACGCATACGGCTTCCGTCACCAGCCCGCGAAGCAGCGCCATCCGGCTTGCCCCAAGCGCGAGCCGCACCGCCGTTTCCCGCGCGCGGTCCGCGGCGCGAGCGGCAAACAAGCTGCCCAGGTTGGCGCAGGCGGCCAGCAGCACCATCGCCGCAAGGCCCAGCACGCCGTACAGGAACGCGCGGACGGGTTTTCCGAGCAGGTCGCCCAAGAGGCCGGGGCGCGACAGGTGGATGCGGAGGCCGTCATCCTGCTGGTGCTCCCGGCCGAGCTGCACGGCGATCGCGTTCAGGTCCGCTTCCGCCTGAGCGGTGCCAATGCCGGGCCGGAGCCGGCCGAGCACGTTGATGCCGTGATCGCCCCAGGACTCCAGATAGCTGTAGCCGTCGAGCTGCTCCGCATTGAGGATGGGTACCCACATGTCGGAGGAAAAGAAGCGCTCCGTCCCGCTGAAGCTCCAAGGCGCCACGCCGAGAATCGTGAACGGGTGCTTGTTGATTTGGAGCACCTTTCCGGCGACATGCGGGTCTGCATGAAGCGGCCCCTGCCAGTACGCGTAGCTGAGCACCGCATAGGGCATGGAGTTGGGCCCATGCGCGTCCGAAGCATGGAAGAACCGCCCCAGCGCGGGCTCGACCCGGAGCATGTCGAAGTAGTTTTCGCTCGCTACGGTAAGCCAGCTTTGGCGGACCGCGCCCGCTTCGCCGACCCCGGCCCGGTCGAGGGCATACGCGGCTATGTCGGCAAAGCTCCGGTTCCGGTCGCGGAAGGCGCGGTAGTCAGGGTAGGACTGCGTGGGGGACGAAGCCACCGAGCTGCCGACGTTGCCGAGCCGGTTGAGGAACATCAGCCGGTCCGCCTGAGGGACCGGTAAGCCGCGCAGCACCAGCGCGTTCAAGACGCTGAGGACGATGGCGTTCGCGCCGACGCCGAGCGCGAGCGTGAGCACGACGGTGAGCGCGAAGCCGGGGGCTCGGCGCAGTTGGCGCAGGGCGTAGCGGAGGTCGGTCCAAAGGGTGCGCATGATAGGTTCTCTCTTTCCGTTGAGAGCTACTCGGCTCGAAGAGCTTCCGTAGGCTCGGTGCGGAGGCGCGGCGGGCGGGCAGGTATGCCGCGGCGAGGCTTATACAGGCAAGCAGGAGCGCCGCCGCGGCGAGTGCCGCCGGGCTGCTCAGCAGCAGGCTTTGTCCTTCACCGCCCGCGCTGACGACGTAGAGCAGCACCCAGCGCGTAAGCAGCGGCAGCAGCAGCGCCGCCCCGGCGAGCCCGGCTGCGCCGCCCGCAAGCACCAGGACGCCGCTCACCGTGAGGACGCCCATGAGGATGCGCTCGCGGCTCGCGCCCAGCGCCATGCGGACGCCGATTTCGCGGGTGCGCGCCGTTACCTCCGAGCTGAGCAGGCCCCACAAGCCGATCGCGGTGAGCAGCAGCGCGAAGCCGGCGAAGGCCTCGGCCAGGTTTGCGAAGAACCGCGGCGCGGCGACGGAGCGGTCGACCACTTCCCGCATTGTCGCCAGCCCGGTAACCGGGATCTCCGGGTCGGCGCTCGCGACCGTTCGCGCGGCGATGCGGGCCACGTCTACGTTGGCAGCCATGCGCAGGGTGAAGGTGACGGGGAACCATCCGTTAAGTATTTTCATGAAGTTGTCGCCCTGCTGTGCCAGAGGGGCATAGAGCAGCACCTGCGGACGGTCGGCAGGGTTGCGATTCGGTACATCCGCCGCGATGCCGACGATGCGGTATTTGATCTTCTGATCCAGGTGCAGCTCTTTGCCGAGTGGAGAGCTCCCCGGCCAGAATTTTCCTGCGGTCGCCGCGCTTATTACCGCGACGGAAAGAGCTTGGAGGTTATCCGATGGGAGCAGCCCGCGCCCGGCGAGCACGGAGATGTCCATGGCGGCGAGATACTCAGGCGTAACCGCGCGGAACTCTGTCAGCGTCGTTTCGCCATTGCGCACATCCGGCCAACTCGAAAGGTTCAGCCCTCCCTGGAGCGGCAACCCGCCGCTTACCGCCGCCGCGTTGCGCACCCCCGGCGTGGCGCGCAAGCCGTTCAACACCTGTTGCGTGAACTTTCCCGTTGCGGCCGAGGTCGCATAGCGTTCCCCGCGCAGGCTCGTCTGGAAGACCATCAGCTTCTCCGGCTGAAAGCCGAGCGGCTGCGCGCGCATCTTCAGGAACGTCCCCACGAGCAGCGACGCGGCGGACAGAAGCAGCACCGCCAGGCTCATTTGGCGGCGATGAGCCCGCGCCCGAACCGGGCCTGCACCCGCGAGCGGCCTGCGGTGCGCGCGCCGGCGAAGCTCTCCGGGCGCGCCTGCCGTAGGGCCAGGAGCACAGCGGGCGCGGCGAACAGGAGCGCGCTCAACAAAGCAAGTCCCGCCGCGAGCCCGGCGACCGCCCAGGGCGAGGCAGCGCCCGTGAGCCGCGGGATGGCGATGGGCGAGGTCCGGAGCAGTAGCGGGATCAGCGCCCGCGCGGCCAGCATCGCTCCGAACGCCCCGGCACCGGTCAGCAGCACGGCCTCACCCAGCACGAACCGAACCAAACGTACCCGCGACGCACCCAGGGCGGCGCGCAGGGCCAGCTCCGGCGCGCGGCGCAGGGCGCGGGCCAGCGTAAGCCCCGCCAGGTTGACCGCCGCCAGCAGCAATACGGCACCCACCGCGGAGGCCAGCACCAGCAGGCTGGGCCGGGCGGTGCTCGCCACCACATCCGCGAGCGGGTACAGGGCGACATGGGGCAGCTGGTTGGCTTCGTTGGTGTAGTGCTTGTAGCCCGGGTAGGCGCGGTAAAGCGCCGCCTCCAGCGTCGCGGTCTCTCCCCGCGCCTGCGCGAGCGAGACACCGGGCTTGAGGCGCGCCCACAGCTGGTAGTTGTGCCCTTGCCAGCCTGGATCCTGCGGCCCGGCCTGGATAGGCCGCCATGCATCCGGTGTCCCGAGCGTGCTCTGGGTGCTGTACGCCTCGGCGCGGAAGTCCGCGGGCATGACCCCGACGACCGTGACCGGCTCCCGGTCGAGCCGGACTTGACGGCCCAGAATCGCAGGGTCGCCGTTGAATGTACGCTGCCAAAGCGCATGGCTCAGCACGATCGTTCGCGGGCCGCCGGGCCGGTCCTCCCCCGCCGTGAACCCGCGGCCCAGGGCGGGCGGGACCCCGACCGTGCCGAACCAGCCGGAGGACACGCTCTGGATTCCGAGGTTCGCGATGTGGCCGCGCTCGTCAGAGAACGCGGTCTGCGTGGAGGAGTCGTGCATGAGCGCGGTGGCCGAGAAAGACCGGCTGTGCTCCATCAGGAACGCGGCGGCCTCGCCGGTTTCGTCGGCGTTGGGTCCCTCGCCGGGCCAGTAGAACGACACGCCGACGAGCCGCTCGGCCTGCGGG
>CAXUEU010000108.1:10435-10756 GCA_964250195.1 uncultured Acidobacteriaceae bacterium
GCGGGTACGGCAAGGGCGCGAGCAGCACTCGGCCTGAGACCGACAGCACCGCCGCGGCCGCGCCGACGCCGAGCGCGAGCGTGAGCGTGAGCACGGCGGTGAGGGTGAAGGCGGGTGCCTGGCGCAGTTGGCGCAGGGCGTAGCGTAGGTCGTGCCAGAGGGTACGCATGGAGCTACTCCGATCTGAGAACTTCGGCCGGGTCGGTGAGGGCGGCGCGGCGGGCGGGCAGGGTGCTTGCGAGCGTGCCCGCCAGGCTGCGCAGAAGGCCCGCCAGCAGCCGGGGCAGCCCGGCACCGGGCTCGCGCAAGGCGGACGGTAGC
>CAXUEU010000109.1:0-10519 GCA_964250195.1 uncultured Acidobacteriaceae bacterium
GGATAGGAATCTGGGTACTTTGGAGTGGTTGCCGGAGGGGAGCGGAAATCGCGGGACTGCCGGCGAAGCGTCTCCTCAGCCGACCTCCAAACCGAGGCGGCTGAGGGCCGGCGCGAGGCGGTCAAGGCTCCGTGGTCAGACGACGAGGACAGCGCCCGCCATGCGGCGAGCTCTTCCCGGTCGCGGGCGATGCGGTCCTCCGGCACGGTGCTGGCGCTGTAGCGGACCGACGAGCTCTCCAGAAAATCGGTGCAGAGTAATCGGGCTCGACCGCGGTGACGTGGATGCCGAGCTGGCCGTAGCCGGCGTTGTTGACCAGCACGTCGATGCGTCCGAAGCGGGCGAGCGCGGCTTCCACAGGGACGGTCACATCGAGCGGCGCGGTGAGGAGCCGTTCGCCGCGGTGATCTTGCCGGGGTCGCGCCCGATGGCGACGACCTGCTCTCCCTCTGCGAGGGCTTCCCGCGCGATAGCCAGGCCGAGGCCGCGTGTGGCACCGTTGATAAACCAGACTTTGCTCATTCGTATCTCCTCCGCGCGCGAGGACGGGCGGCGATTCGCGCGGAAGCGGGGTGAGCTACATATTGGTAAGGCCCGCGCGCATCTGCTCGTTGAAGGCGGGCTTGAGGGCGTTGAGGGCCTCGGCGAGCTGGGCGCGGAACTCGGGTTCGCGGGCCAGCAGGGCAGGGGTCGCGGCGGCAAAGCCGTCCGCCGCAGGGGCGACGAGCCCGGCTTGGGCGAGCGCCCGCACATCCTCCGCCAGCTCCGCCGGGCTCGTGTTGAGGTACTGGGCATCACGGGGGTCGGTGAGCCACACGGGTTTGCCTCCGCCGTGGACGCCGGAAAGCCAGAACGTCTTGAGGGCGAGGAAGCGCTGCCGAGACTCCGGGGTGGAGTCAGTGAACTGGAAATGCTTGCCCCAGCGCGAGTAGTAGCGGGTGGTGACAGGAACCGGCTGGCGGTTGCCGCTCTTGACCAGCTCGAGCTGGCCGTAGTCGAAGGTCTTGCGGATCGCGTTGTAGACGAAGTCCTCGCAGAAGGGCTGCTCGGGCGACTCGACGATCTCCGCGAAGGTGACGGTCATGCTGGCCGAGAGCTTGGCGTGCAGCGGCGAGTCGGCGGCATCGGCGAGCCGGGCCAGTCCGTGGACCAGGTAGGTATCCGCACCCGACTTGGAGCGGTGAAACGGCCAGGCGAACCCGGTAAGGCGGATGGGGATGCCGGCGGCGGTGACGTAGAGCTCGGGGTCGGGATTGCCGAGCCGCGCGCGCACTGCCTGGAAGTATGCGCCGAGCCCGGCCTGCAAGGGGGCGGCGGAGGGCGAAAAGGACTGGGAGACCTCGAGCGAAAGGCCGCCGGGGAGCTGGAGCCGGGTGGTCGGGGAGCCCTGGTGATCCTGGCCTGGGGCGGCTTCAGGGGAGGGGAGGCCCGCGGCGACGGCGGCTTGCCGGAGAGCGGAGGCGGTATCGGGGATGGCGTCGGTTGTGTCGAGGGGCATGGCAAGGTCAAGTTTACGCGGAGCGGGGCGGGTTCGGGGGTGTGTGAGGAGTTGTCTCGGTTTGGGTGCGTATCGGCTGGGTCATCCCGAGGAGCGAAGCGACGAAGGATCCGCTTTGCTCCTCGTGCCGGCGAAAAAGCAGATCCTTCGCTTGCACCCCAGCGAGCAAGCTCGCCGGGGACCCCGCCTTCGCTCAGGATGACCCCCGAAAGGGTGAAAACCCGCCGTCCTCAGCGGCCGTAGCCGCGGGAGTAGCCCTTCACGAAGCCCTGGCGGTAATCGTTCTTGAACTGGTCCTTGTTGTAGCCGCGGGGCGAGTCGGGGATGTGCTTGTACTCGTCCAGCTGCGTGGGGCGGAAGCTGTGGCCGTGCTGCCGGTCGGACTGGCCCATGCGAAGTCCTTCCTGCCAGCCCTGGCGCGCGCCGTATTGCGGGCCGCCCTGCTCCGGGTAGTCGTTCGAGTAGCCTTGCGGGCCGCGGCCCCAGTGGTCGTTGTCGTACTGGCCCCCGTTGCCCGGATAGCCTCCCCCATTGCCGTAGCCATTTTGCGCGAGCGCTGCCGTGCCGCCGAAGGTGAGTAGTGCCGCGGCGAGCGTGAGTGTTTTGATCGGTGTACGCATACGGTTCCTCTTTCCGCAAGGGCGCGCGGGCCCTTTGCTGTTCGGGTGGATGGGATGGCCTTCGCATGCTCCGGGATGGTTTTTGTCCCGGATTGGGACGGTATCTCGGGCGCTTCTCAACTTGGCAATGGAAACCTTGCGGCGTGGCGAAGATGCGTTTTCGGGAGAAATACAGCCTTCGCATCCTAACGCGCAGGGGGAAGACGGGTATGGAGAAGGAAGGTTTGGACCGGAGAATGCTGCTGAAGCGGGGCGGCCTGGGGGTCGCGGGGGCCGTCCTGAGCGCCGCCGCCGCGCAAGGCCAGGCCGTGCCTCAGGTAGACCGGGGCAAGGCGCAGGGGGCCAGGGTCGCCTTCCCGAGCGAGGACGCGGAAACGGAGGCACCGGCGGGCATGCCGCCCAACCCGGACGCGCCGGGAAAGCGGGTAGGGTTCGCGATCGTAGGGCTGGGGCGGTTGAGCGTGGAGCAGATCCTGCCGGCGTTCGGCTCGGCGAAGCACTGCCGGCCGACGGCGCTGGTGAGCGGCGACCCCGCGAAGGCCAAGGCGCTCGCGGCGCAGTACGGCATCTCCAGGGTGCTGGGGTACGAGCAGATGGAGCAGCTGAAGGACGACCCCGAGACCGAGGTGGTCTACATCGTGCTGCCGAACGCCCTGCACCGCGAGTACACCGAGCGCGCGGCGAAAATCGGCAAGCACGTGCTTTGTGAGAAGCCGATGACGGTGTCGGTTGAGGACGCGGAAGCGATGATCGCGGCCTGCGAAACGGCGAAGGTGCAGCTCATGGTGGCGTACCGGATCCAGTACGAGCCATACAACCGCCTGCTGGGGGAGATGGTGCGCGGCGGCAAGCTGGGCACGGTGCGCGCGATCCAGGCGGTGAACACGCAGAACATTGGCGACCCGAAGCAGTGGCGGTGTGTGCGGAAGCTCTCCGGCGGCGGATCTCTGCCCGACATCGGGCTCTACGACCTGAACACCGTGCGCGCGCTGCTCGGGGAGGAGCCGGTGGAGATTACGGCGCGGGTGCACTCGCCCGAGGGGGATCCACGGTTCAGGGAGCTGGAGGACCTGGTCCAGTTCACGATGCGTTTCCCGTCCGGGGTGGTGGCGGTGTGTACCTCGAGCTATAGCACACACGAGCTGCGGCAGTACGAGGTGTTGGGGACCGAGGCCTGGGCGCGGATGGACAATGCGTTTTCGTACCACGGGCAGAGGCTGACGGTGCAGAGGCGCGAGGGCAAGGGAACGGTTGCCGGAGAGTACTCGCTCGCGCCGAAGGACCAGTTCGCGCTGGAGATGGACCACTTTGCCGAGTGCGTGCGGACCGGGCGCAAGCCGCGGACCGGCGGGGCCGAAGGCTTGCAGGACCAGAAGCTGATGGCGGCGATTTACCGGGCGGCGGAGACGGGGGTGCCGGTTTCGCTGCCGCCGACGCAGGGGCTGGATGCGACGCGGGGGCCGGCGCTGGCGGACGAGGGGTAGATTCGCACGGGCCCACAGCGCAGCGGCGAGCTGTGGGGTGCCCGGAGCGGTTGTGAGAGGCGGAAGGTGGATTTCTCGCGCTGCTGCAAGCCTGGACTTTAAACGAGAACCCGCCACGAAGTGGCCGCAAGTTCGCTTCCCCCGATGCAGTCTGGCGCGGAGATCGTCTTGATGCGGCCTTTCCTTGCGGAAAGGCCACACGCACAGCTGCTGGGCGCCGAATCGGGTCGGGGGAAGTGAAAGCCGCGCAGGCGGTTTTAGATTTTCGGTGTGATCGTCTCCACGGCGATCGAGAGGGCCTCGCCGAGCTGGGCAAAGAGGGTGCGGTCGGCGATGGCGGCCCCTGCTGTCGCCACGCTGTGCCAGAGATTCTGGGCCTGCCAGATGTTGGCTTCAAAGGGGAGCCGGCGTAGCGCTTCAGCGACGGAGTGGGCGTTTTGGAGGGCAGCGAGGTCGGCGGGCCGGGCGGCGAAGGTGGCCATGGCGTCGCGCATCCGGGCATCGGCGACAAAGCTCACTTCCTGCCGGTCGAGTTCGATATGGTCTTGCGCGGCTGCCGCAAGGGTGGAGTGGAGTAGGGCGGGGTCGATGGGATCGGCGGCGAGGGCGCGCTTGAGGCGGACGTTGACGGTGAAATTGGCGGCGAGGGCGAGGGCGGAGGGACGGGGAACCTGCGCTTCCGAGAGGAAATGAAGCAGGGAAGCGTGATCGTCGTAGAGGCGGATGAGGTTGTCCTCGGCCCGGGCGACGGTCTGGTTGAGGATCAGGTTGACGGCCCAGCGCTGCTCGTCGGTGAACAGGGAGCGAATGGTGTAAATGGTGGGGAACTCGCGGTCGAAAAGACGGATGACGGAGGGGAGGTCGGCGCGGTAAAGGGCTTCGCGGGCTTGGTCGAGAAAGCGGGCGTGGGCGGCCTCGGTTCCGTCGCGGAGCAGCTGGACGCCGGCGGCGATATTCTGGTCGCCGAAATGGAGAACCGCGTAGAAGACGCGTTCGTGCTCGCCGGTCAGGGTCGAGCGAATGGCGGCTTCGCCGGAGACGAGACGGCCGCGGCCGGAGTTCTGGGTGGTCTCGGCGATCTGCTGGATGTGGAAGCAGAAGACGCGGGCGTGCTCGGGGTAGGCGCGGAAGACCGACGAGATGGCATAGTGGGCGGCAACCTCCACGAGGCCGACCTTCGCGGACTTGGCGCGCTTCGCGTAGAGGTTCGCGCCGGTGCCTTCGGCGGGGTCGTTGCTCCTGGCTTTCGCCAGTTCGGCGAGGAAGGGCACTTCCAGCGCTGTGCCTTCGGGGCCGAACAGGCCGGCGGCCAGCTCGAGCACGCGGGCGGCGTAGGCGATCACCTGTACGGTCTCGATGCCGGCGATGTCGTCGAAGAACCAGGCGCAGGAGGTGTACATCAGCTGCGTGTGGCGGAGCAGTTCGAGCAGCTCGAGGGCGCGGGTTTGGTCAGGCTCGGTGAGGGAGCGGGCTTGCTCGGCCCTCAAGAAAGCGGAAGCGCGGGCGCGGTCGAGGATCACGGCGATGTACCGGTCCACGGCTCCGGGCCAGTCCGTAAAAAGCTCGCTGCCGAGGGCGGACGTCAAAGGCGCGAGGGCATCGCGGAGGGTGTCGAGGGCGCGCCGCAGAGGGGCGCGCCAGAGCTGGTTCCAGCCCTGGCGTCCGCCGTTGCAACCGCAGTCCGAGCGCCAGCGCTCGACCCCGTGGGCGCAGCTCCAACTGGTCGCTTCGTGGATGCGGGCCTCCATGGCGGGCGAAAACTTCCCGAGGAACTCGCCGTAGTTGGTGAGGGTGGCCAGGCCGCGCTCCTCAATGAATTGCAGCGCGTACGACAGGCCCATTTCGCCGAAGCGGTGGTGGTGGCCGTAGCTTTCGCCGTCGGTGGCGACGTGGACCAACTCAGGCTCCGCGGGGGCGCCCGAGGAGAAGCCGCCTACCATGCGCTGCGCGTAACCCTCGCCGGAGTTGAGCAGGTGCTCGAAGGCGATGGCGCGGGAGCGGGGGCCGTCGTAGAAGAAAACCGCGATGGTGCCGCCGCTCGGGAGGCGGACGAGGTAGGGTCGGCGCGGGTCCACGGCGGCGTCCGGGGTCGCCTGCCAAGGTTGTTTCTCAAAAGCGCGCACGGCGGCGCACTGACTCGGAGCAAGGACGGTGAACTTGATTCCGTTTTCGGCCAGCAC
The DNA here is from genome assembly GCA_964250195.1 of uncultured Acidobacteriaceae bacterium. GTDB lineage: Bacteria > Acidobacteriota > Terriglobia > Terriglobales > Acidobacteriaceae > EB88. Next base: position 5,783 of record CAXUEU010000109.1, read on the forward strand.
TTCGAGCGATTCGGTATCGACAGCGGTTTCGGCGAGCCACATGCCCTCGGGCTTGCGGAGGAAGCGGCGCTCGAAGTCGGCGATGCCCCAGCGGACCTGAATCTCTTTGTCGCGGCGGGAAGCAAGGGGCAGGATGATGTGGTTGTAAACCTGGGCCATCGCGGAGCCGTGGCCGGAGAAGCGCCCGGCGCTTTGGCGGTCCGCGTCCAGAATCGACCGGTAGGTGAGCGGGGCGTGCTCCTCCAGCCAACTCAGCAGGGTGGGGCCGAAGTTGAAGCTGATTTGCGCGTAGTTGTTGACGATGCGCAGGATGCGATTGCGCGCGTCGACGATCCGCGAAGCGCCGTTGCGGGCGTAGCACTCGGCGGTAATCCGCTCGTTCCAGTCGTGGTACGGTGCGGCGGAGTCCTGGACCTCGACGGACTCGATCCAGGGGTTTTCGCGCGGGGGCTGGTAGAAGTGGCCATGGATGCAGAGATAGCGATTGGTCATGGGGTTCCCTGGGCTGCCGGAGGCTTGGCCTTTTCAGAATGCATGTCGGAGGCGCGCCACAGATACCAGCCGGCGACCGAGCGCCAGGGCTGCCAGCGGCGGGCGCGTCGGAGCATGGCTTCAGGATCGGCGAGCATGGCGGCATCGAACGGCTTCGACTTCGGCAGGCGGGTGAAGGTGAGGGCGAAGCCCTTGCGGATGCCGTAGTCGGTCAGGGGCAGGACGTCGGGGCGGCCGAGGCGGAAGATGAGCATCATCTCGACCGTCCAGGGGCCCACGCCGCGGACTGCCGTCAATCGCTGCACGATCTCTTTATCGGCCATGCGGCGGATTGCATTAAGGGTGGGGACGGTGCCGTCGAGGGTTTTGCGGGCGAGGTCCTGCAGGGCAAGCATTTTGTTGCGGGACAAACCGGCGGCGCGAAGAGCTTCATCGGGCTGAGCGAGGAGCAGCTCGGGGGTGGGATGGATGTCGCCGAAGAGCCGGAGCAGCTTGTGCAGGATAGCGCGGGCCGCCGCTGCGTGAAGCTGCTGGAAGAGGATGGCTTCGAGCAGCGTTTCAAAAGGAGAGTGCTGGGATTTGAGCTTGAGCGTGAACGGGCCCGCGCGGGTAATGAGGGCGGCGAGTTTAGGGTCTGCTAAAGAGAGGAGGCGACAGGCTTCGGCGGCGTCGTAGCGAGGGGAGCGGAGGCCGTCGGGCATGTTCATAGTGTATTTAGCTTTTCGTAAGACACGCGACGAAGTGGCCGCGAGCCGCGTAGGCGGTTTTTCTTTGCATCTTTAGGAGCATGGCTGAGAAGAAGGTGAGCGTGCGGGAGCAGGGGGCGGCGGAACGAGCAGCGGGAAAGACGCGGGCCGCGAAGGCGGGGAGTCCGGAGGTGCAGGCGGGGCCGCGTGTGTGGCACGAAGCGCCGGAGACGGGACCGATGCCGGAGGCGCTGCAACGGCTCGCGACGGACGCGCGGGTGACGGTGCGTCGCGGCGGCGAGCCCCTCCCGGAAGGTAAGTGCGTCCTTTACTGGATGCAACGGGCGGAGCGGGGAATCGACAACCCGGCGCTGGACAAAGCGATCGAGCTGGGCAACGAGCTGGGGCTGCCGGTGGTGGCGTTTTTCTCGGCGATCAGCAACTTTCCTCATGCGAACTGGCGGCATTACCACTTCCTTTCGCAGGGCCTGATCGATGCGGAGGCAGACCTGCGGGAGCGGAACGTGGAGTTGATCGTGCGGCGGCCGCCTGACAATCAGCTCGAGAAGTTAGCGGTGGAGTTAGGGGCGGCGGCCGTGGTGGGCGATGAGAACCCGATGCGGGAACCCGAGCGATGGCGGCAAGTGTTCGCGCACCGGGTAAGTGTGCCGTATTGGACGGTGGACGCGGATACCATCGTGCCCATGAACTCGTTCGACAAGCACTACTATGCGGCGGTGCATTTTCGGCCTAAGTTCTTCAGGGAGATGAGCAAGTATCTGGACTACAAGGATGCGGGAAAGGCGCTCCATGAGTGGGAAAGGCCGCGGGGGTTCAAAAGCTTCAAGGTCGGCGAGGAGTTGACGGAAGGCTGGGGGCCGCCTTTCGACCGTTCGCTGGGGCCGGTGGATACCTTCACGGGCGGAACGCATACGGGTCTGAAGCTGCTGCGGGATTTCGTGGACAACAAACTGGCTGACTACGATACGGTGCGGAATCGTCCGGACAAGGATGGAACGAGCCGAATTTCACCGTACCTGCACTATGGGCACTTATGCCCGATCACGATCACAAAAGCGATCGGGGATGCGGTGGCGAGCGGCAAGTGCACACCGGAAGCGCGGGATGCCTACTATGGCGAGGTGCTGGCGTGGCGGGAGTTGTGCGTGAACTTCGTGCGGTTCGTGCCGGAATACGATAACATCGGCTGCGCGCCGGAGTGGGCGCGGGAAACGCTTAAAAAGCATGCGCGGGACGCTCGTCCGCACCTGTACACGCGCGACCAGATGGAGGCCGCGGAAACGCACGACGATATGTGGAACGCCGCGCAGCAGCAGGCCAGGAAAGCCGGGTGGATGCACAACCAACTTCGAATGTATTGGGGTAAGAAAATCCTGGAGTGGAGCGCGACCCCGGCCGAGGCGTTTGAAAACTGTGTCTATCTCAATGATCGATATTTCCTGGACGGGCGCGACCCGAATGGGTACGCCAACATAGCCTGGGCCATCTGCGGGGTGCATGACCGGCCGTGGATCGAGCGACCGATCTTCGGGAAGGTACGCTATATGTCGCGCGAGTCGAGCGGGCGCAAGCTGAATGCGCCGCGCTATATTCAAAACATCCGGGAGGGGCGGGTGTTGGGCGATTGAGCGCTTCTCGTCGATAAGTGCGAAGCAGTTGCTCCGCTTGCACCCCAGCGAGCAAGCTCGCCGGGGACCCCGCCTTTTGCACCCCAGCGAGCAAGCTCGCCGGGGACCCCGCCTTTGCTCGGGATGACCCTTTTTGCCGAATGCGAGCTTACTTCCAGACCTGCAAGCCGGCTCCTGGCGCAACGGTAAGTTGTTGCTTCGCTTTGTCCGAGGCAGGCGCGGTGCCCAGCAGCAGCTTACCTGCGGTGCAGCCGGTGAGGGCGGTATTTTCCGTGTCGAAGGCGATCGTTTCGGCCTCGTTGCCTTTGTTGACGGCGAGGACCAGGCGGCCCCGGCCCGGCGTGCAGCCCCGGTCGAGGCCCGCGCCTCGCGCGTAGACGAGGGTGTCTCCGTCGGCGTAGAGAATTTGTTCCTCGCCGGCGTTGAGCTCGGGGTACTCCGCGCGCCAGTGGAGCAGGTTCTGCACGTAAGCGAACAGCTCCTGCTGCACGGGCGTGCGGCCTTCGGAGGTGAAGGCGAACGCCGGCGTGGAGGCCGGAGGCTTGTGGTTCGCGTCCGCGCTCTGGCTCACCGAATGGGCAGCGAACCCGCCGGGAAAGTCGCGCCGGTTATCCGGGTCCTTGCCGCCCTCCATGGCGATCTCGTCGCCTGAATAAATCTGCGGGATCCCGCGGCTGGTGAGCTGGATGGCGAAGGCGAGCTTGAGCTTGGCCGGGGTCGCGCCTTTCTCGGAGAGAAAGCGCGGGGTGTCATGATTGTCGAGCAAGGTGACCAGGCGCTCGGGGTGGGGATAGAGCGAGTCCTCGCGCAGGATGTCGGCGTAAGCGCTGAAGGACTTCTCCTGGAGCAGGACCTGATCGAGGGCGACGAACGACGGGAAGTCGAAGGGGGTGTAAAGGCCGGTGTCGACATGGCCGTCGATGTCGTTCCGGGCGACGCCGCCGGCAAAGGAGGACACGATCGCCGGTTTGAGATTGAACACCTCACCGACGCTGGTCAGGTCCGGGTACAGGGCGTGCAGCTCGGCGTGGAACTCGTGCCAGAAGGGGCGGCCGACGTAGGGAAAGGTATCGATGCGCAGGCCGTCGGCGCCGGACTGTTCGACCCACCAGACGACGTTCTGGATGAGGTAGCGGCGGACATCGGGGTTTTCCTGATTGAGATCGGGCAGCTGGTCGACGAACCAGCCTTCGGTGATGTCGCGCTGGTCCCGCCATGCCGCGTGCGGGTCGATGAGCGAGGCGAACTCACCGACAGCTTCGCGGTGGTCGGCCTCGGTGCCGTGGAACCAATCGGGTTCCGGCTCGTCCACGACCCAGGGGTGGGCGGCCCCGACATGGTTGGGGACGGTGTCGAGGAGGAGCTTCATGCCTTTTTTATGAACGGCCGCCGCAAGGCCCTGTAAGTCCGAAAGCGTTCCGAAGTGTTCGTCGACCGCGTAGAGGTCGGTGGCGTGATAGCCGTGGTAGGCCTCGGGGCCGTGATTTTGGTAGACAGGGGTGGTCCAGAGGGTGGTGATGCCGAGCGACTGGAGGTAGTCCAGGTGCTGCTCGACGCCGCGGAGGTCGCCGCCGTGCCAGCCGCGCGGTTTGGCGAGTTCAGCTGCGTGATCCGGCCCGTCGTTCGCGGGGTCGCCGTCGGCGAAGCGGTCGGTCATCAGCAGGTAGATCGTGTCTTTGGGGTTAAAGCCTTGCGGAAGTTCAGTCCGTTTTTGGGTGAACCGGAAGCTCGCCTGCGTACGGCCTGCCGGCGTGGCAGCGGTGATCTGGATTGTCTCGGGCTTCGCCGGGGAGGCGGTGAGTTGGACCGTGGCCCAGTGGCCGTTGGCGGAGACGTTCTGGGCCTGGATGGTGAGGCTGGGGTCGCCGCTGAGGGTAAAGCGCGCGTTGGAGAGATTCTCACCGCGGATC
>CAXUEU010000110.1:0-10383 GCA_964250195.1 uncultured Acidobacteriaceae bacterium
GTCGTACTCGATCCACAATCCCATCGCCCCCGGCCCGTTGCCCAGGTACAGCTCCGCCCCGAAGTTGCCCCGCAACGGCACCCACGCGTGGAACACCCGCCTGTTTCTCAAGCTCCACGGCGCGATCAGCGCCAGGCAAACCACCCCGGCGAGCGCCGCCCGCCCCATCTGCCCCGGCCGCGAATTGCCGGCCAGCACCCATACGCCCATGACCGGGAGCATGATGCACACCTCGGGATTCGACAGCGCGATCAGCCCCCATACCAGCCCGAAGAGCAGCCAACGCCTTATCGTAGGTCCCGCGCCGGAGAGCTCGCCCACCCGGCGCATCCGCAAGGCCAGCACCAGCGCCCACGAGAACAGAAACGCGGTCAGCGTCATTTCCCAGATCCACTTGACCGAGTACTGCATCGCCGCCGGGTACAGCGCCCACGCCCACGCCGACCAGACCGCCACGCGCGCGTTGAAGCACCGCGCCGCGATCTCCCAGGTTGTCCGCACCATCAGCGCGTTCAGCACGCAGTTGACCGCGAGCAGCACCCAGGCCGAAAGCCCCGTGTACACCCCGAACAGCTTGAACACGCCCGCGATGAGCAGCGGATACGCGGGCGTAACCCATGCGGTGGGCCCGGTGTGCCCGTGGAAGGGGTCGGCGTAGCCATACCCGGTGACGAGCGCCCGCGCGATCCGCCCCATCTCCCACCCGAACCCGAAGTGCCACTCGTACGGTCGAATGCGCCAGGTGTGCGCCAGGGTCATGTACGCGATGCGGACAAACAGGGCTACCCAAAAAATCTTCCAGGAACCGGCGAATGTCCCCGTTGCAGTCCGGGCTGCTGGAGCTGTCGCGGTTGCGGCCATTCCCGGATTGTAAGGCTCCCAGAAGCTTTGACCGGCCGAGAAGACTCGCGCGGCATGCCGATGCCGCCTGGGGTTGTTCCACCCGCGACCGGGGTAGACTGAGGGTGCGGGCGGCTGGACGGCCGCTGCCGTTCGCGCTCAGGCGTCGAACGGGGGAGGAAAGTCCGAACTCCGCAGGGCAGTGTGCCGGATAACGTCCGGGATCGCGGCGTCAAGGCCGCGAGACGGCCAGTGCCACAGAGAAGATACCGCCTCCTCCGGGCAACCGGGCGAGGTAAGGGTGAAAAGGTGCGGTAAGAGCGCACCGCTCCCACGGCAACGGCGGGAGGCAGGGTAAACCCCACACGGAGCAAGACCGAATAGGGAGGGAGCGGCAGCGAGGGTTCCAGATGGGCTGCCGCGCGTGCCGGCCCGGCGCGCCAACTTGGAACCCCCGCGTCCTCACGAGCGGAGGAAACCTTCGGGTAGGTTGCTGGAGCCCGCCGGTGACGGCGGGCCTAGAGGAATGGCCGTCCAGGGGCTTTCTCGCGAGAGAGGCTCCGGACAGAATTCGGCTTACAGGCCGCCCGCACCGGGAAAGCCGCCTTTCGGGGCGGCTTTCCCGTTTCGCTTCCGCGGCGTACTCTACCCGCACCCAGGGGAGAGAGCTGATGACCATCCAGATAGAGCTGCAGCCGGAAGCCGAAGCCAGACTCAACGCCGAAGCACGGGAGCGCGGCTTGCTCCTGAATCGCTACTTCGAGGAAAAGCTGAACGACGACGGCGCGAGCGTTGCCCGTTCGGCACGGGAGCTGAGCTCGGAGGAGCGCAAAGCCTCGCTCGACGCGCTCGCCCGCTACTCCGACCGAATCCCCTCCTTCTCCATGGAGTCCTTCTCTCGCGAGGCCCTCTACGAGGATCACGATTTCCTGCAGGATAACCGAGCGGTTTATCGCGAATGGCGCCGTCTTGTCGTTGAGCATCGCATCTCCGGCGTGCAGGTGCATGACGCGCGTCTGGCCGCCGCGATGTATGCCCATGGCCTGACTCACATCCTCACGGCGAACACGGGGGATTCCGCCGCTACACAGGCTTGAAAGCGGTCCATCCGGCCAGTCTTTCCATGTAAGCCGGCACCGCCCGCCTGCTGCTACACTCGGGCCAGGCAACCCTTTCCCGATGCAGTGGACCGAGTCAATCCGCATTGCCGTGCAATCGCTCTGGGCCAACAAGCTCAGAACCGTGCTCACGCTGCTCGGCATGGTCATCGGAGTCGCCTCGGTCATTACCGTCATCACATTGGTGAACGGGGCTGACCACTACGTTGCCACCAAGATCTCCGGCCATGGCGCCGACGTGATCACGGTCGGCAAGCAACCGGCCGTGGTCTTCGACTACGAGGAATACAAGAAGTACAAGCGCCGCAAGGACCTAACCTACGAGCAGTACGCGGAGTTTCGCGACACCTGCCATAAGTGCAGGCTGGTCGGCGCGCAGCTCGGGTCCACCGGCAAGGTGGTGTACGGCACCAAGTCCAGCAAGACCACCGTCATCACCGGGAAGACGCCGACCATGGCCGACATGACCGGGCAGGTCGTCGCCGAGGGCCGGGCGCTCAACGAGGTCGACGAGCGGACCGGGGCGCACGTCGCCATCGTCGGCTACGACGTGGTCGAGAATCTGATGAACGGCGCGAACCCGATCGGCAAGGAAATCCGCGTCGACGGCGACGTGTACACCATCGTGGGCGAGGGGCAGCGCGAGGGCACCACCCTGGGGCAAAGCCAGGACGACTACGTGGACATCCCCCTGAACACCTACACCCACTCCCACGGCCTGCACCAGTCGCTCACCATCTTCATAAAATCCGGCGGCAGCCCCGGGGCGATGATCGAGACTCAGGACGAGGCGCGGGCCATCTTTCGGCTGCTGCGCCGGAACGGGCCGGGCGTCGAGGACAGCTTCACGATCGAGAGCAACGGGTCGCTGGTGGGCCTCTGGAAGAGCATCTCGTCGAGCTTCACGATGGTGCTGGTCGGCGTGGCGTCCATCTCGCTGGTCATCGGCGGCGTGGTCATCATGAACATCATGCTCGTCTCCGTGACCGAGCGCACGCGCGAGATCGGCATCCGAAAAGCACTGGGCGCGCGGCGGGCCGACCTCTTGCTGCAATTTCTGGTCGAGTCGGCTGCCATGTCGGCGCTGGGCGGGCTGATCGGGACCATCCTCGGGGCCGGCTTATCCTACGCAATCGCAGCAGGGGTCGGGTGGCCCGCGCTCATCAGCTACTGGTCCATCGTTGCCGGGTTGGTCGTGGCCACCGGCGTCGGCGTGTTTTTCGGGGTGTACCCGGCGAGCAAGGCGGCGCGGCTCGATCCCATCGCCGCGCTCAGGTCGGAACTCTAAGCGATGGTCCTCGGACAGGCAAAGGAAACGCTGCGGATGGCCTTCGAGTCGCTCCGCTCGAACCGCATGCGCTCGCTCTTGACGATCCTGGGCGTGGTCATCGGGGTTTCGACCGTGATCATCATCTCGTCGATCATCACCGGGCTCAACAACAAGGTGAGCTCGTACGCGGATGCTTTCGGGTCGAACACCATCAATGCATATCACCTTCCCATCGTCGCGCAGCTGACGCCGGAGCTGCTTGCCCGGCGCTATTTAACTTTAGAAGAGGCCGAGGCCATGCGCTCGCTGCCGCATGTTATCGCCGTGGATCCAGGAATGCGCTACTCCGACCCTAACTACAATGTCGGACAGGAGTCAGTCAAGTATCGGGGTAAGTCGATCCAGAACACGATCGTGCAGGGCAGTACGTACCAGATGCCGGAAACCGTAGACCTGCCTCTCACCCACGGCACCTATTTCACCGAGCAGCAGGATCAGGCACGCGCGAATGTCGTCGCGCTGGCAGCCGACACGGCGGACAAGCTGTTCGGCGAGGAAAATCCGGTAGGCAAGGAAGTAGAAATCCGGGGCGAGCTTTTCACGGTTGTCGGCGTGTTCGCTAAATCGGCGTCATTGTTTGGCAGCGGCGCCAATCCCGAAGACAACAAGATCGTGCTACCGCTCAACACGTTCCGCAAAATCCTGCCGAACGTAAAAGACGTTTGGATCACGGTTCGCTATGACGACCCGAAAAACGCCGCTTTGGTCGAGGAAGAGATGCGGACTCTTCTCCGCATCGCCCGCAAGGTGCCCGTGCAGAAGGACGATGACTTCGAAATCTTCACACTTGAAGTTCTCGTCCGTTTCTGGAAGCAGATCACCGGTGGGCTGGTCCTCTTCATGATCGCGGTATCGAGCGTGGGCCTGATGGTCGGCGGGGTCGGCGTCATGAACATCATGCTGGTCTCGGTCACGGAGCGGACGCGCGAGATCGGCGTGCGCAAGGCAGTTGGGGCGACCCGCAGCGGAATCATGCTGCAGTTCACGGCGGAGGCGGTGACCCTGTGCGCGCTGGGCGGGGCCCTCGGCGTGTTCCTGGGCGGCGCGGTGACTCTGGTGATCCATGCGCTGGTCACGGCGCTGCCGGCGACCATGTCCACGCTCTGGACCACGATTTCCTTTTCGATCTCGTGCCTGATCGGGCTGGTTTTCGGCATCTACCCAGCCTGGAAGGCGGCGACCCTGAACCCGATCGAGGCGCTCCGGTACGAGTAACGCTTAGCCGGCGGTGAACTCGCGCAGCAGCGCGGCCAGCTTCTCCGGGGCTTCCAGCGGGACGATGTGGCCGGACCCGGCGACCACCTCGAGCCGCGCATCCGTGTAATGGGGCAGCACCAGGGACCGGGCCGGTTCCGGGCCCAGCGAGGCGTCTTTCTCTCCGGCGATGACCAAGGTGGGCAGCGTCAACCTGGGTACGCGCCCGCTCCAATCCTCCTTGGTTCCCTCTTCGAGCCAGGCGCGCCAGGCAACGGGGTTGGCCCGCAGCCTGTCCTGCACGGTGCGCTCGAAGATCTCGGGCGGGATCGGCAGGGCGCTGTTGTCGCGCAGGTAAGCCTCAGCCTCGGCGCGCGTGGGTTTTGCTTGGGCGAGCATTTTGGCGCGGGCGTCGTCCGTCATCGGCTCCGGGCACAGCGGCGACGGCGTGAGGAGGACCAGCTTCTCGAGGCCGGGCGGGTTTTGACCGGCAAGGACGGCTGCGATCTTGCCGGTCATGGAGTGGCCCGCGAGGATCCACCGGGGCAGCCTAAGCTGGTCGATGGTCGACCGGAACTGTTCGGCCATCGCCTCGACCGTGTAGGCCTCCACGTCGGCAGCTTCTCCGAATCCCGGCGTGTCGATGGTGACGATGCGGAACTGGGGAGCGAGCGCGAGCCCGACTTCGATCCACTCCCGCCGGGCGATGCCGAACATGTGGAGAAGCACCAGGGCGGGCCTGTCATCGCGGGTGCTGGACAGGCGCATTTCAGTAAAGGGCAGCATCGAACCTCACGGGTTTTAAAAATGGTTCGATGCGGGACGGAAGCAGGGGAGCGCTCGCGGGCATTCCCTGAGTCGATCTTGGGGCGGAGAATGAGGGTTTGCTGACGATCGCGGTGTTGCTGCCGGGTGTCCTGGCGGGGGTGGGTGTCTTCTTTTGCGCATTCGCGCTTTGGGCGGCGCGGGACTTTGCGCGCGCCGGCCGCCGGAGCGCGCCGAACGGTCCGGGAGCGCTGCCCGTGTCGATCCTGAAGCCGGTCAAGGGGCTCGACCCGGACATGGTGGAGGCGCTGCGGTCGCATTGCGTGCAGAACTATTCGGCGGAAATCGAACTGTTCGTCGGTGTTCAAAGCATCACCGATCCCGCCGCGGCTGTGGTGCGCGCGCTTGCGGCGGAGTTTCCTTCTATGCAAATCGAAGTGTTCGAAACGCCTCTAATTCTGGGCACAAACGGTAAGGTAAGCAACCTGGCACAACTGCTCCCGCGCGCGCGGTTCGATCACGTGCTGATCAGCGATGCCGATATCGCGGTCGGGCCGGAGTATTTGAGGCGTGTGATGGCTCCGTTCGCCGACCCAACGGTGGGGCTCGTGACAGCGGGCTACCGCGGACGGACGCATCCCGCGGGCCGCCCCACGTTGGGCTCGCGTCTGGAGGCGCTTTCGATCGCCACGGACCTGTTCGCCGGGGTGCTGTGCGCGCGGCTCACGGATGGCGGCCTGCGGTTCGGCCTGGGTTCGACGCTGCTGGTCTCCCGGGCGGCCCTCGCCGCGGCCGGAGGGCTCGAGGCGTTGGTGAACGTGCTGGCGGACGACCACGACCTGGGCCGCAATGTGGCGGCGGCCGGCCACAAGGTGGTGCTGAGCCCGGAGCCGGTGTCGACCGGGGTGCCGGCCTACCGGTTCGGGGAGTTCTGGGCGCACCAACTGCGGTGGGCGCGGACGATCAAGGCGGCGCGGCCGGGCAGCTACGCAGCTCTCTTTTTCACGCATCCGGTGCCGTGGGCGGTGTTGTTCATGCTCGCGACCGGCGGCAGCCTGGGGTCGCTCCTCCTGCTGGCGCTGGCGGTCGCCGCGCGCATGGCGGTCGCGCTGTTCGTGGGCTTCGGGCTGCTGCGGGACGAGCGGGTGTCGCGGGACCTCTTGCTCCTGCCGGTCCGGGACTGTTTGGGCTTGGCGCTGTGGGTCTGGAGCTACGCCGACAACACGGTGGAGTGGCGGGGTGAGCGGTTCAGGGTGCGGCAAGGGCGAATGGAGCGGGTGACCAAGTAAACTGGGGGCAGCCATGGCCACGCAAACGCTCGTGCAGCTCGCGGAAGACCCCGGCCCGGCGCGGGCGGGGCTCGGCCCGGCGGCGGCGCTCATCTACAACGACTGGTACCCCGCGATGCGGGCCGACTCGCTCGGCGGCAGGAAGGTCAGGACGACCCTGCTGCTGGGCATCCCCATGGCGCTGGGCCGCAAGCGGGACGGGCAGATCTTTGCGATGCGCGACCTGTGCCCGCACCGGGGAATCCCGCTCTCGTGCGGCTGGTTCGACGGAGAAGCGCTGGCCTGCAAGTACCACGGGTGGCGGTTCGACCCGGCGACGGGCCAGTGCCTGGAGATTCCATCGCTCACGGAGCACGACACGCTCGACCCCGGAAAGATTTACGGGACGGCCTACCCGTGCGTGGAGCGGGACGGCTACGCCTGGGTGTACGTGCCGGAGCCCGGCACGGGGCGGCCGCGCGCGCAAAATCCGCCGGAACCGCCGGAGACGCCGAAGTTCGGCGGTAAATTTCGCTCGGCGCACCTCCAGGCGGAGCTGCCGTGCAATGTGGACCACGGCATCATCGGCCTGATGGACCCGGCGCACGGGCCGTTCGTGCACCAAAGCTGGTGGTGGCGCAAGCAGGGGTCGATCCACGAGAAAGCCAAGCACTTCGAGCCGATCCCGGAAGGGTTCCGGATGGCGGCGCACGCGCCGTCGGGCAACTCCGCTCCCTACAAACTGCTGGGCGTGTACGGCGAGCCGATCACGACCACCATCGATTTCCAGCTGCCGAACCGGCGCTTCGAGACGATCCGCTGCGGGCCCAAGTGGTTTTCAAGCATCACGACCGTGACGCCGACCACCCCGCGGGCCTGCCGGATCGACGTGTACGCGGCCTGGAACGTGTTCTATGCCGTGCCGGGGGTCACTACTCTGGCGAAGTGGTTCGGCAAGCGCTTCGTGGGGCAGGATCAACAGACGATGGTCGAGCAGGCCCGGGGGCTGCGCCACGATCCGTCGCTGATGCTGATCGACGACGCGGACCGCCCGGCGAAATGGTATTTCGCGCTGAAGCAGGCTCGTCTGGAAGGGACCGGCAAGCACCCCTTGAGCGGGCCGGTCACGCTGCGCTGGCGTTCGTGAAAGGCCAGTCCAAGTGCCGGCGGAGCCGCCTTTTCCTCAAGCCGGCCCGGAGGGAGAACCGAGCCGCGGCGAGCATCGGCAAGCCTCAAGCGCTGAGACGCCCTCTTCGCCGCAGAGCCGGCCGGTGACCGCGAAGCCGCGCTCGCGGCCATTGCTGCGGAGCAGCGTCGCGTCGCGTGCCCGGCTCCAAGTCCGGTGCGTTCCCAAGCGTCCCCGTAAGCCCGATCGGCGATGCCAAGCTTGTCTTGCAAATCGGGGCGCACAGCTTGCTCGGGCAGCGCAACCCTCATATCCCGACTGTCCGGAACCGGACACGGTGTTCGGAAATGGACGCTTCGGCGCGCGGGTGCGACGGCGAATCAAGCACTTACATTGGGCAGGCAGCGGCCCTTCACATGCAAGCATGTTGTTTCAGGGAAGCTGACGTAGGCTCCAGTGACAGGCTTCCCTGAAGGAGCCCGCATGCTCTCCGTGTTCGCCGATCTCCGCTATGCCTTGCGCCAACTCCGCCGCGCGCCCGGCTTCGCCCTCGCCGCCGCGGGTACGCTCGCGCTCGCGATCGGCGCGACCACCGCGCTGGTCAGCGTGCTCCGCGCGACGCTGCTCAATCCCACGCCGTTTCCACATATCGGCCGGGTCGTCTCCCTCCAGGACACGACCCGCAACGACGCGAACTTCGACGGCATCACCAACGTCCCCCGCGCGGTCGCGCTCGACGAATTGCGCACAAGCGACGGCGGACGCGTGTTCGACGCGCTCGGGTTCTTTTATGCGGACTCGCTCGCGCTGTCCCTCCAGGGCGAGCCGCCCAGCTCGACGCCGTACATCGCCGTGTCCGGCGCGTTTTTCAGGGTGCTGGAGGCGAAGCCGCTGCTCGGGCGCACGCTTACGCCGGCCGACGACGCGCCCGGCGCACCGGAGACCGCGGTGCTGGGCTACGGCCTGTGGCGGCGCCTGTTCGCGGGCAGCCCCGGCGCGGTGGGCCGGACCGTGAGCCTGAACGGCAAGCCGGCGACGGTCGTGGGCGTCATGCCGAAGGAGTTCGCCTACCCCACCGGCATCGAGCTCTGGAAGCCCGCGCACATCCCGATGCTGACGCAAAGCTATCGCGGGACCAGCTCACGCTATCTCAACGTCGTCGCGCGGATGAGCGAGGCAGTCACGCTCGACCAGGCGCGCCAGGCTGTCGACCTGCTGGCAGCCCGGCTGGCCCGCGCGTACCCGGCCACCGACGCCGAGTGGGGCTTCCGGGTGCAGCCGCTGCGGGCGGTCATCCTGGGCGAGTACCGGCAGGCGCTGTTCCTGCTCGCCGCCGCCGTCGCGATGCTGCTCCTGATCGCCTGCGCCAACGTCGCGGGGCTGCAGCTCGCGCGCAATGCGGCGCGGGAGCCCGAGATCGCGATCCGGCGCATGCTGGGGGTGGGCGGCGCGCGGCTCCTTCGCCAGCTTTTAACTGAGTCGCTCGTTCTGTTCGCCGCCGGGGGTTCGCTGGGCGTGCTGCTGGCCGCCGGGCTGCTGCAGGCGTTTGTGGCAGCCCTGCCCGCAGCGCTGCTTGCTTTCGCGGAGCCGCGGCTGGACCGGGGCACCCTCCTCGCGATGCTGGGGCTGACCCTCTTGACGGGCCTCGCATGCGGGGCCGCGCCCGCGCTGCAGTTCGGCATCCGCGCGCCCAGGCAGGGCCGAACGGTCATCGCGAGCACCCGCCGCTTCGGCTGGCTGTTCGCCTCCGCGCAAACGGCGCTCGCGCTGGTGCTGCTGGCGCTGGCCTCGGTGCTTCTGGGCCGGCTGTACCGGCTCGCGCACGCGCCGCTCGGGTTCGAGAGTGCGCGGGTGCTCGCCGTCTCGGCGCACCTGCCGTTCGGGACTGAGCCCGCAGTGCACCGGTTCTACCGGCAACTTGAGGAGCGGTTCGCAACCATCCCCGGCGTGGACGCAGTAGGCGCGATCAACGCGCTGCCGTTCAACGCCTTCAGCGCCCCGCGCCGTGCCGACATCGTGGGCCGCCCGCCGACCCCGCATGGCGACAGCATCATCGCCGAAGGCCGGAAGTTTACCCCTTCCTACACGGCCGCCATGCGCATCCCTCTGCTCGCCGGGCGCGGCTTTACGCTTCAAGATGGGGAGCCGAACGCGCCCGTCGTCGTGCTCATCAACCAGGCATTCCAGCGCACATAATTCGCTGGCGAAAACCCGGTCGGCAAGCGCCTGCGCTACGAGCGCGGCGTCGCGGAGATCGTCGGCGTGGTCGCGGACACCCACGGGACCGGCGGCTCACTCGCGGACGCGCCCGTGCTGCCTGAAATCGACGAGCCCGAGCAGGGCTACTGGCCCGATATGCACTTCGTTCTACGCACGGCCCTGCCCGCCCCGGCGCTCGACCGCAGACTGCGAAGGGAAGCGGCCGCGCTCGACCCCGGCGTGGCGCTCGGAACACTCGCGCCTTTCGCGGTTCAGATCGACAAGGTCCTGGCCGGGCCGCGCCTGAACTCGGCCTTACTGACCGCGCTGGCCGGGCTGGCTCTCGTGCTGGTGCTCACCGGCGTGTACGGCGTGGTGGCCTTCGCCGCCGCCCAGCGCACCCGCGAGCTGGCCTTGCGGCTGGCCCTGGGCGCGCCGCGCGGGGTGATCTTCCGCATGCTGCTGCGCGAAAGCGCCCTGGTCGCCGCGCCCGGGCTGGTCTTCGGCCTGGCGGGCGCGTGGGCCGCGCTACGCCTTCTACCG
>CAXUEU010000111.1:0-10314 GCA_964250195.1 uncultured Acidobacteriaceae bacterium
GGGGAGCTGCGGGAGCTGATCGCGAAGGCACGGGCGGGGCTTGCCGGGCTCGACGGAAAGGCGAGCTAGACTGTGGATGTGGAACAGGCCATCGACAATGTCGAGCGTATCTGCGGATCGCTCCAGGCGTCCTTCGCACCCGAGCTGCGTGGGCTTGCCCTGCGCGTGGAAACGCTGCACGCCCGCCTCGGAGCCGCCGCGCAAGGCAGCGTGAGTGAGCGCGTCCAGGAAGGCTTCGACGCGCTTCAGGAAGAGCTGCGAGCTGTGGAGGGCCGCCTGCGTGAGTCCGTGGAAGCGGCAAAGCGACAGATCGTTCTGATCGCGCACATCCTGGAAGCGGAACGCCGCGGTGCCGTGCTCCGGTGTGAGAACGAAGCGCTGAAGCAGAAAGCCGTGAGGTAGAGCCGCATGGACTGGAAATCACGCAGGATAGAGGCGATCGTGGCCGAGGCGCTGGCCGAGGATAAGGCGACCGACGACCAGACGACGCTGATCACGATCGACGCGGGACTGCGGGGGACCGGGACCGTTGTCGCGAAGCAGGACTGCGTAGTCGCGGGCCTCGGGGCGATCCCGCGGGTTCTGGCGGGGTTCGCGCGGCTGGAAGGGCGCGACGAGCGGAGCTTTGAAGTCGTCAGCCACCCGGAGATCTTCGACGGGGTGCGCGTACGCAAGGGCCAGCCGCTGGCGGTGATCCGGACGACGGCGCGGACGCTGCTCTCGACCGAGCGGGTGATCCTGAACCTGCTCCAGCGCATGAGCGGGATCGCGACCCTGACCCGGCGGTACGCCGACGCGGTCGCCGGGACCGGGGCGACGGTGATCGACACGCGCAAGACCGTGCCGGGGCTGCGCGTGCTGGACAAGTACGCGGTAACCTGCGGCGGCGGGGAGAACCACCGGCTCGACCTCTCGGACGGAATCCTGATCAAGAACAATCACATCGCGCTCGGAGGGGGCATCGCGGCGGTGCTCGCCGGGGCCCATGCCAAGCGGCGCGCGGGACAGGTGATCGACATCGAGGTGCGCACCTTCGCGGAGCTCGACGAAGCCCTGGCGAACGGGGCGGAGTCGCTGCTGGTGGACAACATGACGCCCGAGGAAGTGCGGCGCGCGGTCGAGGTGGTTCGGTCGGCCCGGGCGAGCGGCCGCAAGGTGCCGGTGGAGGCCTCGGGCGGGATCAGCCTGGACACGGTGCGGGCCTACGCGGAAGCCGGGCCGGACTATATCTCGGTCGGCGCGCTGACGCACTCGGCGGTGGCGGTGGACCTGAGCATGCGGATCGTGGGGGAGGGGCGTTGACGGCGGCCGCGAGCGACTTCGACCTCGCGGTGGTGAAGCGCGGGCTGGCCGGGGGAGTCTTCGCGGGCAAGCTCCGGCACTTCGACGCGATCGGCTCCACCAACACCTATGCCATGCGGGCTGGGGCCGAGGGCGCGCCGCACGGGAGCGTGTACGTGGCGGACGAGCAGACCGCTGGACGCGGGCGCGGGGCGCACGGCTGGGCCTCGCCCGCCGGAAGCGGCCTCTACGTGAGCGTGCTGCTAAGGCCCAAGCTCGCGCCGGGGGATGCGCTGTGGTTTTCACTCGCGGCCGGGCTGGCGGCGCGGTCGGCGGTGCTCGCGGCTTCCGGCGTGAAGGCCGACCTGCGCTGGCCCAACGACCTGCTCGTGGGCCGCCGCAAGCTGGGCGGGGTGCTCTGCGAGATGCAGGCCGAGGCGACGCGGGTACGTTTTCTGGTCGCCGGCATCGGCATCAACGTGCACCAGCGCTCGTTTCCGCCGGAGCTGGCCGGGGCGGCGACCTCGCTCGCGCTCGAAACCGGGCGCGAGGACCTGAGCCGGGAGCAGCTGCTGGTCCACCTGCTTGGGGCGCTCGCCAAGGAAGCGCAGAGCCTTGAGGCCGATGGGGAAAACCTGCCCGCACGGCTCGAGGCACAGTCGACCTGGGTTCGCGGCAAGCGGGTGACCGTGGGTGAGGAGAGCCCGTTCAGCGGGGTGACCGAAGGGCTGGACGCGCGCGGGTTTCTCCGGGTCCGGACGGACGCCGGCGTGCTGCGCACGGTGCTTTCCGGCGGGGTGCGCGATGCTGCTGTGTCTTGACGTCGGCAACACCAACACGGTGCTGGGCGTCTTCGACGGAGCCGCGCTGCGCGCGCACTGGCGCGTGACAACCCACAAGACGCAAACCGTCGACGAGTACGGGGTTTTGTTCCTGAACCTGTTCGCGATGGGCGGGCTCGACGCGAAAGCAGTGGACGCCATCGTGCTGTCGAGCGTGGTGCCGCCCATGGACTCGACCCTGCGCGAGGTAGCAGAGCGGTACTTCGGGGCCAAGCCGCTGGTAGTGGAACCCGGCGTGCAGACAGGCATGCCGCTGCTGGTGGACAACCCGCCGGAGGTGGGCGCGGACCGCCTGGTGAACTGTGTCGCGGCGTACGCGCGGTGGGCCCGGGCGTGCATCGTGGTGGACTTCGGAACCGCGACGACCTTCGACGTTGTCTCGGCGCGCGGGGAGTTTTTGGGCGGCGCGATCGCGCCGGGGTTGGGGATCGCGGCGGACGCCCTGTTCGCGCGGGCCGCGCGCCTGGGCCGCGTGGAGCTGCTGCGGCCGGCCAAGGCGATCGGAACCAACACCGCCACCAACCTGCAAAGCGGGATGTTTTTCGGCTATCTCGGCCTGGTAGACGGCATCCTGGAGCGGATGGTGGGGGAGCTTCCGGCCCCGCCAACGATCGTGGCCACCGGAGGGCTGGCCCGGCTGATCGCGCCGGAGTCCCGATTTATCGGCGAGGTGGACGAAATGCTGACGCTCACGGGGCTGCGCCTGATTCACGAGAGGAACCGAAGCTAGGGCCGTGCGGAACTACTTCAACTACTTTACGGAGGTGGAGGAGCGTTTTCAGCAGAGGCGGGGCTCGCTGCTGATGCTCTCGACGCTGGACTGGGCGCTGGTCGAGGCGTGGAAGGACGCCGGGGTGCCGATGGAGGCGGTGCTGCGGGGCATCGACGAGGCGTTCAGCAAGCATGAGGCGAGAAAGACGAAGGGCCGGGCGCGCCGGGTCAATGGCCTGGCGTGGTGCGCGCAGGCGGTGATGGAAGCGGCCGAGCGGATGCGGGAGGCTTCAGTGGGGGCCGCGCCCGCGTCGAAGGAGGAGAGCGGCTTCGAGGGGAATCGGATCGCGGCGCACCTGCGGGGCTGCCGGGATGCGCTCGCCGGAGCTGCCGGGCTCCCGGAGGCCGCGGCCGGGCTGGCGCGGGAGACGGCCGCGCGGCTCGGCTCGCTGGCCGAAGGGGACCTGGGCGACGCCGAGGCTTTGGAGGCGACGCTGCGCGCACTCGAAGCGAGGCTGCTGGCGATGCTGCTGGCGACCCTTCCGGAGGAGGAACTGGCGGCGCTGCGGGCGCAAGCCGCGCGGGAGATCGCACCGTTCCGGAGCCGGATGGGAGCGGTGCAGATCCGGCAGGTGGAGCAGCAGTTCCTCGACAAGCGGCTTCTGGAAAAGTACGGGCTGCCGCGCCTCAGCCTGTTCTACATGCGGAGCGACGAGTGAATCTGCGGATCGAAAAGCCGCTGTACGGCGGTGCCGGGCTGGCCCGGGCGGAGGGCAAGGCCGTTTTCGTCGAGGGCGCGCTGCCGGGCGAGACCGTGGAAGCCTCGGTCCGGCGCGACAAGGGGAGCTTCGCGCAGGCTGACCTGCTGCGCGTGCTGGAGGCTTCGCCGGACAGGGTGGAGCCGGGCTGCCCCTATTACCGGGGCTGCGGCGGGTGCCAGTACCAGCACGCCGCGTACGCAGCCCAGCTCGGGATCAAGCACGCGGTGCTGGAAGAGGCGCTCGGGCGCGCCGGCCTGCGGGACCTGCCTGCAATCGTGACGCACGCGGCGGAGCCCTGGGGGTATCGCAATCGCGTCCGGCTGCACGTGGATGCCGCAACCGGCCGCCTGGGCTATCGTCGGCGAGGCTCGCACGCGTTGCTGCCTGTGGAGGCGTGTCCCATCGCGATGCCGAAGCTGCAGGCGTTGTTTCCGGTCGTGGAGGCCGCGATCCGCGAGCAGGGAGCGGCGCCGTGGTGTGGGCAGGTGGAGCTGTTCACGAACGGCGCGGAGGTGCTGTTCGGGGTCGCGGCCCGGTCGGGTGTGCCGGACGCGGCGGCCTTCAAGAGGTTTTGCGAAAGCGTGCCGGGCCTGGCGGGGGCTCGGCTGACCACGGAGGCGAAAGACGAGCCGCGGGCACGCTGGGGCCGCGAGGCACTGCTGTACGAAGTGGGCGCGGAGCGATACCGGGTGAGCGCCGGATCGTTCTTCCAGGCGAACCGGTTTCTGGCGGAAACGCTCGTTCGTCTGGCCACGGAGGGCGCGCGTGGAGCCCTGGCCTGGGATCTGTTCGCGGGAGTGGGGCTGTTCACGCGGGTGCTCGGTCGGGCGTTCGAGCGGGTCGTGGCGGTCGAGGGAGCGCCGGCTTCGTGCGCGGACCTGCGGGAGAACCTCTCGGCCGGGCGCGTCATCGAGAGCGACGTGCTCGGGTTTCTGCGCCGGGCCGAAAGGGAAAGGCCGGACTGGGTCGTCTTGGACCCGCCCCGGGCGGGACTGGGCAAGGACGGTGCGCGGGAACTTTCCCGTTTTGGAACCGCGCACGTTACTTACGTGTCGTGCGATCCGGCGACGCTCGCTCGGGACCTGCGTGTTTTCGCCGATAGTGGATATGGAGTCACCGCGCTCGACCTCGTCGACATGTTTCCGCAGACCTTTCATCTGGAGGTAGTGGCGAAGCTCGCGCGTCGGTAGACACGCTTATCCATGGCCGCCGCGACCGCCATCCCGCTTGCTGGACCCAGCCACGCAGCCGCGACGGAGTCGGCGGCCGCGCACGGCATCGCCCCGCTCCGGTTCGTGGCGGCCCCGGCGCTGCTTCCGGCTTGCGCGTTCGCGCTGGGGATTGCGCTGGCCGGCGCGCGATGGTTCACACCGGGGTGGTTGCTTCTTGGAACGGCCGCGCTGAGCTGCGTGAGCGCCTTGGCTGCACTGCGCGCGCAGCGGGTGCTTTTGCCGGCACTGGCCGCCTTGTTTTTGGCTCTGGGCTGCCTCGCGAGCGAACTCGAACCTCCGGTCGACCGGATGCACACGCTCGCCATGCTGGCCGAAGCCGGTAAACAGCAGACCTTTACCGGCGAGATCGTGCGGCTGGAGCCCGTGCGGCAAACCGTCTTCACGGCATTTTTCGGGCATAAATCGCGGTCGGAGCAAGAGCGGCGGCTCGACCTGCATTTGGACGGCTACGGCGGAGGCCAACTGTCCGGCGGCCTGCGCCTGACCGTCTACACCGATGCCGCGGCGGCCTTGCCGGAGTTTCGCTGCGGGTCGCGCATCGAGGCAACGCTTGCCCCGCGCCCGGAAAGCCGTTACAACGACCCCGGCGTGTGGGACGCTCGCGAGTACCTGCGCGGGCAGGGCGTGGGCGCCCTGGGCTCGGCCGACGCGAAGCAGGTGCGCCTGCTGGGGCAGGGGCGGCCGCCGTTCCGCTGCCTGCTGCACGCGTGGCAAAGCGAGGCGAGCGCGCGGGTAGTTGGGCTCGCGAATCTCCCGTCCGCGCGAAGACTCCCGGCTTTCCTGAAGATTTCGCCCGAGGACGCAAGCATGCTGACCGCGATGCTCACGGGCGACCGCAGCTACCTCGAAAAGCACACGCGGGTCGGCTTCGAGCGGACAGGCTCGTTCCACCTGCTGGTGGTCTCCGGGATGCACCTGGCGATCTTCTCGGGGGTGGTGCTGCTCGTGGCGCGACGGCTGCGTCTGCCCAGGGTGGCCGCGACGGTTTCGACCATCGGGCTTTCCTTCGCGTACGCGCTGTTTACGGGCTTTGGGGAGCCGGTGCAGCGCTCGTTTTGGATGGTGACACTGCTGCTCCTGGGCCGATTGCTGTTCCGCGACAGGCATGCTCTCCAGGCGCTCGGGCTCGCCGGGCTGCTGCTGATGGCGGCCGGCCCGCGCGCGCTGGGCGGCGCGAGCCTGCAGATGACCCTGTTGACCGTGGTCGCCATCGGGGGAATCGCCACGCCGCTCGCCGAGCGCACCTTCGGGCCCTACCTCCATGGCGCGCGCGAGCTGTGGCTGCCCGCCATCGACGCGGCCATGCCCCGGTCCGTAGCGCAGTGGAGGGTTTCCCTGCGGCTGCTCGCGCGGCACCTGGAGCCGGTTGCCGGGCGCTTTCTCGTGCGGCGCGTTCTTCCAGCGGCTCTGGTCTTCTTTCTGAGCGCGCTCGAACTCCTGCTGGTCTCCGCGCTGGTCGAGCTGGTCATGGCGCTGCCCATGGCCATGTATTTCCACCGCATCACCGTGCTCGGTCTGCCGGTCAACTTCCTCATTATCCCGTTCCTCGCCTTCCTGCTGCCGGCCGCGATGCTCTGCTTCGCGACCCTGCTCGTCGCGCCGCAGCTGGCCGCGCTTCCGGCCGCGGCGACGGCGGCGCTGCTGCACGTCGTCTCGGGCATCGTCGACGGCTTCGCGAGGCTGCCGTTCGGCGATTTTCGCCTGCCCGGGCCCCCTTCGCCGAGGGTGGCTCTGTGGGTGGCCCTGCTCGCGCTTACGGTGTACCTGCTGCGCAGAGGCGAGCGATGGGCGGCTCCGTCCGCGACAGCGGCGCTGCTCGGGGCGGCGCTGCTCGCGGTCGCGCCGCAGCCGGTGCTGCACCCGTCCGGGGCGCTCGAGGTTTCGGCGATCGACGTGGGGCAGGGCGACGCGATCCTGGTCGTCACCCCCGACGGCAAGACCATGCTGGTGGACGCGGGCGGGCTCGTCGGGGCGCCGCCGGACAGCAACTTCGACATCGGCGAGGAAGTGCTCTCGCCGGCGCTGTGGGCCCGCGGCATCCGACGGCTCGACGCGGTGGCGATCAGCCACGCGCACCTGGACCACATCGGCGGAATGCCGGCGGTGCTCGCGAATTTTCAGCCCCGTATCTTGCTGGTCGGCAACAATCCCGTATCCCGCGCCTACGGCGACCTGCTCGCGAAAGCCGCGGCGCTCCGCATTCCGGTTCGGGAGCATCGGCAGGGGGACCGCTGGCAGCTGGGCAGCGCGACGGAAGTGCAGACGCTTTGGCCCTCGCGCGAGTACGTCCCGAAAGCGGAGCCGGGAAACAACGACTCGCTGGTCCTGCGCCTGCGCTACGGCAACACCTCGGCGCTGCTCGAAGGGGATGCGCAAGCTCTCGCCGAGGAAAGCATGGTCGCGGCGGGGCTGCCGCACACAGACCTGCTGAAGGTGGGCCACCACGGCAGCCTCTCGTCTTCGACCCCGGAGTTCTTGGCCGCCCTGAAGCCGGAATGGGCCGTTATCTCCTGCGGCAAGCGAAACTTCTACGGGCACCCCAGGCCGGCGACCCTGGACCACCTCGAAGCGGCGCGCATCCGCACCGCGCGAACGGACCTCACGGGTGAGGCGGACTTCCTTCTGGATGGGTCGCGCGTGGTCGAGGGAGCGGGCTTCTCGCCCTGATTTTGGCGCGCCTTCATGGAAAACCGCGGTCAAACCTTGCTCTTCCCTGCCCCGGCGGTGAAAATGCCCTATGGAAACCGAGACAAAGCAGGCGAGGCGGCGGGGAGAGGGCCGAGAAGAGGATCATGAGGAGCGACGGAATCTGCGCCGCCTGCAGCTCATGATGCAGGTGCTGCTCGCCGCGATCGCGCAGGATGAATCGATGACGGTGGACGAGGCGGCGCAGCTCACGGCATACACCCGCGAGGCGGCGCTTCGTATGTTCCCGGGCAAGGAGTCGGCGTTCAACCTGCTGTGCCGGCCCCGCATTCAGCGCGCGATGCGCGAGCGATTTCAGATTCAGTAAAGCCGCGTTTACTTGTTCTCGACACCGGTGAGGCGGAAGGTGAGCGTGCCCCAAAAGAGCCGGGCGCGCATCTGGACCGGGATGTGGCGGCTGTCGTCGGAGTACCAGATCCAGAGCTTGCCACGGTCGCGTACCGCGCCCGTATCGGCCGTGGGCTGGACCCGGACGGCGCTGTAGGTCGTGGTGGGCGTCCGCACAGTTTCCCGCGCCTCGACCCGGACGGTCACGTTGCTGACGTGATTGCCGCTCAGGACGGGCAGGTGGTACGCCGCGCCGGGCTCGAGCGGCTGAACCCCGGTAAGGAAAATGCCGGAGAGCAGGTCGGTGACGCAGGCCGGCACAGGCGTGGCGCGATGCGTATCGATGCGCGAGACCAGGTTGCGCTCATCGTAGAAGGCCGTTCGCTTCGCCGCGTCGATGCGCTGGTCGGAGTTGACTTCCCTGCGCCCCTCGATGAGCTGCTTGCTGAAACTTTGCGAGCACCCGGTGCCGCGGTCGAATGAGGCCTGGAAGCGGTCGCTCACGCGGAAAAGCAGGTTGATCGCGCCTTGTGAATCACCCGCGACGGAGATGCGCTCGACCGGCCCGTTCGCCTCGAGGTGCACGGTAACGGTGCCGGCCGGGAAGACGCGCCAGTCCGCTGAGTAGGTGAGGGTCTGCTTCTGCGGCAAGGGAAAGCTCGCGGACGGCGCGGGAACGGACAAAGCCGGAGTTTGGGCGAGCGTAGGCGCGAACACGAAAAAAAAGGCCAGGGACCGAGCGAGAGGGTGCAAGGGCAAGAGATCGACGGGCATTCTGATTCGGTTCTCTCCTGGCAGCTGCGCGGCGTTCCGGAAGGTTGAGCTTTGGCGGTTGAGCTTTGGCGGTTGAGCTTTTCAGATCGGCTCATACTGCGCCACCACCAGAATGCCAGACCCGCGCCCTCCTTGCGAGCCGCGCGAGCGAACCGATGCGGCGAGGGGAGGCCGCTCTCAGCGTCGGTCCAGCGTGAAGCGAAGAATCAGCGCGACGTATAGCAGCCCAGCGCCGAGGGCGGCATCGTACTCGCGATGCTTGCGGTAGAGCTCGGGGCGAAACGTGCCCGGATCGGTTAAGGCCGCGCGCCGTGGCCACCGCCACGGGACGAGCCGGGGCACGGCGCGCGCGTAGGCTTCAAAACCGGGAAAATGCGCGCGCAGATAGGCTTCCTCGCCTCGAATAACAGGAAGGTAAATGGCCGCGAACAGCCCGGCGAGCACCAGGGCCAACAGAGGCGAGCGGGCAGCGGCGGCAAAGCCGAAGGCCATCAGGGCCGAACCTAGATAGAGGGGGTTGCGCGTCCAGGCGTAGGGGCCGGTGGTGGTGAGCTCGGCGTTCTTTTTGACATAGCCCGCCGCGTACGCCCGCAGAAGCAGGCCGGGGAGGACGAGGGCAAGGCTCAGAGTAAGCGACCGCAGGCTGGGGCGCGCCACGAACAGGAAAAACGCGGCAAACGCAAAGCCCAACGGCACGCGGATGCGTTTGGCGGTCCGCTGCCAGGGGGTGGCGCTCACCGGCGCGCGCCCATGGGCGGTGCAGGTGTCGTCTGTTCGGGCGAAAGCGGGCAGTTCAGATGGAAGGCCCCCGAGGGCGGGCAGGTGCGTGGCGGCATAGAGATGAGGGTATCGAAGGTTGCGCCGGGGGACGCGGCGAACTTTTGCGAAGCGGTTGCATCTAGGATTGCCCCGGTCGACACGGAAAGGCCCGCGATGCTTCCGCGCTTGATACAAAACTCACACCTGGCTGTCTCTGAAGGGTGAACCGAGCACCGTCCATGCCTTTTCCTCGGCTGCTGCCCTCCCTGACGACGGATATGGTCTGCGGGTTTCAGAGACGTCGATTGCTGATTCGCCGGTTCAGGGAGGGACGCTTCGCGGCGATGGCAGAGACTAGGCACGTTCAAAGCCGGCCGCTAATCCGGGTTTGTGCCTCGCCCATCGTCCCGAAGCAGCACGAGCGCGGCATCGGCGACCGTTTCGGGAGCGATGCGGAGCAGGCCGGCCTCCGGGGCGGCGTGGCGGGTGTGGTCGCGGCGGCTTGCGGGGTCGCGCAAAACGCGAAAGCGTCCGTGGAAGGGGCCATTGCGGGCCGGGTCGGTGGGGCCGTAAATGCCGACGGTAAGGAGGCCCAGCGCGGCGGCGAGGTGCAGCGGGCCGGTGTCGCCGCCGATGGCGAGGGTGGCGCGGCGGGTGAGCTCGATGAGCTGGCCGACCGTGGGCGAGAGCAGGAGGGGCTCGACGCCCAGGAAGCGCAGGCGGGCAGAAACGGCGTGGCCGAGCGGGAGCTCGCCGGGGGCGGCGTTGATGAGGATGCGCGCTCCGGTCGCGCGGGCCAGCAGGGCGCCGGCCTCGGCGTAACGCTCGGGCGGCCAGCGTTTCGCGCCCCAGCCCGCGCCGGGGTGCAGCAGGATGCGCGGGGTCGCGTCGGCTGGGACGCCTGCGGCATCGCACCAGAGC
>CAXUEU010000112.1:0-7609 GCA_964250195.1 uncultured Acidobacteriaceae bacterium
TGTAGATGACGGTGTTCGCGGTTACATAATTAAAACACGGCGAACGGGCTTGGCGGGTGGAGGGGCAGGAGGTGGGCTACTGGGACGCGATGCGGTACACGCAGTGGTGGAACCTGCTGGCGATGCCGGCGGCGGTGGTGCCGGTAGGTTTTTCGAGTGACGGCCTGCCGGTCGGGGTGCAGATTGCCGGGCCGGCCTGGGGGGACGAGCTGGTGCTCGCGGCGGCCGGGGTGGTGGACCGGGCGTTCGGGTGGCGGCGGCCGCCCGTGTCCTGAGCGAGTTATGCTGGCTGGGTAGCGACTTAACCCCAGAGGAGACGAACATGGCGGACAACGACGTGCAAGCGAATCAAAGCATCATTCTGGACAACCAGAAGACCATCCTGAAGAACCAGGAGACGATCGAGAAGAACCAGGCAGAGATTCTCTCGAACCAGAAAGAAATCCTGACCAATCAAAAGCAGATTCTGGCGGCGGTGCAGAAGTAGGTAAGCAGGCCCCGCTCCCGGGCGGGGCATTTACAGGGTAATTACGTAATTCGGCGGCGCCCCGGCGAGCGCGGCGTAGAGCTGCGGGAAGCACCCAACCCGTGCGCCCTCGACCAGCCCTTTTGCCTTGACCTCGCCGCTGCCGCACTGCTCCAGTGTTCCTTCGGCGAGGCCGCGACGCACGGCGCACCGGTCGCAGGCCATCAGCAGGATGCCCTGCTCGCGGGCAATCCTGGCCAGATGCTCTCCGAACGTATCGCCCGCGCGCAGGATATAGACGTTGTCATCGAAGAAGAATATGCCCGCGACCTCCGCGCCGTGGCTGCCGGCTTCGAGCTGCGGCAGGATCATGGTGGCCAACTTTGTCGTCGAAGCGAGATTGGTGGCGAAGATGTATGCGACTTTCATGCGGCTCCGGTCAGGCAAGTAAGCGCGGGCGGAAGCCCATGGACTCGATCAGGGCGGCGATCGCGGCGGGGGAGGTCAGGCGGGCGTCGTAAGCTACGACCGTTTTGCCGTCGGGGTAAGTCGCGGAGGCGGCGAGGATGCCTCGCTCGCGGGTGAGCAGAGTTTCGAGCCCGACCGAGCAGGTCGGACACCAGAAGCCCTCGACTTTGTAAGTCGCTACCTTCTTGTCCGGTTTCTCAGCCGCCCGAAGTACGGCCAGGCTTCCGGCCGCGGCGGACAGCCCTAGAAATGTCCTGCGAATCATTGTGATCTCCTCAGCGCGCCTTCGCGTAACCCGGCTCATAGCTCCAGGGCTGTTGGGTCCCCGCGCCATCGGCGAAGCGCGTATCCGTGTACTCCGCGAATTCGATCCGCTTGGTCAGCACGCCGGTCTCGATCATCATGTCGCGCACCATGTCGAAGTCCGCCTTGCGCGGGGCGAGCGGGGTATAGCTGACGCGGTCGAGCGGGTGGGTCAGGGCCCAGCGCAGCAGCGCGGGTTTTTGGTTGTAGTAGTAGCGGCCCACGAAGTCGGCGGCGTCCAACCTGTGCGGCTTGCCTGCATCCAGCCACAGGCCGGAGCGCGCGATCCCGTCGACCAGAGTCTGCACGACTTCAGGCCGCCGGTCGATCAGGTCCTGCCGGACCACCAGGATGCACGACATGTAGTCCGGCCACACCTCGCGGGCCTGGAAGAGCACGCGGCCGTAGCCGCCGAGCTCGGCCTGCGAGGGGAAGGGCTCGCCGCTGACGAACCCATCGATGGCGTTGGCGGCCAGCGCGCTCGCGAAATCCGGCGGAGCCATCTCGACCATCTTGATGTCGCCCGGTTTGAGCCCATACTGCTTCATCTGGCGGAAGACCATGAGGCGTTCGTCCGAGAACCGGCTGGGGATGCCGATGGTGCGCCCGCGCAGGTCGGCGAAGGTGCGGACGGGGCCGTTTTTCCTGACCACCATGGCCGAGCCGTACCGGTGGCCCAGGTAGACGACCTTGATAGGCACGCCCTGCGCCCGCAGCGCGATGGCGAGCGGCGCGACGATAAAAGCGGCCTGAACCTTGCTGGCGATGAGGGCTTCCTTGATCTCCGGAAAGCCCTGGAACATGCGCGGGAGAAAGAGCTCGCCGCGGTCGGAGACCTTGGAGATGTAGTCGGTGACCGGGCAGGTGAGCTGGCAGGTGACGGGAATGTACGCGACGGTGATCCGGCGTTTCTCGAGCGGCTGCCAGCCGTTGAGCACCGCGCCCCAGTTGACGTTGAGGGCGGCGTGGAGGCCGGTGATCGCGACGAGCCAGAGGCCCAGAAGCCATGGACCCGAGGTGAATGCGACTTTACGACCCATGACGGAACCCCCAGCGAACGGACTTTACCCGCTCCAGCGAGCGAATGAGGCTGTCGAGGAGCAGCCCAAGCAATCCGATGATCAGCATGGCCCCGACGACCAGATCGTAACGTTTGCCGGAGTTGCGGGAGTCGAGCACCAAGTAACCCAGGCCGGAGTCGACGGCGACCATCTCCGCCGCGACCACCACCAGCCACGCCACGCCGAAGGCGATGCGCAGGCCGTTCAGGATGCGGGGCAGCGCGGCGGGGAAGACCACGCGCCGAAGCAGCGCGGGCGTGGACAGGCCGAAGTTGCGGCCGGCCTGGCGGTAGGCCGCGGGCACGGACCGGACGCCGTCGACGCTCGCCGTAAGCACGGGAAAGAACGCGCCGAGGAAGATGAGCACGGTGGCGGCACGGTCGCCGACGCCGACCAGCAGGATGACCACGGGAATCCAGGCGATGGGCGAGATGGGCCGCAGAAGCTGCATCGAGGGGTTCACGACGGCGTCGAGGCGCGGATACCAGCCGAGCGTGAAGCCGAGCGGGACGCCGAGCGCGACCGCGGCGCCGAAGCCGAGCGCGACCCTGCGCAGGGAGTCGGCGATGTCGGCCCAGAGGACGTGCTTCGCGGCGAGTTCGCGCATGCCGCGCGCGACTTCGACCGGTGAGGGCAGTATCTTGGTCCCGGACAGCCACACGGCGAAATGCCAGACCGCTAGGGCCGCCAACAGGGTTGCCGCGGGCAGGGCGATGCGCTTCATACCGACCGTCCCAGTCCGACCCGGTCGAGGATGCCGTCGCGCACGGCAAGGTACTCGGGCGAGCTCAGGTCGCGCGGGTGCGCGAGCGGGACCGGCACGATGGCTTGGATTGTCGCAGGACGGACGCTCAGGATCACGACGCGGTCGGCGAGCTGCACGGCTTCGTCGATGTCGTGGGTGACGAAGAGGATGGTCTTGCGCTCCGCCTGCCACACGCGCAGCAGCTCGCGGCGCATGCTCATGCGGGTGATGCCGTCGAGCGCGCCGAAGGGCTCGTCGAGCAGCAGCATGGCGGGTTTGACGGCGAGGGCGCGGGCGACCTCGAGCCGCTGGCGCATGCCGCCGGAAAGCTCGGCAGGGTAGCTCTTCTCGAAGCCGGCCAGTCCGACAGCCTGGACATAGTGCCGTACGCGGGCTGCACGCTCGGCGGCGGGCAGCTTCGCGAGCCCGAAGGCGATGTTGCCCTCGACGGTGAGCCAGGGAAAGGTGCCGCGCTCCTGGAAGACGAAGATGCGGCTGGGCTCGGGACCGGTCACGGGCACGCCCCCGGCCTCCACCGTGCCGGAGCTGGGCGTCAGAAACCCGGCCAGGATACTGAGCAGCGTGGATTTACCGCAGCCCGAAGGGCCCAGGATGCAGAGAAACTCGCCCTCGCGGACGTCGAGGTCGATGCCGCGCAGCACCTCGAGGCCTGCGAAGCGCATGCCGACCCCGGCGGCGCGCAGGGCGCTGCTCGTCATGACCGCGCTAAGCGTCGCCATGGCTCCAGCGTACGGCAGGGGCCTGTTCGAGCGAGCGCAGGGCCAGGTCGAGCCCGAGGCCGATCAGGCCGATCGCCGCCATGCCCGCGACGACCAGGTCGTAACGGTTGCCGGCGTTGCGGGCGTCGACGATCAGGAAACCCAGCCCGGAGTTGACCGCGATCATCTCCGCCGCGACCACCACCAGCCAGGCGATGCCGAGGGTGAGGCGCAAGCCGCCGAGCAAGCGCGGCAGGGCCGCGGGGTACAGAACGCGGCGGAACAGCTCCGGGGGCCGCAGTCCGAAGTTGCGCCCGGCTTCGAGGTACACGGCGGGGATGGAGCGGACGGCATCGATCGCGGTGAGGAGCAGCGGGAAGAAGCTGCCCAGGAAAATGAGGAAGATGGAGGAGGCGTCGCCCACGCCGAACCAGAGAATCGCGAGCGGAATCCAGGCGAGCGGGGAGATGGGCCGCAGGATTTGAACAAGCGGATTGAGGGCGCGCTCGGCCCCCGCGTACCGGCCCAGGGTCATGCCGAGAGGGATGGCCGTGAGCGCCGCCAGGCCGAACCCCCAGGTGACGCGAAAGAGCGAGGCGACCACATATTTGAGCAGGAGCCCGCTCACGGCCAGCTCGCCCAGACCCCGCGCGACGGCCCAGGGCCCGGGCAGCAGCCCGCCTGGGTGACGCGCCATCGACCATTGCCAGAGCAGGAGAAGGGACGCGAGAAAGGCGAGCGGCGGGAGCCACCGGTTCTGTTTCGTGCTCAAAATCGACCTCGACGCCCGATTCTCTCCCGCGCGTTCCATCTTGGGCAAATAAGAGATTTAGAGCGAGTTTCAGAGCTTCGGGTGCAGCTTGCTGAAGCCCGTAGCCTGCTCGTAGGCCCGGGCCAGCAGCAGCGCGTCGGCGTCGCGGTAGTGGCCGGCCAGGAATGTGAGGCTGACCGGCGTGCCGGGGCCACCTATCGAGTCGTCGTCGCCGGAATCCGTGTGCGGGGGCTGCGGCGCGTCCGGCCCGCGCAGCCCGTTGGGAACGATGACGGCGGGGTGGCCGGTGAGGTTGGTGGCCAACAGCTGGTCGCCGCCGGACGGGGCGACGATCACGTCGACCTCGTCGAACAGACGGGAAACCTGCTCGATGGCGAGTGAGCGAGCGCGGTTAGCCTGGATGTACTCGACTGCCGGGTAGAAGCGGGCGACGCGGAAGCTGTTCGGCCAGTCGTAGGGGCCCTGCGCGGTCAGCAGCTTGTCGCGGCCGGAGGTGGTCAGCTCGTCGAAGGCCGCGGCGGCTTCGGCGGTGAGCAGGGGGACCATGGCGGCGTAGGGCAGCTTGGGCAGCTCGACCGGGTGGAGCTCGACGCCCATCTTGCGAAGCGCGGCGAGAGCCGCCGTGTCGTAGCGGTGGTCGTAGAGGCGGCGCACGTCGGCCGCCTTTTGGGCTTCGGTCCGCTGGGCGCTCGCCTGCTTGCCGGCAGCGGCGGGCTCGGGTTTGGGTTCGTCGAAGGCGCTCGCCAGGTAGCCCACGCGCAGCTTGCGCCAGTCCTGCCCGGCGTTCCAGTTAAAGGCGGCGGGCTTGACGGAGAGGTCGTGCCCGTCCGGCCCGTAGATGGCGGCGAGCACGGCTGCGCAGTCCTCGACGCCTCGGCAAATGGGGCCGAGCTTGTCCATGGTCCAGGAGAGCGCCATGGCCCCGGTGCGCGGGACGAAGCCGAAGGTGGGCCGCAGGCCGGTGACGCCGCAGCGCGTGGAGGGCGAGGAGATGGACCCGAGCGTCTCGGACCCGATCGAAAACGCGACGCAGCCCGAGGCGGTGGCCGCGGCCGGGCCGGCGGACGAGCCGCTGGAGCCCTGCTTCGGATTCCACGGGTTGCGGGTGCGCCCGCCGAACCACACGTCGCCCATGGCCAGCGCGCCGAGGGTGAGCTTGGCGACCAGCACGGCCCCGGCCGCGTCGAGCCGCTGGACGACCGCCGCGTCCTCGTCGATCCGCTGGTGCTCGAAGCCGCCCGCGCCCCAGGTGGTGGGGTAGCCGCGCACGGCGAGCAGGTCCTTCGCGCCCCAGGGCAGGCCGTGCAGCGGGCCCAGATAGTTTCCCTTGGCGAGCAGGGCGTCCGCGGCGCGGGCCTTTTCCATGGCGCGCTCGGGCGTCAGGGTCACGACGAAGCGCAGCGTCGGGTCATAGCGTTTGAGGCGGGTCAGGTACATCTCCGTGAGCGCGACGGAGGTGACGTGCCGCTGCCGGACGAGCTGCCCGAGTTCCATGACGGACAGAAAGGCGAGCTCTTCCAAGTGGGCCGGAGTTTGGGCGCGGGCGGGGCTCGTGCCTTGGCCGTTGCTGTACACGGCGGGCAGTCGGCCCGAGTCGAGCCGCGCGCCCGGCGGCAGGGGGTCGAAGACGAAGGCGGGCGCGACTGAGTTGGGCAGGTGCAGCGCGCGGATGGCGGCATACGCCTCGCGCTGCCCGCCGAGAGCCTCCAGCATGGCGGCCGCGGCGTCGATCATATCGGGGGTCACCGGCTTGGGCGCGGGCACGCCCGGAGCCGCCGCCAAGGCGTACAGCGCGCCGGGGAACAGTGTGGAAGCGAGGCCGAGGCGGCCGGTGACGGCGAGGAACAGGCGGCGGTCGAGGTTCGTGCTCATGCGTGCGTGGCTCTCCTGAAACGGGCTGCGAAGACGCAGTATGGCACGGACGGGGCTTGGAAGCGGCCTCACAAACCTTTTTGCGGCTCCGGCGAACTTTTTGAGCCCCGCTTTAGGGCGGGTCTCATCCGGGGCTTCACCAAGGCTTGCGTGTGCGTGAGGCCGCTTCGCGGCCGAACGTTCACTTGCCGATGCAGAAGGTGGAAAAGATGCGGTGGAGGATGTCGTCGGGGGTAGTGGTGCCGGTCAGGGTGTCGAGGGCGGCGAGAGCGGCGTGGAGGTCGAGCAGCAGGAGCTCGTGGGGAAGGGCTCGGTTGGCGGCGGCGAGGGCGGCGGAGACGGCGGCGAGCGCGGCGGAGACGGCCGAGTGCTGGCGGAGGTTGGTGAGGGTGGCCGTGCCGGGGGCGGCGCTGCCGGAGAGCCGCGCGTGGATGGCGGCGCGGAGAGCCTCGACGCCCTCGCCGGTGAGGGCGGAAGTGGGCACGGCGGGTGTTCCGAGGAAGAGCCGGTCTAAACCGCCTCCGAGAAGAGCGGGCGGCTCGGGGACGCTCGGGAAGTCGGCGGCTGCCGGCGGAAGCGCGGGCTCGCCGGCAATGTTCGACAGCAGGTCGGATTTGTTGAGAGCGACGACGAGAGGTCGACCTCGGGCGGCTTCCAACAGGGCGCGCTCCTCGTCGTCGAGCGGCGCGGTGCTGTCGAGCACGAGCAGGACCAGGCCGGCGTCGGCGAAGGCTTCGCGGGAGCGCAGGATGCCGATGCGCTCGGCTTCGGAGGCGGCTTCACGGAGGCCTGCGGTGTCGATGAGCTCGACCGGGATGCCGCCGATCGAGAGGCGCTCGGCGACCGTGTCGCGGGTAGTGCCGGCCTCGGCGGTGACGATGGAGCGATCGCGGTCGAGCAGGCGGTTGAAGAGCGAGCTCTTGCCGGCGTTGGGGCGGCCGACGATGGCCAGGGTCACGCCCTCGGTGATGAGGCGGCCACGCTGGAAGGTCCGCTCGAGAGCGGCTAGGTTGGCGTGCAAGCCGGCGAGCTTTTGCTCCAGCTCGGCTTGAGCGAGTACGGGGGTGTCGTCCTCGGCGAAGTCGATGCCGGCTTCGAGGGTGGCGATCAGGGCGAGGAGGTCGTGCTTGAGGGGGGCGGTACGGCGGGAGAGCGAGCCGCCCAACTGCTCGGCGGCGGTCTGGGCCTGGAGCAGGGTTTGGG
>CAXUEU010000112.1:7619-10274 GCA_964250195.1 uncultured Acidobacteriaceae bacterium
GTCGAGGCGGCCCGACAGGAAAGCGCGCTCGGTGAACTCGCCGGGGTTGGCCAGGCGGGCGCCTTGCTCGATCAGTAAGCCTAGTAGGTGATGCAGCAGCACGGGCGAGCCGTGGGCGGCGATCTCGACCACGTCCTCGCCGGTGTAGGAGCGGGGAGCGCGGTAATAGGTGACGACGGCTTCGTCGAGCTTTTGACCCGTGGCGGGGTCGTGGAGGTGGCAAAAGCGAGCCTGGTTGGGGGCGAGGTCGGGCTTATCGATGAGTCGCAGAGCGAGCGGCAGCGCCCGCGGGCCGCTCAGGCGCACGACCCCGATGCCGCCGCGTCCGGGCGGGGTAGCGATGGCGGCGATGGTGTCGGGGGTGTTGGGTGGCATCGAGGTTTACGTCCTTTGTCACACGCATCTCGGGACGGCCGGCTTCAGCCCGGGTCATCCTGAGCGCGGCGAAGGACCTGGTTAACTCGGCTGCCGGGAAAGCAACTTGTTCATCGTCGCGCTGCTCAGGATGAGCCCGGTTCCTTCTTGATGCGGTGGAAGCAGGGCAGCGTCCCCAGCAATGCCGGACAGAAACGACGGTTAGCGGCGGCTCTCCCGTGAGTCACGGCGGGGGCGCTCAGGCAGCGCAACCGGCGGCGGTGTGTAGGCGGCCTGGTCGTAGCCTTCGGGGAAGACGACCAGCACACGCGCGGAGCCTTCTCCGACGGAGTGGGTCGCGATGCCGGGGTAGTTCTTGAGGACAAGGTGCAGGAGGCGGCGCTCGCGGGAGTTGGACGGCGGGAAGGGGACGGGCCGGCCGGTGCGCCGGGCCTGCTCGGCGGCGGTCTGGGCGCGCAGGCGGAGCTCTCGGGCGCGCATGGCCTTGAAGTTGTCGGCGTCGAAGGAGACCTTGTCGTGCTCGTTGTCCTCGAGCCGGAGCAGCTTGGCGGCGACGTGCTCGAGGGCGCGGAGCAGCTCGCCGTTGCGGTAGGTGAGCATGGGCGCGTCGGGGCCGGCGAGCTCGACGTAGATCTCGCGCGCTTCCAAGCCGTCGGGGTCGGCCGCGCCCGCGCCGGCGGTGATGCGGTAACGGAGGCGAAGCCGGCCCTGCGCTGTGAGCAGCTTGAGGAACTGCGCGACGGTCTGGGCGGCGGCTTGGAGATCCGGAATCGGCACTGGCCTAGTGTAAAGGCAAGACCTGCTGACTGCGCCGTCCGGGAAGCGGCAGGCGGTTTTCGGGAACCTCGAGCAAGGGTCATCCTGAGCGGAGCGAAGGACCTGCTTTTTGCGCGCCGCTTGAGAAAAGCAGGTCCTTCGTCGCTTTGCTCCTCAGGATGACCCCTGGTTGTTGTACCGAATCTCGGATTCCTAGGTCTTCACGATCTTCGCGTTGATCGTTTTCCCGGTCTTCTTGGCAGCCCGCCGCAACGCAATTTCCCGCATCTCGCGTCCCATGGCGGTGCGGTTCATGCCCATCTGGGTCAGGATGCCGAAGACGTTCGAGGCGGCCCAGTAGAGCGCCAGTCCGGCACCGATCGACCAGGTCATGAAGCCGAAGACGGCGGGCATGGTGAAGGCCATCATGCGCTGCTGCTGCGGGTCCACGCCGGGCGAAGGGGTCAGGTACTGAACCAAAAACATGGAACCCACGAACAGGATAGGCAGTAGGTGGTAGGGGTCGGGGGAGGAGAGATCGGGCACCCAGAGCCAGTGCGCCTGGCGCAGCTCGATCACGTTCGACAGCATGCGGTAGAAGGCGAACAGGAGCGGCCACTGGATCAGCATGGGCAGGCACGAGCCGAACATGTTGACGCCGTTGTCTTTTTGCAGCTTCATCACCTCGGCGTTCATCTCCTGACGCTTCGGGTCGGTGGCTTTGTATTTGGCGTAACGCTGCTTGATGGCGTCCATCTGCGGCTGGATGCGCTGCATCTTGAGGCTCGACCGCATCATGAAGATCCGGGAGGGCAGCGTCACGATCGAGAGCAGCACGGTGAGGAACAGGATCGACCAGCCCCAGTTCGCGATGACGTGATTGTGGAAGAAGCGCAGGATCAGGAACAGCGGGGTCGCGATGACCGACCACCAGCCGAAGTTGACCAGCTTGTCGAGCGACGGACCGGAGGAGCCCTTGACGGCGGAGAGCACGGAGAGCGTCTTGGGGCCGACGAAGAGGCGCGTGTCGAGCGGGCCGTTGGTGTCGGCCAAGGCGGCGCCGAGCACAGGTGCGGGGGTGGTTTCGCCCGAGGGCTTCTTGACGTCGCGCGGGATGTCGACCGCGTTGTGGAGGGTGACGACATTGGCCGAGGCGGGGGTTTGCGGGAGGAAGACGGCGGCGAAGTACTGGTCGGAGACCCCGGCCCACTCGTAGGTGCCGCGCAGGGTGTTGCCGCCGGAGACCTTCTTGATCTCGACCTGGTCGGCGTTGCCGTCGCGGCTGGCGTCGAAGGTGGCCGAGGCGTACTGGGGCAGCGTGTCCTGGTCGCCGAGGCCGGAGGGCCAGGCGAGGCCCGCGAGCACGGGCGCGCCGTTGCGGGTGACCGAGACCTGCGCGCGCAGCACGTACGAGTCGTCGAAGGAGAAGGTCTTTTTCACTTCGAGCCCGTTGGCTGCGTAGGTATACGTCAGGCTGGCCGGGGCCGAGAGGGTGCCGGTCGCCGAGGGGACGTAGAGGGCGTT
>CAXUEU010000113.1:0-5988 GCA_964250195.1 uncultured Acidobacteriaceae bacterium
CTCCTCGATCATCCCCGCCACGTGCTCCCACAGCTGCCCCGGCCCCAGCTTCGGATAGAGAAACTTCTCGATCAGCGAGGTTTCCATCCCCTTCTGCGCGATGTCTCCGGACGATCTCTTCCGAGAAAACGCCTTGCGCACAAAGTGCAGCAGCGCCGTCCGCAGCGAGAGTCCCTTGATGCGCTGCGCCCCCCACTCCGCGCTGATCTCGTGGCACGGCACCCCCCAAACCTTCTCCGTATACGACTTGAAGAACGTCAGGTACAGCTCGCTGCCGAACCGGTTGATGAGGAAGTCCTCGAGCGTTTTCTCCGGCTTGCGCGGGAACAGCTTCGCCCGCAGGTAGCCGAGGCCGATCCTCACCGTGCGTCCCAGCCCCATCTGCCTGAGTGTCTTCGAGTCAAGCGCGAGCGGGTAGCCGAAGAACGACCGCAGGAAATAGATCCGGCTCCGGCGCGGGCGCAGCAGCATGACCAAATCACCATCGCCGCCGACGCCCTCGCTCGCGGTCACCCGCGTTTCCCGGTTTTGATAGCGGATCGCGTGGTCGCCCGCTCCGTTCTCGCTGACCACCGGCATGATCGCCCGCCACCACTCCATCACCCGGTCCGACTTCGAGAAAAATCGGTGCCCGCCGATGTCCATCCGATTGCCTTTGTACCGGATGGTCCGCGATATTCCGCCGATCTCCCGGCTCGCTTCCAGCACCACCGGCTTGACCGCGGACCTCCGCAGGAACTCCAGCGACGCCGTCAAACCCGCCGGGCCCGCGCCGATCATCACCGCTTTTTTCTGCTCGCTCATCCCTTGTCCCGTTCGCGCTTCGCTCACTAGCGGAGCAGGCACAAACCCGATTCTTTATGAGGCTCCCGGCGCACGGTCTCGCGCGCGGCCCGGAAAACACCCGTAGTCCCACGTTATACTTAGAGCTGGAGAACCTCTCTCGATGTCCACCATGCCCGACGTACACCCCGAGCTCGACGCGAGTGAAAACCAAGCCGATGCCTTCGCTTCGCTCGAAGAGCGCGTGGTCCGCATGGTGGAGCTGCTGCGCAACGAGCGCCGCGAACGCGCACGCGCCGAGGAGACCGCCGCGACGCTCCAGCAGTTGTTGGACGAACAAAGCGCGCAGCTGGCGCGGGTCGAAGGGGAGAAGAACGCCTTGACCGGGGAGCGCGACCAGGTTCGAGGCCGCGTCGAACGGCTCTTGCAGCAACTGGACGATTTGGGCTGAGGCCCGTTCCGCGCTTGCCTGGCATTTGAAGGAGACCGGTGCCCACACCCTCTGAAAACCACGCCGCCACCATCGCGACCGTTTCAATTTATGACCAGGTCTACACCCTGCGCGGCGAAGACCCAGCCTACATTGAAACCCTCGCCGCGCTTGTGGACGAGCGGATGCGCGCCGTGGCCGCCCACGGCGCGACCGTGGATTCGCTGCGCGTAGCCGTGCTGGCCGCCCTCAACCTCGCCGACGAGCTCACCCTGGCCCGCGCGGAGCTTGCTGCGCTCTCGGGTGCCGAGCAGTCCCGGCAAAGCCGCGCTCACTCGCTCAACGGCATGCTCGACGAGGTGCTCGAAAATGCCCATTCAGGCTGAATCTCCGCGCCCCATTCCGCGTCTTGTCCACCGTACTTACTTTGGTGCTGCTGCCGGGCTTGCAAACCAACGCCTCTGCCGCTAGCATCCGAATCAGCGAGACTTGCCCTGCAAAGCAGGTAGGTTGGGTCAAGCCGGTTGAACCTATAATTCATTGAACAAGGGAGCTCGACTCGACAATTGGTTCGGTGCGCAGTGTCCGCCAGTCCGGAATGCCTAAAGAACCACGGAGAGTTCCCACCGTCTTAGGACGGGTTCACCGGCCAGCCCGCTTACGGCCCCGCGGGGCAAGTCTTGCGTTCCATCGCTTCACCCATGGAGCACGATCGTGCCCTGGTGAAAGACGATTCTCCATTCCTCCCCTTCCCGCCTCCAAATTGTCGTCCGCCGCGTTTTGCGCTCGCCCTGCATCAAGTCATAGTGCAGGAGGTAGAGTCCCTCGGCGAGTTCCCGAACCGTGAACCCCGTTGCCTGCAAGCTCTCCACTCGCGGCGTCCTGTGCCGCTCCTCCAGCAGATCGAGTACGAATGCGCGCGAGAAAACTCGGCCCGACGCGCCGATCTCCGAGAAATCCTCGGCCATCATGCGGTCAAAGTCCGCGCGCGTGGTTCCCAGCTCCGGCCTGTGAAAGATGGGCTCCCGCGCGGCGAGTTCGCGCAAAATCGAACTTACGGCTACGTCCGAGCCTTCGAGCACTTTCCTCAGGAAGGCCGTCCCTGCATTGGGGTTCGCGCAGTAAGGCTCGGTTGCTTCAAAGCCGAGGGATCGGTAGAGCTCCCGCGCCGCCTCCATCGACGGCAGCGTGTCCAGCAGCATCTCTCGGTAGCCCTTGGAAGCAGCGAACGCAAGAGCCCTGAGCGCGAGGGCACGCCCGGCACCTGTTCCGCGAGCCTCGGCTCGTACATAGAGGCGCTTCATTTCGCACGAGCCCGGTGCGGCAAGCGGTCGAACCCCGATGCATCCCAGAGCTTCCCCACTCGCGTTCCTGGCAAGGAAGAGTTCCCCTTCCGGCTGCGCGTACCTGCCCGGCAAGCCGGCCAGCTCTGCTTCAAAACTTTGAAAGGAAAGGTCGATCCCGAGCGAAGCCGCATACTCGCGGAACAGCTCCTTCAGCATGAAATAATCTTCTTCACCTCGCACCGGCTCGACGGTGACGGCCATTCAGCTCATCACCTCCGCCGCGAACCGCTCCATCTGCTCCATCTGCGGCGACATCTGCAGGAGAACGAGATCGCAGCCAACCTCTTCAAACGCCGCCAGCTGGGCCCGCACCTGCTCCGGCGTGCCGACCAGCCCGGATCGCAGCCCCCGGTTCGACACCGAGTAGTCCTCGAGCGAAACTTTCTGCTCCAGGTTCGAGCCCGCGAGCCACTGCTGGTAGTTTCGGTAACCCTGCGCGGACTGCCGCACGTCGGTGATCCGCACCACCTCCGCGCGCGCCGCCTCCGCCGTCTCCCGCACGACGGCATAGCCTGCTACGCCGAAAATCATCGGCGGCAGCCCGGCCCGTTCGCGCCGCTCGCGCATGTCGCGAATCTTCTCCCCGACCCGCGAAGGCGGGTCCCCGTGCATCAGGTACGCGTCGCACTTGGCCGCGATCAGGTTCTTGGCCGTCTCGCTCTCGCCGCCCGCATACAGAGTGGGCCGGGGCTGCCGGACCGGCTTGGGGGACAGCAGGTTCTCGGTCACGCCGTAGTAGCGGCCGCCGTAGGAAAACCCTTGCCCCCTCCAGCAGCCGTCCACCACGTCCAGCCATTCGCTCGTCCGCGCGTACCGGTCGTCGTGTTGATCGAACCGGATGCCGTACTTAGCCGCCTCGTCCGCCCACCAGCTCGAAACCACATTGAGCGTCAGCCGCCCGTTGGAGATCCGGTCGATATTCGCCGCCTGCTTGGCCAGCAACGCGGGATTGTGAAAAGTGGGCCGCACCGCGACCATGATCTCCAGTTTCTCCGTCACCGCGGCCAGCGCCGCCGCCGTCGACCACGCGTCGAGCGACGGCGCTTCCGGCCCCTTGATGTCGTTCAGGTTCAGCTCGGCGATCAGCGACAGATCGTAGCCCAGCTGCTCGGCTCGCTGCGCGAGCCGCTTGATGTACGCCCAGCTCGCCTCCATACCCTCGTTGGCGCCCTCGTCCTCGACGTTGCGCAGCCATCCGCCGAACACCGGCATCCAGAACCCGTATCTCACGCGCGGGCTCCCGCGAGCATGTTTTGATCAGCCGCGGTCTTCTCCACCTCGGCAACCAGCCAGTCCACCAGCTTCACAAATGGGTCGAACCCGACCACGTTCACCCCGTCCGCGACGAAATTCGAGAGCGCGTTGATGTCGTAATACAGCGGCTCGGCACCCTCGCCGTCCCGGTCGTCCAGCATGTACTCGACGCCGCCCAGCTCCACTCCGGCCGCCGCCAGGATGCGCTCGACATCGGCGATGACCCGTGCGGGAGGCGTGTAGCCCTCGACCCGGATCCCCGACTTCGGCGCGTCCAGCGCGCACGCCCCCCGCGCCAGGTTTTTTCCGGACACAGTCCGGCAGATATCCGCCGGGCACAGGTCGAATGTTTCGCCCGTCGTGTGCACTTTGATGGCGTATAAAAACTTACCGTCCAGCACCTCGCACCGGACGATGTACCCGCCGCGCGCCGGGATGAACTCCTGCACCAGCCCGGTCGCGTCGATGCCGAGGTCGATTTGCCCGATCTCGTTTGCCGCCTCGATCTGCTCCCGCGTATCGAACCGGACCACGCCCGCTCCCGACCCGCCGATGTTCGGCTTGACCACCACCGGGAAACGCAGGCCTTCGGCCGCTCCGGCCGCCTGCGACGCGCGATGGATTACCCGCGCCTTCGGGTAGGCCAAACCGAGACCGTCGAGCATGCACAATTGCGAGGCCTTGGACAGCTCCGAACGGAACGCCCGCGAGCCGTTGACGACCCGCACACCACGCGACTCCAGATGGTCGAGGTAGCCGAGCGTGTAGAAGATCGCATCGCCGTGGCCGCGGTTCCACGCCGACGGGCTCATCCGGTTCACCACCAGCGCGTACCGCTCCTCCGGCCTGTCCTCGATGGCATAGGAGTGAGCGACCGCGTCGATGCGTTCATAGGCGGCCCCGCGCCGGTCCAGCTCGGTGAAAAGCGGCTTGAACCAGTGCGGCTGCTCGTAGTAAATCCCGATGGATTTGGGCATGGGCGGAATCCTTTCCGGCAAACAGAGCCGCCCCGAGCGGGACGGCACGAGGGGCTTGGCTGGGACACTCTCAGCGACGCATCGGTGCGGTATCGCGATTCTTTCCGGAAACAGACTCGTCACTGGCGCTTTCCCTCGCCTTGCGCGCCCGATCGCGATTGCTGCTGATGAGCCCGGAAATGAAAAGGCCGAGGATCGCCACAGATCCGATTATTAAAGAATTGTAGTCCTGAAAAAAAATGTTCACCCCTTACCTCCTCTCCAAGTAGCAACCTATCGCGAACGTCACGACGCTCACGGCGGTCGCGGTCACTGTCCATGCCACTGTGATGCGCCCTGCAACGAGGCGATCCAGAAGAGAAAAGACGAGAACCAGCACCCCGATCTCCCGAAGCGCTTCCGCGACCATCTCCGTATAGGTCTTCCGCAACGACTCTCGCCTCCGTTCCTGAGTAGGCTTCAGTGTCGTCGCGGCTCACCACGTCTACAAGAAAAAACCGCGGCCCAAGCGTTTCCTTAATCACACAGCGGAACGCCCGCCCCTTACGCCTCCGCCTCCACCATCACCGTCACCCGCGCCGTGACCTCGCGATGCAGGCGCACCGGGATTTGGAACTCGCCCAAATGCCGCAGCGGCTCCTCCAACTGAATCCTGCGCCGATCGATCGTGAACCCGTGCGCTTCCAATGCCTGCGCGATATCGGACGAGGTCACCGAGCCGAACAGCTGCTCGTTCTCGCCCACCTTGCGCCGGAAGTCGAGCTGCAGCGCCTCGTAGGCCGCTACCTGCCCCTCGGCCTCGCCCTTTTCTTTCGCCGAGCGCCGCACCGCCGACTGCTTCATCTGCTCGATCACGGCCTTGTTCGCCGCCGTGGCCTGCATGGCCAGCTTGCGCGGCAGCAGGTAGTTGCGGCCGTAGCCGTCGGCCACCTTGACCACCTCGCCGCGCTGGCCCAGGTTGTCCAGGTCTTCCCTCAGAATCACTTCCATCGTCCGTCTCCGTTTTTTTCCAAAAGCTAGTAGCGCGCCGCGAAGGGAAGGAGCGCGATGTTGCGCGCCTGCTTGATGGCGCGGGTGAGCCGCCGCTGGTGCGTCGTGCACACGCCGGTCAGCCGCCGCGGGGTGATCTTGCCGCGCTCCGCCACAAATTGCTGGAGCAGACGCACGTCCCGGTAGGGGATCGCCTCGATCTTCTCCA
>CAXUEU010000113.1:5998-9969 GCA_964250195.1 uncultured Acidobacteriaceae bacterium
ATTTGCAGACCTTCTTGCGCCGGAAGAACTTGCGTCCGCCGCCGCCACCCGGACGCGGGGGACGCGGTCCGCCGGGCCCTCCCTGTCCACTTTGTCCGCCGCTCGCGCTCGATCCGCCCGCGGGCGCTTCGCCGCGTGCCGCCGGTGCCTGTGCCGTTTCCTCTGCCATGCTCTTCTCCTTCCCCGGCCCTTCGCGGCCGGGCTGATGCCGTTACGCGTGCGCGGGTGTCTCGACCGATGCCGGTGACGGTGCCGCCACTGTTTCCGCCGGGGCGCTCGATGCCCCCGGTGCCGAGGTGGGCTGGTCGCTGCGCTTCACGCGCTGCGCCCGCAGGGCCTTTACCTTGTCCAGGCGCTTCTCTTCCTCATCCATGCGCACGGTCAGGAACTTGATCACCGGCTCGGAAACGCGCAGGCGCCGTTCGAGCTCGGCCACCAGCGGTCCGTCCGCGTCGATGGTCATCAGCACGTAGTTGCCGTCGTTGAACTTGCGAACCGTGTAGGCAAGGCGACGCCGGCCCATCTTCTCGGTCGACCGCACGTTGCCGCCGCCGCCCGTCACGTTCGCCTCGAAGCCCGCGATCAGCTTGTCCGCGTCTTCCTCCGCCACGTCCGGCCGGAGAATGTACATCACCTCGTAAAACCGTCCTGCTTCCGCCATACCCTTCCTCTTTTCAGGGACCCGTCACGCGGGCCCGTTGAACCGGTTCATTGCCGCCGCCACGCCTTCGGCCGCGATCACGCCCACTGCGTCCACCGTGCGATCGAGCGCCTCGCCCAGCAGGTTCAGCTCCATCCTGCGCAGCGGTTGGAGCAGGTAGTCCACCCCGCGCCGCCCGCGCCCTACCTCCCCATCCGGGCCGACCCCGATCCGGACCCGCGCCCAGCGCTCCGTGCCCAGCAGCGCGTTCAGGCTCTTCGCGCCGTTGTGCCCGCCGGAGGAGCCGCCCGCCCGCACCCGCATGGTACCCAGGGGTAAGGCCAGCTCGTCGTAGAGGACCACCATGTCCCGTTCCGGATCGAGCCCGAGTTCCCGAACCAGTGCCGCCACCGACTCCCCGGACAGGTTCATCCAGGTTTCCGGCTTGGCCAGCACCACCTCCTGCCCGCCGGTCGCGCCCTTGCCGATCGTGCCCTTGCCGGTGAGCGCCTTGCCGCGCCGGTTGGCGACCGCGATCCCGGCCGCA
Source organism: uncultured Acidobacteriaceae bacterium (assembly GCA_964250195.1). GTDB lineage: Bacteria > Acidobacteriota > Terriglobia > Terriglobales > Acidobacteriaceae > EB88. Next base: position 7,186 of record CAXUEU010000113.1, read on the forward strand.
GCCGCGATGCGGTCCACCGCCAGGAAGCCCGCGTTGTGCGGCGTCCACTGATACTCCGGCCCGGGATTGCCGAGGCCGACAACCAGCAGCACCGTCTACTTCGTGTCGGGCGCCGGCGCGTCGCCCTTGCCCTTCTTCGCCACCTCGGGCTCTGTAGCCGCCGCGGCTTCGGCCTCGAGCGTCGCCGCATCCTCCTTGACCTGGGCCAGGTGCGCCACGGTCGTCTCCTCGTCCGTCACGAAGCGGAACTTGCCGCCGTGCGGCAGGTCGGCCACGCGGATCACGCCGCCCATCTTCATCTCCGTCACATCCACTTCGATCGCCGACGGAATGTCGCCCGGCAGGCACTCGATCTCGACCTCGCGCAGCACCTGATCCATGACGCCGCCCTCGTTCCTGACCCCGAACGCCGTGCCGACCAGCGTGATCGGCACCTCGGCCCGCATGGCCTTATCGAGCGCGATCCGCTTCAGGTCCACGTGGATGAGCCGATCCTTGATCGGCTCGAACTGCCAGTCCACGATCATGGCTTTCGCCTTCGCGCCCGCGACGTCCAGGTCGAAGATCGTGTTATGCCCGGACTCCGAGTGCAGGATCTTGAGCATCTGCTTCGGGTCGAGCTCCACCGCCACCGCGGGCTCCTTGGCCCCGTACACCACGCCCGGCAGCTTGCCCGCCACGCGCACACGCCGCGCCGCGTTCTTCGTGAACCTGCCCTCGCGGACCACCGCGGTCACCATTTCCGTCATTGCCATTTCATTCCTCTCGGGCACGGCCTCGGCCGCTCCCTTCCTTGTCTTTGCTTGTTTGCTTGCCTGTAAGAAGCCTCAGCCGAAGAGCGAGCTGACGCTGGTTTCCATGTGAATGCTTTCGATCGCCGAGCCCAGGAGCCCGGCTACCGTCCGCACCTTGACCTTGCCGGTCGCCCGCGCCGCCTCGCAGAGCGGGATCGAATCGCTGACCACCAGTTCCTTGAGCCGCGATGCCGCGATCCGCTCGCACGCCGGCCCCGACAGCACCGCGTGCGACGCGCAGCTGTAGACCTCGGTCGCGCCCTGCGCCAACAGCGCGTCCACCGTCTTGACCAGCGTGCCGGCCGTGTCCACGATGTCGTCGATGATCAGGCAGGTCCGGCCCCCCACGTCGCCGATCACGTGCATGACCTCGCTTACGTTCATCTCGGTCCGGCGCTTGTCCACGATCGCGAGCGGCACCGCCATCCGGGTCGCGAAGAACCGGGCCCGCTCCACTCCGCCCGCGTCCGGGGAAACCACGGTGAGGTTGGGCAGGTTTAAATCCTTGAAGTAGCTGACCATCACCGGCGAAGCGAACAGGTGGTCGACCGGGATATTGAAGAAACCCTGAATCTGCGCGGCATGCAGGTCCATGAACAGGGCCCGGTTCGCCCCGGCCGTGGTCAAGAGGTCGGCCACCAGCTTCGACGAGATGGCCACCCGCGGGCGGTCCTTCCGGTCCTGCCGGGCGTAGCCGTAATACGGCATCACGACCGTGATCCGCCCCGCCGAGGCTCGCTTGAGCGCGTCCAGCATGATCAAGAGCTCCATCAGGTGACGGTCGACCGGGTTGGAGGTCGGCTGGACCACGAACACATCCGCGCCGCGAACGTTGTCGAGCAACTGGAAGTGCATCTCGCCGTCGGCGAAGCGCTGGATCTTGGTCTCGCACAGCGACACGCCGATATGGCGGCAAATCTGCTCGGCCAGCTCCGGGTTGGCGCTGCCGGAAATGATGCGAAACCGCTTGTCCTCGCGGAGGCGTCCGCCGCGCTTGCGCTCGGCTTTCGCGGACTCTCGTCCGGCAGGCGCTTCGATTACCGTTCCGTTCATGCTTCCTTTCACGCCGTCGCCTTCGCTTCGCTCGATGGAGTTCAGGGCCGGCTCGCCCCGTTCGCATCTCCTGGTTTGGCTGGGCGACTAGGATTCGAACCTAGACAAAGTGCGTCAAAGGCACTTGACCTACCATTAGTCGATCGCCCAACATCACATCATCATCCCGGCCCGGTACGCCGCCCGGTTCAGCAGCTTGCCGCGCAGGGTCCGTACATTCCTCGCCCGCAGCCTGCGCTCCGCGGCTTCGGCCTGCGAGACTCCGGCGAATAAGCCGAAAACCGCCGAGCCTGAGCCCGAAAGCGCAGCGTACACCGCCTGCGATTCGGCAAGCGCTCGTTTCAGTTGTCCGAGGAAAGGGTTCTGCCGAAAGACGACTTGCTCGAAGTCGTTCGTGCAAAGCCCGGTCTGGACAAGCGCGGCGAGCGGATCGCCTCCTGCAAGACCCCCTCCAGCGAAGGAGGAGATACCGGTGTCAGCCTGTGCGGTCCATGCGGACCGTACGACGCGGGTGAACTGCTCAAGCCTACCGGCCTGGTCCTCCGAAGTCAACCTTTGCCGCGCATCCCAGGCCCGAAACGCCGCCGGCGTCGAGACCCCGGTCTCCGGCAAAGCTACCACCACGGGCAGCTCCGGCAGATCACCCAGCCGCTCGACCTGCTCTCCCCGCCCCTGGCCCAAGACCGCGCCGCCCAGCAGAAACAGCGGCACATCCGAGCCTACCTCCGACGCCATCCTCAACTGTTCGGCTTCCGCGAGCGGCGCGGCCCACCCCACGCGCCCGAGCTCCCGCTCCAAACCCAGCAGAGCCGCCGCCGCGTTCGCCGAGCCCGCGCCCATGCCGCCCTGCACCGGCAGGCGCTTCTCGATGTGCACCCGCGCCCCGATCCCCGGCCGCCCCGCCAGGGCCCGCGCGAGCATCTTCGCCACCGTGTTG
>CAXUEU010000114.1:0-9725 GCA_964250195.1 uncultured Acidobacteriaceae bacterium
GGGTGTGGCCTTTCGACGCGTCGGGGCCGCGGACGCTGGTGGAGATTTACCCGCGCCTGCTGACCGGGGCGGTGGTCAAAAGCAGGCCGGAGGCCCGGGCCGCCTATCTGCGGCAGGCTTGCTTCGACGGCTTGGCCGCGGAGGCACGCGCGGCCGCGGAGACGAGCGAGGATGCCTTCGACGCGGTCGTTTCCGCGCTGGCGATGCGGGCGTGCGCGGGAGAGTTCGCCGGGCTGCGGCAGGCGGCCGCCGAACGGGAACGGCTGGAGGGGCGAATCTGGCGGCCTATGCATCTTTAAGCAGCCGCCCCAGGGCTTCCAGGTCGCGCTCGCCGTGGCACTGGCGCAGAAACAGGTCGGCCTCCGCGTAGCGCGGGGCCATAAGCGCGGGCAAAGCGGCGCAGGGTGTCGGCGGCGAGCTGCTCGATCAGGTGGCGAACGGTGAGGGCGCGGCGGTGGGCGGCGGTCCGGTCGTGCGGGGCGCGGTCGATCTCCTCGCCGGCCCTTTCCAGGCAGGCCCGCATTGCCCAGACGTTTGCTTCCATCGCGCCGAGGTGGGCCAGGGTGTGAGGGTCCTGACGGCTGCTTGCCAGCGCGTGGTCGAGCAACCCGGCGACCCCGCCCGCCCAGCAGGCCGCCGGACCCAGCGCGCCGTGCCAGAAGCCTGGCCGGTCGAGGTAGAAGCCGGGCGGCCCGACTAAATCCCGCTCGTCGAGCTCAGCCTGGTGGAACGTGATCGCCCCGGTGCGGGTCTCGCGGAAGGCGTCCGTGGCCCAGGCGGAGAGGTCGACTTCCCAACGGGCGCGGTTTGCGCGCAGTTCCAGGTCCATCAGTTGCGGGCCCGCAGTGAGCAGAGCGCGGTCGACCAGGGTGAGGCCGCTGGAGAAAGGTTTTGTGCCGCTCAATCGAAGGTTGTCCAGGACGACGGCCTGGCCCGGAGACTCCGACGCCCAGACGGCATAGAGCGCGCCGGGTTCGGGGGTGCGGCCTGCTTCTGCAAGGATGGCCAGCGCGTCCCAGTGGGCTTCGGCGAGCTTGGCGAGGGTCAGGTTCTCGCGTGCGATCGCGAAGAGGCGGCGGTGGCGCTCGGGGGTTTGGCCCCGGCCGGGGAGCGGGAGGGTTTCGCGGCGGATCTGGTCGAGGCGGTCGGCGAGGGTCATGGTTGCTTGTGTCTCCAGGTTCCGCACGCTGTGCTCAGGATGGTCCTGTTTGAAATCAGCCATGACGGGAGCGCGTCAAAGCGGGTCGTTGTGCGCGGCCAGGGCTTCGGCGAAGCCGTTGGGGGCTCGGCCTTCGCGGCGGCCGCTGGTGAGCACGCGCAGCGAGGCCTCGGAAAGGCGGGGGTGGCGGTGCGCCTCCAGCCTGCGCCACAGGTCGTGGTCCTCGGCCGTGGCAAGCGCGGGCCAGCCGCCGGCTTGGAGGTAAGCGTCGGCGCGGACGCCGAGGTTGGCTCCATGGACGTGAGGGTGGGTGCCGTCGGGGTAGATGGGATAGGTTAGCCGGAAGCGCTCCTCCACGACCGCGTCGTGCTCCAAAAAATGGTCTACGTCGATGATGCCGGCGATGGCGCGGAAGCCCCGGGCGGCGAAATGCAGTTGGAGCAGGAGCCAGTCCGGAGGCACCTCGCAGTCGGCGTCGGTGTTGGCGAGCCAGCACCGGGCGGGCGCGACGGGAGAGCGGGCGAGGGCGGTCCCGGCTGCCAGGGCGCGCGCCGCGCCGACGCTGCCGGCCTCGGCGCACACCACGATTCCGCTGGAACTATTGGAGCCGCCGGAACCGAGGATCTCGCGTGCCAGGGCGGCGGTGCGGTCCGTGCAGCAGTCGGCGACCAGGATGATGTCGGTCGTGACGGAAGGGGGCAGCGCGGCGCAGGCCTCGGCGACGGACCGGAGACAGCGGGGTAGCAGAAGCTGCTCGTTCCGGGCGGGGATGAGGATGGCGATGTGCAGGATTGGCTCGTTTTTGCGCAGCTCCGCGACAAATTCCCCATCTTCGAGAACGGAATCGAGAGTGGGCGTCATGCGTGGCTTCCCTGGGCTTCCTCGGCGCGCACCCACCGGTCGAGCCGGAAGGTGGGGTGGCGCTCGGCATGCTCGTGCCGCAGAAGAGGGTGCGCGTGGAGCGCGGCATGGACCTGGTCGCCGGTGAGCCGGTGATCCTTCGATTGGCCGAGCCAGTGGGAGGCGAGCAGGGTGGTCCCGGGCGCGGCTGCCTGGATGAGCCGATCGGCGAGGCGGGGCCACTCGGTTTCGGAGAAGTAGTAGCCGATTTCACTCAGGACCAGCAGGTCGAAGCCGGCTGCCGGCAGGCGCTCCGGCAAGGGCAGGCAGCGAAATGTGACGTGCGGGTAGGCAGCGCAACGGGCTTGGGCTTGGGCCAATGCGGTCGGGGAGAAATCGATGCTTTCGAGCGCGTCGCAAAGCGGGGCGAGCCGTTCGGTAAGTACGCCCAGCGAGCAGCCGGGCTCGAAGCCGCTCCGGTAGCGCGTGTGGGCGAGGGCCGCGGCAATGCGTCCGTAGCGGGCGAGCTCGACCGGATCGGTGGCGAATCGCCAGGGGTCGGGATCGTGCCGGTATTTTCGCTCGAAGAACGCCGGTTCGGATGGGAGGGGTTCGGTCATGCGCGAAGGAAAACCTCGAACGGGCGCTGAGCCGGGAGGAGCAGGTTGGCGGGGAGGATGGGTTGGCCGCTCGGGTGCGCGAGCTGCGAGCGGTGCTCGGCGACCGCGGCTCGCTTTTGCGCTTGTTCGCCCTCGGACAGGTACAAGGCTGCCAGGGATTCCGATGCGAGCAGTTCGGGGGTGCCGCGATGCCAGGTCCAGAAAAGCCAGGAGGTGAGGGTTGCGCCGGTTCGCGCGGCCACGTCGGCGGCGGCGCGGCCGCAGGCTTCGTGGTCCGGGTGGAAGTCGTGCCGCCAAGGGGCCACGATATGCGTCCCGGCGGGGGCGAACGGGGCGAGCAGGTCGGCCAGCAGCGCCTCGTGGGCGGCCACGCCGCTGTCGTCGAGGTGCAGGCGAAAGATGCTCGCGGGTTCGACGCCGAGGCGGGCGAGGGCGGCGGTCTGCTCGCGCTCCCGGATCGGGCCGAGGCCGGGGGTGTCGCCGTATGCCTTTTCGCCGTCTGTGACGGCAGCAACCGTCACGGGTACGCCGCGCGCGCGCAAGTGGGCAATCAGGCCGCCGGCGGCGAGGGCTTCGTCGTCGGGGTGCGGCGCGATCACGAGTGTGGGGGCGAGCGGCGGCTGCCATGCGGGAACGGCAGCCAAACCGCGCCTCCATGTGTCTTCAGGAGTTACCGGCTCGATCATCGGGTGTCAATCAGTAAGATGCAGGGCTAAGTGTTCGCTGGAAAACAGCAGGCGGATCGATGGTTGACTATTACCGTTTCATGGAACGGAGCAATGCCGGTTTGTTGCTCAGCGAAACGAGGCGCGCGTGTCCGCGGGCGGGGTTTGGATCGGTTCCGACACGGTGTGCCGGTAGTGGAACCGGTAAAGCTGGGTGCGGCTGCCGGTTTCCATGCGGTCGTTCCAGTCAAGCCGGTAGTTGACGGCGGCCGCGTCGTCGGGAAAACGCTCGCGGGCACCGTAGGGGTACTCCGTCATCTCGTGGAAGGGCAGTTCGGCGACCGTGAAGGGCAGAGCTTCCCAAAAATCCATGTCCTTGACGAAGCCGTCGGCATAGAAGAAGTAATCGCGTTTCCAGCCTTGGGGCAGCGGCGGCAGGGCAGCCGTATCGAACTCCGCATCCACATCCTCGCCCGAGCCGAAGATGACGTTGTGGTTGTCGCGGGCGGCAAGGAGGGGGGTTACGGTGCCGTAGCGGGTGTACGCGCCGCGCTGCCATCCGAACGGGCCGGTGAGCGAGATGCTCTGGTAGTCGTAGGTAAGGTCGCCGGGGGTTTTGCCGTCGATCTGCTCGGGGTAGCCGCGGAAGGCCAGGGTCGCCTCACGCAGCGTAAGCTCGGTTTGGCGGATCGCGCTGTCCCGGCTGGGAGCGTTGTCGACCAGGATTTGATCCCAGTAAATCTGAAGATTGGTGTTGAGCCGAATGCGGCGGGCCCCGGCGGGGAGCTTGCCCGAGAGGTCGACCGTGATGGTACGGGGCAGCCCTGCGGGGAAGCCCATATCGGCGAGGATCGGTTTCCACCGGCCGTCGGGCAGCTGTGCCTCGACCGACGGAGAACGCGGGGCGAGCCCGGCCTGCCAGGCCGCGTACATCGAAGAGGCGGAAAAGTACTCGATGTAGCCGGACAGGAAGAGTCGCACAGGGTTGCGATGGTCGAGCGGGCCCAGGTCGAGCGTGAGGGTGTGCGGGTTGGCGAAACCGGCGTAGCTCAGATTGGTGAAGTCGCGCAGGTATCGGTGATCCCGCTCGCGCAGAGCGGGTAGGGCGTCGCGGCCCCGGTCGTCGGTCGCGGCCGCGGGCAGGCGCGCCTGACCGGAAGCGAGCACGGGCTTGCCGGAGGCGAAGGGCGGCTCGGAGAGGAACTTCTCGTCCGGGTAGGCCTCGGTGTCCGCCGGATGGTCGATCGCGACGAGCCGCAGCTGGTCGACGTAGTTGATCTCCTCCATGGGCTCGCCGAAGCGCAGCGACAGCAGGCCGTTGCGCGGCCGGAGCAGCGCGCCGTCGACTTTGGTCCACTCGTTGGAGTCGGGCCGGTTGTAGGCCGTGGGGCTCATCCAATGGCCGACGACCCCGGCCCCGATCACGTCCGAGACGAACCGGTACTGCTCGCCGTCCCAGGCGAACAGGACCGGGCAGGAGGAGCCGCGGCGGTCGAGCTCGGTGAGGGCGAGCGGCTTGGAGGAGGCGATCTCGAGCTCGTCCTGCGGGACGCCCGTGGGCCACAGCAGCCGCACCACATCGGCGCGCTCAGACGAGCCCAATCCGGCAAGCAGCTCGGAGCCGCCTGCCACCTCGAACTTTTGCCAGTTGCCGTCCGCGAACACCTCGACCTTGGTACCGATGGCGCTCTTGTTGTCGGCCAGGCCGGTGAGCGCGATGCGGAGCGAATGGTTTTTCGCGCCGCCCGCGTTCAGGAGAACGACCGGCGCGGCATCGGCGCGGCCCACCAGCAGGTCCGGTGCGCCATCCCGGTCCACATCGGCCGCAGCAAGGACGACGGCACCGGGGAAAGGGCTCGCCAGGCCGAGCGCTTCCGAAACGTCGGTAAAGCCCCGCGCGCCCTCGTTGCGGAGGATCTTCAGCTCTGTCCCGGCGGCCGTTTGTGCCAGGAACGCCAGGTCGATCCAGCCGTCGTTGTCGAAGTCGATCGGCGTGAGGGCGGATGCCGCGAGCACCCCGGGCAGCGGGACGGGGATGCGCTCGAACCGCTCGCCGTCGAGGTTGCGCCAAAGCGACAGGCCGGGGGTGCCGGCGTGGGCGAGCGCGACGTCCATCAGGCCGTCCTTGTTCCAGTCGGCGACCGAAACGGCGCGGGCCGGGGCCAGAGTGGGGTCGGTGTAGAGCGCGGCCTGCTTGAAAGCACCCTCGCGCCGGTTGGTGTAGAGGGTAGGCGCGCCGGCGGCGTTCGCGACCACGAGGTCCACCGCGCGGTCGTTGTTGATGTCGGACAGGATCGCGGCCGAGGAGGGCGCCTTGCCGCCGAGGGCGGTCGGCTCGGTCCACTCGGAGAAGCTGCCGTTGCCGTTGTTGCGCCACAGCACGCTCGCGGGCGCGCCGGTGAGCAGCAGATCCAGGTCGCCGTCGTGGTCGAAGTCGACGAAGGTGAGGCCGGAAGGCTTGTTGCGTTGCGCGAGGCCGGCCTTTTCGGTAACGTCCAGAAACGTGCCGTCGCCCCGGTTTCTGAACAGCAGGACGCGGTCGGCCGCAGCCACGGCCAGGTCGGGCAGGGTGTCGTTGTCGAAGTCGCCCGCCGCGCAGGCCGTTCCCCGGCCGGCTACGGCAAGGCCGAGCTTCGCGGCATCGAGCGGCTCCGGCGCGCCGGCGGTGAGCCTGTACAGGTGGAGGCCATCGGCCTGCATGGCGACGAGGCCGCGCGTGCCTTTGCCGTCGAGCGCGAGCGTGCACAGGCCGCCGCCCGCGTCCGGTTTCGCTCCCGGCTTCGACGGGTCCAGCGGGGCCGCGGGTTTGAAGGTGACCGGGATCATGGCTCCGGCCGTCTTCGGCACGGCCAGCATGTCCTCGACCGTGGCATAGTGGCCCTGTTCGCCGTAGGTGGCGCTCATCAGGGTGCCGATCTTGGCTTGGGTGATCTGCTGGAAGCGCTTGAGGTGCTCGCGCGAGGCGTCGAGCTTGCCCTCGCGCTGGTAAGCCCGGGCGATGCCGAACTGCGCGGAGGCGTGGAACGGCGCGATCCCGATGGTCGCATCGAACTCCCGGATGGCGTCCTCGTACTGCTTTTGGCTCAGCAGGATCGTGCCGAGAAAGTAATGAATGTCGGCGTCCTTGCGGTCGAGCGCCAGGGCCTGCCGGAAGTCGGCGAGGGCGGCTTCCTCGTTGCCGCCCGAGAAGTGCGTGACGCCGAGCGCGTACCAGGCGCGCACACTTTTCGGGTCGAGCGCGGTCGCTTTCTTGAGGGTGTCCTCGGCCTCGGGCAGCTTGCGCAGGTACAGGTAGGCGAGGCCCTGGTTGACGACCGGGATCGAAGCGGAGCCGTCGGTTCTGCTCGCCTCCTCGAACTTGCGCAGAGCCTTCTCCGGCAGCTGCTGGTTCATGTAGGCGACGCCGAAGTTGTTTTGGAGAGCGGACGCCTGGACGTTCGACGGGTCAGCGGCCGCAAGGGCGCACAAGCCGGAGAGCAGGACGCTCCCGAGCGCGATGGCGAACGAGATGAGGCGCAGGAACCGCATGTATAGACCGCTCCGCCTCGCATTCTACGGGGCGGCTCGCTCCGTGGGGAACTGTTTCCGCGCAAGCGGCGTTGACCCGGCTCCATTTCGGGAAACGGCGGCGAGCCGTTCCAAAACGGGAACGGGTTTTCACACGGCAGCAGCCTTTGCGCCGGCGGGAGCAGTAGAATCGCCGCAGCGAGGCTGCCAATTGGACCAATACGTCGAGCGCGTGGTGGATCTGACCGACCCTGGGGAGAACCGGCTGTACGGCATGACCGTGGAGGACGCGCGGGAGGTGCTGATGCGGCGTCCGGCGGAAGCGATGCTGGGCGTGGAAGGCTCGTTCGCGCTGGTGGCGCGTGTGGGCAAGGCGGTGCGCATGGCGCGCTCGCTCGACCGGCCCCTGCGGTACTTCCTGGCCAAGCGGCGTGAAGGGCCGATGCTGGTCGTCGCCTCGCGTATCGACGCGATCCACGAATACCTGAAGATGGAGGGCCTGGCCGGGCAGTTCCACCCCAGCTACACGCGCATGGTGCCGGCGCACTACGTCACGGAGCTGCAGCTGGTCGGCTGCCCGGACCCGGACCCGGTCCACACGCGCTTCTTCACCCCGCCGATGGGGACTCTGCCGCCCGACCTGGACGCGATCGGGGAGGCGTACGTCGGCGCGGCGGCGGACGAGATCGGCAAGTGGCTCGACGGGCTGGGCGAGGCGGAGCCCATCGGGGTCTGCTTCTCGGGCGGGGTCGACTCGGGCTGCGTGTTCCTGCTCGTGTTCCACCTGATGCGGCAAAAGCGCATGCACCCGGCGCGGCTCAAGGCGTTCGTGCTCGACGTCTCCGGAAGAGGCAGCGGCCCCGACGTGCTGCAAGCCCAGGCCTTCCTGAAGGCGGTGGGGCTGGGCCTGTTTTTAGAGATCATCGGTGCGGACCCATCCGAGCTCGACCCCGCGGCCACGATCCGCGTGGTGGAGGACTACAAAGCGCTCGACATCGAGTCGGCGACCATGGCACTGACCCTGTGCCGGCGCATCCGTGAGCGGTACGTGGAGTGGCGCTGCCTGCTGGACGGCGACGGCGGCGACGAAAATCTGAAGGACTACCCGATCGAGCAAAACCCCGAGCTGACCATTCGCAGCGTGGTCAACAACCCGCTGCTGTACCAGGAGGGCTGGGGCGTGGGCAAGATCAAGCACTCGCAGACCTACTCGGGCGGCCTGAGCCGGTCCTACACGCGGACCTACGCGCCGGCGCGGGCCTACGGGTTCGAGGGCTTCAGCCCGTTCACCCGCCCATCGGTCATCGCGGCGGCGGAAGCGATCCCGTTCGCGGAGCTGACCGGGTACGAGGTACCGAAGCTGTACGCGCTCAAGGGCGAGGTGGTGCGGCGGGGTGTGCGGGCGGTCACGGGCATGGAGATGCCGGTGTTCGAGAAGCGGCGGTTCCAGCACGGGGCCCTGCCGGAGGCGGAGCTGCGGCGGCGTTTGCCGGGGGCCGAGGCGGACTACCGAAGGCAGTTCCTCGCGCTGTACCAGTGAGCGCTTACCCTGCGACCGAGGCCGGTCGGGACCGGTGGATTGCCGCACTGCGGGGCCCGCGAGAGCCGGTGCGGGTGGACCGGCCGAATGCGTTTCTGCTGGAGCTGGAGCGGTTCGCCTCGGGCGAGGCCGGATCGGTCGCGACGGTGTTGCTGGCCAACCGCGAGTGCCCGTGGCGGTGCGCGATGTGCGACCTGTGGCGGCACACTCTGGCTGAGTCCGTGCCGCCGGGGGCTGTTTCGGGGCAGATCGCGTATGCATTGCAGCGGCTCGGGCCCGCGCGGCAGGTGAAGTTGTACAACAGCGGCAGCTTCTTCGACCCGCGCGCGGTGCCGGTCGCGGACCACCAGGCGATCGCGGAGCTGGTGCGGGGCTTCGAGCGTGTAGTGGTGGAGTGCCATCCCTCGCTGGTAGGGCCTTCGTGTCTGCGGTTCGCGGAAAAGCTGAGCGGGCAACTGGAAGTGGCGATGGGTCTGGAGACGGTTCACGTCGGGGCGCTCGAAAAGCTGAACAAGCGCATGACCGTCGAGGGCTTTGCGCGCGCGGCTTCCCGGCTCGCCGGGGATGGGATCGCGGTGCGGGCGTTTGTCATCGTGGGCGGGCCGTTTCAGCCGTCTGATGAAGCCGTGGCGTGGGCCTGCCGGTCGGTCGAGTTCGCGCGGGAGTGCGGTTGCGGGGTGGTTTCGCTGATCCTGGCGCGCGGCGGCAACGGGGCCATGGAGGCGCTGGAGCGGCTGGGGGAGTGGGAGCAACCCCGCCTCCGCGACCTGGAGCAGGCGCTCGCGTACGGCATCGGGCTGGGTGGCGCGAGGGTGTTCGCGGATACCTGGGGGCTGCGGCCGGAGTGCGGCATGTGCGGCCCGGCCCGCATCGCGCGATTGAACGCGATAAACCTGGCGCAGACGGTCTTGCCCGCGGTGGAGTGCGCGTGTTCGACGTAGCGGTGATCGGTTCTGGGTATGCGGGGTCGCTGGCGGCTATGGTCGCGCGGCGGCTCGGCCGGTCGGTCGCGATGATCGAGCGGGGCCGCCACCCGCGCGTGGTGATCGGCGAGTCGACCACGCCGCTCTCGAACCTGCTCCTGGAGCAGCTCGCCGAGCGGTACGACTTGCCCCGCGTGCGCCCGCTGGCAAAATGGGGCTCGTGGCAGGCGGAGTACCCGGGTCTGGGCTGCGGACTCAAGCGAGGGTTCTCGTTCTTCCATCAGGATGGCGCGCGCACGTTGGTGGAGGCGAGCCCGCGCGATGCCATCGCGGATACCCACTGGTTCCGGGCGGATACGGATGCGTTTCTGGTGGAGGAGGCGCGGGCGCTCGGGGTTGCGTACATCGATGGGTGCAAGTTGGAAGCGCCGACCCGCGAGGGCGGCATGTGGCTGCTGCGGGGGCCGGGGG
>CAXUEU010000115.1:0-9716 GCA_964250195.1 uncultured Acidobacteriaceae bacterium
GGACATGAGTCAAAACTAACAAACCCGAAAATGATCCAGGCAAGGTCGGCAGCGACTACGGGAGGCGCCGCGAACCATGAGAAAACAGCCCACGAAGCGGCGCCGGCCGCTCGCCGTTCCATCCAAGGCGCAGTAGGCGGTTTTTGAATGGGCTCGCGGCGCTGCCCGGCCTCCGCGCCCAGGGCGGTTTCCTGATGACGCATTGCTATATCAGTTTCTCCAGGAAAAGCCATATTCACGGCAGCTTGGCCCTGTACGCCTTCAGGAAAACTGCTCGAGCGTGTGCTCGAGCGAGGGCGGCAGAAAGAGGCTTTCCGTGGAAGGTTGCGAGACGGGATGGAGACCGGCTCCGTTGCGCGCCTGTCGAGGAAGGCGTGCGTGTCTTCGGGGCTGAGGGGTTTGGAGAACAGGTAGCCCTGCATGACGTCGCACTCGAGTTCGCGCGGGCTTCGCGGCGCAGGCGGTTTCGGTGATCTCGAAGGTGAGCAGGCCGATGGCGGCGGGGTGCGAGGCGAGCACGGCGTCCAATTCTTCGAGGAAGGCGGGCGCTTCCATCTGCTGGGGCGAGATGTTGATGGCGACGCGCCCGAAAGCAATGCCCGCGGCGGACCAGAGCATGATTTGGCGGCACACTTTCTCGATCGCGAGCCGGCCGAGCTGCAGGATCAGGCCGGTGCTTTCCGCAAGCGGGATGAACTCGCCGGGGAGACCATCCCACGGACGGGGCTGCGCCAACGCATCAGGGCTTCCAGGCTTTCGAGCCGCCCGCGGCTGTCCATCAAGGGCTGGTAGTGCATGGTGAACTCGTCGTTGCCGATGGCCGCCTCGAGGATGAGTTCGTCAGTTTGCAGGCTCTTCCGCATGCTTTCCGAGTAAACGGCGAAACCGCGCCGGCCTTGCTCCTTCACGGCGTACATAGCCGCGTCGGCTTTCGCGAGCAGCCCCTCGGGGGTGTGTCCGTGGTCGGGGCAAAGGCTCACGCCGATGCGAAGGCTCTGCTCGCCGAGGCGGACCGGGGTCAGCAGGCAGGTGAGCAGTTCCTGGGCGAGCGCGTCGACATCCGCCGAGGCGCACTGTTCGGGGAGCAGCGCCACGAACTCGTCGCCGCCGATGCGGGCGAGCAGAGCGCCTGCCGGCATGCACAATGCGAGACGCCGGGCAATCTCGCACAGCGCGCGGTCGCCGGAGGCGATCAGGAAGACATCGCAGAAGACGACCCATCCGGCGTGCTCCATCCAGCGCCAGGGTTCGAGGTTGTCGATCCTGAAGATGGAGGCGGGAAAGTACAGGCCGCGGAGGACGTGGTCGACGGCCACGACCAGCGAGGCCGTGAGGAGCACGGCCCAGTCCAGATAGAAGGAGAGGAAAGCGAGCGAGCCGAAGATGAGGAAGTGCGTCTCGATGCGTCCGCCCGTGAGGTGGATGAGCAGGGAGGACGCGAGCATCCGGCCGACGGCGATGACATGCCGGGTCGATCGTCGGCCGGGGTTGAGCCGGACCAGAGCCATGGGCGTGAGGGAGATGATGCCGGCATGAAGGCGGGCGCGGCTGCCTGCTCGCCCGGCGTGGCGGAGAAACGCGCCATCGAGCGCCAGCCGAAGCCGGCGGCCGCCGCCCAGAGCAGGATCAGCATGCCGAGAAGTGTTCGCCGGTTCACACATCCTCTATCGGCCGGAATGGGGAAAACTTCTTGCTGGAAGTTCCGATTGTTGATTGCGTCCGTGCCGTTTCGGGAAAGTTGCCGGTTACTCAAGAGCGAGCCCGGCCAAGCTCGCGACTCGGCCGATGGGGTAAACGCCGACCTGGTTGGCGGTGAAGTAAGGCGTGCGGTCGTAGAAGAAGGCGAGGCGGGCCGAAGGGCTCGCGGCAAAAGCGGAGTCGTTCTGCAGCCTGGCTTCAAACTGAGCGCGCAAAAGCGGGTTGTCGGCGAGCATTTGACGGGCGAGCTTCTCGACGACATAGGGCTCGCCGGACTCCTTCTGCTCGAAGATGGAATCGAGGAAGCCCCAGGCCATGGCGGAGTCGGGGGCGGAGGGCTCGAGCCAGTGGACGGCGACCCTGCTCAGGCGGTTGTCGAGCGGGACGACGACGGCCCCGGCCGGATAAGTGGCCGTTTCCGTCGAAAGCGCGCAGCCGCCGAAGTGCCCTGCCTCGGGCGGCGCGGCCTCGCCGGGGAAGAGGGGGTGGCGGCCCTCGAAGGGCGGGCGCTGCCATACGTTGCCGCCGCACCGGTACCGCTCCACCTTCCCTGTCCACTCGCGGGACAGATGCCGCATGGGCACGCCGTGCGTCCGCAGGACGTCGGTGATCGCGGTCCACTGGGCGGGGATGATGTAGGCGGCGGGAAGGGTGGCGGTGGCTGTCGCGGCGACGCCGGTTTGGGCGGGGAGTATGAAGTCGCGAGGTGTATGAGAATAGGCGACCATCTGCGCGCCGGAAACTGCGCTGGGCTCGAGGGTGTAGTCGTACCCGTGGAAAAGAAAAGGCGTGGTTTCGCCGCTGGGGCCGTAGGCCAGGCCGATCGGTTTGCCCGCCGGTGCCGCGGCGTGGGCATCGGCCTCCGCGTTGAGAGCGAGGAGTTTGTCGGCGTCGCGGTTGACCAGGGCCATCAGCGATGCGAGCAGGACCGTGTTGCCCGTGACGCGCGTCTTGTAGTCCTTGAGCATGTGCATTTCGACCAGCATGCAGGGGCGGTTTTCAAGGATCATCGCGCCGCAGGAGTAGCGGGGCGGGTCGGCGAAGTAACCCAGGCCCTTGCGGGGATCGTTTTCGTCGGCGAGTTGGATATAAGTGGGCGCGGCGAGGTGGCCGGGCGCGTGGTCCACGTCGCTCTGGAGCCGGGGCGTGACGGTGTCGGCGAGGTAAGCGGCGAGGGCCGGGTCGAGATCGGGGCCGTGGTCGATGGCAAAGGTGACGTCGTACTGAAAGTCCGCGCCGTCGGTGACGTGATTGTCGACGAAGAAGTCGGGGAGCCACCGCTCGAACATGGCCCAGAATGCTTTCGTCTCCGGGGTTTGAGCCTTCAGGTAGTCGCGGTTCAGGTTGAGGTTGGTGCCGTTGCCGCGCCAGCCCGAGAGATCGGGGCCGTTCTGGTTGATGCGGTTGTAGGGGCCGAGGCGGGCGAAGCCGTCGGCGTTGTAGACGGGGATGAAGACGAAGACGGCGCGGCGGAGCAGGGAAGCTTGTGTCTTGGAGATGACCATGTCGCGGAGCAGGGCCATCGAAGCGTCCTTGCCGTCCATTTCACCCGCGTGGATCGCGTTTTGGACGAGCACGATGGGGCGGTGGTCCCTGTGCAGCGCGGCAGGGTCGAAGATGCCGTCGCGCGAGGCGATGACAAGGTCGAGCTCGCGGCCTTCGCCGGTCGTGCCGAAAGCCTCGATGCGGACCTGCGCGGGGGCTGCGGCTTCGATGCGGCGCAGGTACGCCATGGTGGCGGCCTGGTCGGGGGTGGCGCGGTAATCGGAGGCTTCGGTGGGGGTGCGCCAGTCTTGTTTTTGCGCGTAAGCAGCGAGGGGAAGGAGCAGGGTGAGAGCAGCAAGGAAGCGGGCGAGCATGGCGCGAGTGTAACGCGGCGCGGGTGGAAACCTCTCCGCGACGGAAGAGGAGATCCGTGTTTTGCTGCGCAGATTGGAGATTTGCGGCGTCGGCGAAAAATTACGTTCCTGCCTTGTGTGCAATCGGTCGCCTGAATCGACCGCTGATTTTGGCGGCGGGTGGCAGGTAAGCTCGGGTAGGGACGAACTCCATGGCGAGCCGAGTGCTTATAGCCTCAATTGTTTTCCAGATACACCGGCGGAAAGCTGGGTGGCCTCAGTTCCAGCCCATCAATTCTTCAAGCGTTCTTTGATATTCGAGATTTCTGCTTCGTGTGCAGATTGCACTCCGTGGAAGCGCACCAAGCCTTGCTGGATCAACTCCAAGGTGTGGTTGACTTTGTCGAACTGACGATTGAGATCCCCCTTGAGCTCAGTGACGCGCTTATCAAGCGAATCGATTTTCGCGTCGATGTGCCTTTCCGAGCGCCAGGACATAAAGAACACACCGAAAAGCGAGACCAGCGCCGGCGCGAGAAGTATGTATAGTTGCGCGTTCGTCATGGCTTCACGATAACAGCCAAATCCAACCGCGCAATGCAGCGGGGCGTATTTTCCAGCCTGTTCAGGATGACGCAGCCTAGAAAGGCTTACGTGATGTCCTCGGTGTCGAAGACGGGGGTGACGGTGCGTTTTCTCTGGCCTGCGCGGACCTCGGTGGAGACAAGATCGTTGAACTCCCGGTCGAGGTCCAGATCGCCATCGATGGCGCGCGGAAGCTCCTCTTCTTCCTGCATGACCGCGAGGCCGGAGGGCGCTTCGACGCTTTCGAGCAGAACCACGGCGTGGGCCTGGGCGACGTGGTCGAGGTTCAGGCCCTCGGGGGTTTTGGCTTTGACGCTGACGAGCGCGGGCATCACGTCGAGCAGGATGGCGAGGCGTTCGCGCAAGTCATGGGCGATGGGAGCGATTTTTGGACGAGCCAGCACCAGGGTGCAGTCGACGTTGACGATACGGAAGCCGGCGTGCTGGATTTCCTCGAGGGCGAGGTTGAGAAAGATGGAGGATTGGGCGTCCTTCCAGCGAGGGTCGGAGGGGGGAAAGAAGGTGCCGATGTCGCCGGCGGCGACCGCGCCGAGCAGGGCATCGGTGAGGGCGTGGAGCAGGACATCGCCGTCGGAGTGGCCTGCGAGGCCTTCGGGGTGCTCGATCGCGAGGCCGCCGATGCGGAGCGGGACGCCGGCCTTGAAGGAGTGCGAGTCATAGCCCTGACCGATACGGAGGCTCATGCGGTTTCTCCTGTGCGTTGAGTAAGGTACCACGCGGCGAGCGGGAGGTCGGCGGCGCGGGTGATTTTCAGGTTCGCGGCGTCGCCCGGCGCAACGGCGACGGGGATGCCTGCCCGTTCCAACAGCGAGGCTTCGTCGGTGCCCGAAAAACCGTCGGCATCGGCTTCGGCGAAGGCGCGGCGGAGCAGCGCGGCGCGGGCACCCTGGGGGGTCTGGGCGAGGACGATGTTTTCGCGGGGGAGCGTGGCGGTGATAAGTGCGCCGTGGGCAGTGCGCTCGACGTGCTTGATAGTGTCAGTGGCGGGGATCGCGAGGATGGCCGCGCCATGCAGCTCGACGGCGGCGATGACGCGGGCGAGGGCTTCCGGCGTGACGAGCGGGCGCACCGCGTCGTGGACGAGGACGACGGCGTCGTCGGGACACTGGAGCGCGGCGAGCGCGGCGGCGACGCTGCTCTGGCGGGAGTCGCCGCCGGGAACGACGGTTACCGAGACAGGCAGGCTGACGGTGGCCAGGAGCTGTTCGAGGCGCTGCTGCTCCGAAGGGCGGACGGCGAGGGTGATGCCAGCGAGCGAGGGGGTGCGGGCGAGGGCACGCAGAGTGAGGGCCAGAACAGGTTCGCCGGCGAGCTCGATAAATTGCTTCGGGGCGAACTGCCTGGGGCGGCCGGCGGGGGCACCCATGCGCGTTCCCAGGCCGGCGGCGGGAATGATGATGAAGACTTGCGGCATGAACGCTCAAGTATACCGCGAGGGGTTTTCGCCGAGCGGCAGCGATGGCTGCCGCTCTTTGTTGTGAAAATTACGAAACGGGAGCCTGGGCCATCTCGTTCAGTCTGTGCAGAATCTCCCGCGGCAGCTGGAGCGAGGCGGCCGCGAGGTTCTCGCGCAGGTGGGCGACGGAGGACGTGCCGGGGATGAGCAGAATATTGGGGGAGCGTGCGAGGAGCCAGGCCAGGGCCACGGCCATCGGTTCGGTGTCGAGGGCTTGCGCGGCCTCGTCCAGGATCGAGGATTGCAGGGGCGAGAAGCCGCCGAGCGGGAACCAGGGAACGTAGGCGATGCCGTCGCGGGCGAGGTCGTCGATGAGGGCATCGTCGGCCCGGCTGGCTACGTTGTACTTGTTCTGCACACAGACGATCTCCGCGATGCGGCGGCCTTCCTCAACCTGCTTGGGAGTGACATTGCTGAGGCCGATATGACGCACCAGGCCCTGCCGCTGGAGCTCGGCTAAGACAGTAAGCGGAGCCTCGATCAAGCCTTCTCCTGGTTCCAGCTGGCCGAACATGCTGCGCAGGTTGACGACGTCGAGGACATCGAGGCCGAGATTGCGCAGATTGTCATGGACCGCTTCAGTCAACTCCTCGGGCGAGAAGGCCGGGAGCCAGGAGCCGTCCTTGCCGCGACGAGCACCGATTTTGGTGACGATCGTCAGGTCTTCCGGGTAGGGGTGCAGGGCTTGCCGGATGAGCCGGTTCGTGATGTGCGGGCCGTAGAAATCACTGGTGTCGATATGATTGACGCCGGCCTCGACGGCCTCGCGGAGGACCGCCAGCGCGGCATCGGCGTCCCTGGGGGGACCGAAAACGTGCGGGCCCGCGAGCTGCATGGCGCCGTAGCCCATGCGATTGACGGTTATGGAGGTTCCGGGGAAGGTAAAGCTGCCGCCGAGGGTGGGTTGTGCGCTTATCTGTTCTGCTCCTGTACGGACTGCGGTGATTGGATGAAGGAGGCTCGCGGTTTGAACCTCAATTTCCGGCCCACTCGAAAGTGGAACCGGCGGGCGACCTGAATGGCGGAGCGCGGTTCGCGAGAGCGGTGCGCCAGGAGAAGCAGGTCCTTCGCTTCCACCCCAGCAAGCGAAGAACGCTTGCCGTGGACCTTGGCCGCGCTCAGGATGACCCTTACTTTCTGAGCGCGATACAGCCCCGCATGACCTTCCTGGATCCTCTCAGGATGACCCTGCTGTGGGTCAGGGTTCGCGGACGGGCATATTCAAAGCCCGCATCTTGCGGTATAGGTGCGAGCGTTCGAGGCCGAGGGCTTCGGCGGCGCGGCTCATGTTGCCGTGGCACTCGTCGATCTTCTTGAGGATGAACTCGCGCTCGTAGGCCTCGCGGGCCTGCTGGAGCGAGCCGAACTCCTCGCCGGGGCCTGGCGCTTTCGTTTTCAGCATGGGCGCGGGCAGGTGGCGGCGCTCCAGGCGGGCCGCCTGCGGGTTGAGGATGAGCATGCGCTCGACGATGTTCTTGAGCTCGCGGACGTTGCCGGGCCACGGGTAGCCCTGCATCGCCTCGACCGCCTCGGCGGCGATCTCCACGTTGGGCCGGCCGTACTCGCGGCCCAGCTCGGCGAGGAAGCCGCGCACCAGCGGGGGAATGTCCTCGCGGCGCTCGCGCAGCGGCGGGACGAAAAAGGGAATGACGTTGAGCCGGTAGAACAGGTCCTCGCGGAAGTTGCCGTGCGCGATCTCCTCCTCGAGGTTTTTATTGGTGGTGGCGATCACGCGCACGTCCACCTCCAGCGGCTCGCGTCCGCCGAGCGGGGTAAAGCTCTGCTCGTCGAGCGCGCGCAGCACCTTGGCCTGGGTCTTGAGGCTCATGTCGCCCACCTCATCCAGCAAAAGGGTGCCGCCATCAGCCCGTTCGAAGGTGCCGCGCTTGTCCGGCGGCGCGCCGGGGACCGCGCCGTTGCGATGACCGAAGAGCTCGGACTCGATGAAGTTCTCCGGGATGGCGGCGCACTTGAGCTCGAGAAAGATGCGCTCGGCGCGGGGGCTCTCCGCGTGCATGGCGCGCGCGATGAGCTCCTTGCCCGTACCGGACTCGCCGAAGATGAGTACGCGGCCGTTGGTGGGTGCCATGAGGCCGATCTGCCGGCGCAGCGCCCGGGCAGAGACGCTGTTGCCGGTGATGGACGCGCCGCGGGGCAACTGCTGCTTCAGCTCGCGGTTGTCCGCGCGCAGGCGGCGCTTCTCGACCGCGTTCTTGATGGTGATGAGGGTGCGCTCGAGCGAGAGCGGTTTTTCGAGGAAGTCGAACGCGCCCAGCTTGGTGGCGCGGACGGCGGTCTCGATGGAGCCGTGGCCGGAGATCATGATGACCTCGGGCCGGCCCTCCGCCGGCAGCGCGCCGATCTCCGCCAGCGCGTCGAGCCCGTCGCGGTCTGGCAGCCAGATGTCGAGCAGCAAGACATCGTAGTGGGCGTCGCGCAGCAGCGTAAGGGCCTCCGCGGCGGAGCCCGTGGCGGCGGCCGCGTAGCCCTCCTCGGCGAGGATCTCCGACAGGGACGCGCGGATGTCGGCCTCATCGTCGGCGACAAGGACGTGGGTCACGCGGGCACCGGCTCTTGCTCGACGACGCGGGCGAGGGGGAGCTCAAGGATGAACGAAGCGCCGGAAGCCCCGCGCTGCTCGGCGCGCAGGGTGCCGTGATGGTCGGCGACGATCTTGGCGGCGATGGCCAGGCCGAGCCCGGTGCCGCGCTGCTTGGTCGAGAACCAAGGAAGGAACAGGCGCTCGCGAACCTCCGGGGAAAGGCCCGGGCCGGTGTCGGTGACGGTAAGCTCGGCCATTCCGGAGCTCTCGCTCAGTGTCGTTTCGAGGCTGAGTACGCGGTGCAGCGTCCCGCTCATGGCTTCGGCCGCATTGTCGATAAGGATGGCGAGGGCGCGCTGGAGGCCGTGGGGATCGGCCAGGATGGGCGGCAGCGCGGGGTCGAGCACCAGCTCGATGCGGATGTTCGCGAGCCGCCCGTGAAACTGGAGCAGGGCCGACTCCGCGATGACGTTGAGCGAGGCGGACCGGGGCTGGGCGGCGGGAAACTCGGCGAGCGCGGCGAACTGGTCGACCAGCAGGCGCATGCCTTCGACCGAGCCGAGGATGACCTCGGTGGACTTGCGGACCACCGGGTCCGACAGGTGGGGGTTGCGGTCGAGCTGACGCTGGATGCGCTCGGCCGAAAGCAGGATAGGGGTGAGCGGGTTCCGGATCTCGTGGGCGACGCGCTGGGCCACCTCCTTCCAGGCGACCTGGCGCTGCGCCTCGAGCACTTCCGAGACGTCGTCGAGAACCAGGACCGAACCGCGGCGGTCGTGCCCGTCGGCGTCGGGGCCCAGGTGCAGCACGGCGATGGTCACGGAGAGGGACCGGGTCTTGCCGGGGGCGGGCAGCTCGAGCTCCACCCCGGCTACGCCCATGCGCTGGGCGCGGCGCTCGAGGCGGAGCACCTCCTCGAGAATGGCGGGCGGGAGCAGTTGATCGAGCTTCGGCTGGGAGGCGGGCGCGTCGACAAGATCGAGAAACGCGCGGTTGACCTGGAGAATGGCACGCGCGCCGTCGAGCACCGCCACGCCCGACGGGATGGTTTCGAGGATGAGCTCGAGCTCGTGGCGGCGATGCTCCAGGCGGCGGTTGGCCTGCTCGATCTGCGCGGTCGAGGAGTCGGCGATGAGCCGGGACTCCTCGAGGTCGGTCGCCATCTGGTTGAAGGACCCGATCAGCTCGCTGAGCTCTTCTGTCGCGGTGGGGGCGATGCGGCGGCGGTAATCGCCCTCGGCGATGGCGTCCATGGCGTCGGCCAGGGCCTCGACCGGCGCGGTGATTTGCCGAGAAAGAAAGAGCGCGAGCCACGAGGAAGCGAAAAAGGTAAGGGTGGTGACGAGCGACAAGAGCAGGAGAAAGGTGCTGCGCAGTGCGCGGCGCTCGCGGTAGGTGGCGTAGTACTCGCGCGTGCCCGCGGCGATGCCGCCGATGGTATCGCCGAGGCCCGGGGGCAGCGGCAGGGCGACGACGACCACGCCGCCGTCGTCGAAGGAAGCCGCGCCGAGGGCGAAGGCGTTGCCGCCGCCCAGCTGGAGCACCGGTGTGTCCGGGCTCTCCGCGCCCTGGAGGG
>CAXUEU010000116.1:0-9670 GCA_964250195.1 uncultured Acidobacteriaceae bacterium
TCTACGAACAGCTTGGCTTGCCTGCTTGTTGAAGAAGGAAGGAGCGCCTCTCGCCGCTTATCCTTCGTCCCTCGCCCCTTGCCCCTTGCCCCTCGTCCCTCGTCCCTTGCCCCTCGTCCCTCGCCACTTGCCACTCGCCTCTCAAGGAAAGCGCTCGTCGGGGTGGGCGGCATCGGCGGCGCGCATCCAGTCCATCCAGATGGGCAGGGCGGCCTTGCCCCCGGTTTCGCTCTCGCCGAGCGGGATGCGCGTGTCATAGCCGACCCAGACACCGCAAGTGACCGAGGGCGAAAAGCCCAGGAACCAAGCATCCGTAGAGCCGCTGGTGGTACCGGTCTTGCCGGCGACGGGATGCGCGAGCGCCGCGGCCGCCGCCCCGGTACCGCCGGGCGCGGTCACGGAGCGCAGGAAGCGCACCATGGTGCGGGCCGTGCGCGGGCTTATGACTGCTGTCGCGCCGGGTCGTCCACCGGACGCGTCGGTTGGTCCGGCGAGCTCGACCGGGACGCCGTCGGAGTCGGTGACGCGGCGGATGAGGCGCGGGGGAACGCGCAGGCCGTCATTGGGGAAGACGGAGTAGGCGGACAGCTGCTGGGCGAGCGAGATCTCGACCGCGCCGAGCGCGACCGGCAGGTAGGGCGGGATCCGCGCGGTGATGCCGAACCGGTGAGCGACCTCGGCGATGCGGGGCATGCCGAGCGCGGCGGCGATGCGCACCGCGGGGATGTTGCGCGAGTCGGCAAAAGCGTGCTCGAGCGTGATCTCGCCGAGCGTGTTGCCCTCGTAGTCGCGCGGGGTGTAGTTGCCGAACGTCGCGGGGGTATCGAGGATGGTCTGGTCCGGTGTGGCCCCGGCCTCGACGGCGGCGGTGTAGACGTAGGGCTTGAAGGAGGAGCCGACCTGGCGCTGCGCTTCGGTGGCGCGGTTGTACTGGGAGAGGGCGTAGTCGCGGCCGCCGACCATGGCCAGGATGCCGCCCGAGGCATTGTCGAGCGCGAGCAGCGAGGCCTGCGCGCCGGAGTCCTGCTCGAGGGTAGCGCGCCAGACTCCATTCGCCTGGCCGGTCAGGCGCAGATAGACCAGGTCGCCCGCGCGGGCCGGCTGGGCAAGGCCGGTCCAGGCCCACTCCGCGGGGGCGAGCGTGATGGTTTGCGCGCCGGCTCGGGCTTCGAGGACGGAGGAGGTCGCGCGCGCGACCAGGGCATGCACGTACCCTCCGGCGCTCAGCGGGAAGGCCCAGTCGGGGTGGCGCGCCTCGACGACGGACGCGCGGGGCAGACGCCCCCGCCAGCCCTGACGGCGCTCGAAGGCGGCCAGCCCGTCGAGCACCGCGCGGTTGGCGGTGCGCTGGAGGCCCAGGTCGAGCGTCGTGTACACCCGCAGCCCGGCTTGGTGCACCGTCTCCGACCCGAGCTCGCGTTCCAGCCGGCGGCGTACCTCCTCGACGAACCACGGGGCCTCGGTCGCGGGCGGCGGTTCGAG
Source organism: uncultured Acidobacteriaceae bacterium (assembly GCA_964250195.1). Classification (GTDB taxonomy): domain Bacteria; phylum Acidobacteriota; class Terriglobia; order Terriglobales; family Acidobacteriaceae; genus EB88. Next base: position 1,483 of record CAXUEU010000116.1, read on the forward strand.
CGCCAGGCCGAGCGGGGCCGCCTCCGCCGATTCCGCTTCGGCGCGGGTGATTCTGCCGTCGGAGCGCAGAGCGGCCAAAACCTGGTTGCGGCGGCGGAGGGCGCGGTCGGGGTGCGCGGTCGGGGAGAACTCCTCAGGCCCCTTGGGCAGCCCGGCGAGCAGGGCGGCCTCGGGCAGGGCGAGGTCGCGGGCGTGCTTCGAGAAATACAGCTCTGCGGCCGCCTCGAAGCCGTACGCGCCGTGGCCGAGATAGATCTGGTTGCCATACAGGGTGAAAATCTGCTCCTTGGTGAAGGAGCGCTCGATCTCGATGGACAACAAGGTTTCCTGGAGCTTGCGGCCGGCGGTGCGCTCGTCGGACAGAAACAGGTTGCGCGCCAGCTGCATGGTAAGGGTGGACGCGCCCTGGGCCCTGCCGTGGGTGCGCAGGTCGTGCCAGGCGGCCCCGACGACGCGAAACGGGTTGATCCCGAAGTGGTGGGCGAAGCCCTTGTCCTCGATCGAGATGACGGCATCGCGCAGGGTGGGCGCGAACTGGTCGTAGCGCACGGGCACGCGGCGCTGCAGCGAGAATGCCCCGAAGCGCTCGCCGTGGATGTCGTAGAGCTCGGTGACCGTGGAGGGGTGGAAGCGTTCGAGTTCGGCGATCTCGGGCAGGTCGACCGAGTCGACGAGAACCAGCCCACCGAGGGAGCCGAAAGCCGCCGCGAGGACGCAGAGCGCGATAAGCACCGCGCGCCGCAGTCTGCGCCGCCGGGCCGCTTCGTGGAGCATGGCCTGACGTCGGACGGGTGCGGGCGCGGTGCTCAGGGCTGGGCCTTAGCTCTGCTTGCCCTTGAGCACGTCGAGGGCCTTGTTGAGCTGGTCGTCGACGCGGGGGTGGTTCGGGGCGGCCGGGGTTTCGTCCTGCTCGGCAAGGAACTGGTCGATCGAAAGCGAGGCCTGGATGTTGGGCTTGACCGCGTTCTCCTGGATAGGCTTGCCGTCGGGCGCGTTGTACTTGGCCACGGTGAGCAGCAGGGCCGCGCCCCCGGGCATGTCGATCGTCTTCTGCACGGTGCCCTCGCCGAAGGTGCGGTCCCCGACCAAGTCGCCGCGCTTGGCGGCCAGGATGGCGGCGGCGGCGATCTCCGCGGCCCCCGCGGTCCCGTGGTTGACCAGGACGGCGAGCGGCGCGGCGGTGACGAAGTGTTGGGGATCGGCGGTAAACGTCTGCGCGGGAAACTTTTGCCCGCTCAGGCTCCCGATGGTGCCGGACTGGAGGAACGCATTGGCCAGGCGAATGCCCTGCTGCTCGTCCCCGGAGGCGACATCGCGGAGGTCGAGCAGGATCTTCTTGTTCTTCGCGATTTTCAGGGCGGCCTCGAGCTCGGTAACGCGCTCTTTCGTGAGCACCGCAGGCTTGAGATAGAGAATGCCGCCGTTCTCATACGGTTGGGAGACGAGCGCGGGGGCGGGCGCGGGGGCGCGCACCAGCTTCTTGGTAACAGGATCTTCCTTGCCGGGCACGATCAGGTCGAGCGAGACGGGAGTGCCGGCCTTGCCCTGGAGCAGCAGGCGGATCATCGCGACCGAAAGGTCGTGCGTGCTCTTGCCGTCGATGGTTTCGATCACGTCGCCATCCTGCAGACCCTGCTTGTCGGCCGGGCTGCCGGGCAGGATCGAAACCACGGTCGCGTAGCCGAAGCGCTTGTCGACGTGCAGGCCGATGGATTCGGATCCGCCGGGGGCGGAGGTCGCGGCAAGCGCTGCCTTGTAGGTCTTGTACTCTTCCGGCGTCAAGTAGCTGGAGTCCGGGTCGAGCGACTCCAGGAAGCCGTGGAGCGCGCCGTCGGTCACCGCGGGCAGGCTCGGCTGCACGACGTAGAAGTTCTGGATCTTGCGCAGGACCTCCTCGTACACGCCCATCTGCTTGTAGGCGCTGCCGTCGGTGGAGACGCCGCCGGCGCGCACGCTCGCCGGGAGGGTCGCGCCGATGAGCACCAGGACGGCGACAGTGACGGCAAGGCCGAAGGTGGAGCGCTGGAAGGTCTTGGACATGGAGGCGGAGTCCTTTTCAACATTCATATTACCGCGCCGTCGCCGCCGGGCGGCGTGAGATGCTCAGGTTGCTGATCGCATCTACAATGTGGGTGTGGAGTACAGCTGGGATGAAAAGAAGCGCGAAGCGAATCTCTTGAAACACAAGTTGGACTTTGTCGATGCCCACCTGGTCTACGAGAGCACGGATAAGGAGACGCTGCCGAGTCCACGTCACGGAGAGGCACGCTTCACGGATCTTGCCATGGTTGCGCTCCATGGACGGGTTTTGACCCTGGCCTACGTGGAGCGAGGCGCGAGCATACGGGTCATCTCACTCAGAGTCGCAAATAGAAAGGAGCGTCGCCTTTATGGAGAACTTAGAAAGTCAAACCGATTGGGAGCGGGTGAAGAACATTGATGAGGACGCACCCATCCCCTACGACGACGACGACCGGGCCGAGGGCCTGTACGACCCGAACGACGACGCGGCGGTCGATGCGTTCTTCGAGGCGGCGCTCGCGCTGCGCAGGCGCGGCCCGCAGAAAGCCCCTGTCAAGAAGCTGATCTCCATCCGCCTGGCCCCGGACGTGCTGGAGCACTACAAGTCCGGCGGCAAGGGCTGGCAGATGCGGATGGAAGAGGTTCTGCGCAAAGCCATGGCCGGGTAAATCGAGGCCGGCGAGGCAGATTGCTAGCGCGTCACCGGCCCTATCTGATCGACGCGCCACACGGGGCCGTCCTCGTAGAACTGCCCTTCTTCCCGGACAAAGGCCGGTGCCTGCCCTTGCAGGATCAGGAACTTCCAGTCTTTCGGCTGCTTGCCGACCAGGGGAGCGACCACGCCCGCGACGCCGCCGAGCTCCGCTTTGGCCTGGAACTCCCGCGCCGGGCGGGGCTGCCGCCGACGCGAAAAGGAACCGTGCCCTGCGGGGTGATGGCGATGTGGCTCAATCCGCTGGGCCAGGCGGCTGTAAGCCGAGCACGCGCCGCAGCGAGGCGGGATCACGGTCGGCTCCGGCGAAATCGTCGAAGGAGTGCTCCGCGGGGCGCAGAATCGAGCGCCGGATGAGCTCGGCCCCCAGCCGCGCACCGTCCTCGGCGGACTGGAGCGGGTCTTCCCACTCGAGCACGGCCCAGCCGGAGTAATCGTATTGGGCCAGCTTCGCGAACACCGCGCCGAAGTCGACCTGCCCGAACCCGGGCGTGCGAAAGCGGCCCGGGCGCTCCGCCCAGCCCTGGTACCCGCCGTAAACGCCGGAGCGCCCGCTCGGCCGCAGCTCGGCATCCTTGACATGGAAGGCGCGGACATATGCGTGGTAGTGGTCGAGGAAAGCGAGATAGTCCATCCCTTGCAGGACCATGTGACTGGGGTCGTAGAGGATCCTGGCCCGCGGAGGATGGCCCACGCCGGCCAGGAAACGCTCGAAGGTGATGCCGTCGTGGAGGTCCTCGCCGGGGTGGAGCTCGAAGCACAGGTCCACGCCGGCTTCGTCGAAGCAGTCGAGGATGGGCCGCCAGCGCCGGGCAAGCTCCGCGAACGCCTCCTCGATAAGCCCGGCAGGCCGCTGCGGCCAGGGGTAGACATACGGCCAGGCGAGCGCGCCGGAGAAGGTGGCATGCGCGGCAAGGCCGAGATTGCGGGACGCGCGAGCGGCGAGGGTGAGCTGCTCCGCGGCCCAGGCGCGGCGGGCCTTGTCATGGCCGCGGACCGGCGCGGGGGCGAAAGAATCAAAAAGCGCGGAATAGGCCGGATGGACCGCGATCAGCTGCCCTTGCAGGTGGGTGGACAGCTCGGAAATTTTGAGGCCGTGCCGGGCCAGCCGATCCTGCAAATCCTCAGCATAGGCCCGGCTCTCGGCGAGGAGCTTGAAGTCGAAGAGGCGCGGATCGGTAGACGGCAGCTGGACAGCCTTGAAGCCGAGCGAGGCGGCCCAGGCGGCGATCCCGTCGAGCGTGTTGAACGGAGGCTGGTCGGAAAGAAACTGCGCGAGAAAGAGTGCCGGGCCTTGGATGGTTGTCATGGATTTGTGCGGTGCGGGTCCATGCTATCAACCGCGGGCTCGCCAGTGGAAAACGAAAGACAACGCAGGCCCGGCGGTGCCGCGTCGTATCTGCCATAAGCACTTCCAGCTTACCCCCAGGAGAACAAAAATCATGGCCGCCACGACGCAGGAAGGCACAGGTAAGCACCCGCACAAGAGCGCGGCGGAGCCCCGCGAACACCATGAGGCCCCCACGACCAAGGGCGCGGACCATAAGGCAAGCAGCAAGGCAAGCAGCGCAACCCACACCGGCGGCGGATCGCACAAGCAAGCTTCCGCGCACACCGGCGAGGGCTCGCCCTCAACCGGCCAGAGCGCGGGCGATCTCGAAAGCCGCGCCTACACCGGGCCGGACGGCAAGGAGCACCACCACACCACCAAGTACGCCGAACAGCACAAGAGCCGGCAAGCGAGCGAAAAGGGCGGCCACTCAGGGCCGCCCTTCTTTTCGCGCCGACGCGAGAACCTAAAAGTCGAAATGCGTACGGATCGAGGGGACCCAGGCCGGTCCGCGGTCGCGGTTGTAGCCCGGGTTGGCGATGTGGCTTAGACCGGCGGCGAAATACCACCCGCGCCAGGTGTGCAGGTTGTAGTAGCTTTCGACGGTCGTTTCGCGCCCGTAATTCAGACGCCCGTCGCCGAGCAGGAAGCCGAGCCCGCCGAGACGCAGGTAGTTCTGGTGGTCCCGCTTGATCGCGTTGGACACGAGGGCAATGCCGGTTTTGTCGTTGGGCCTGTGCCACTGCGCGCCGTCGTAGTCGCCGCCGACAGTGACGGACTGGTCCACCTCGGTGTAGGCGAAGGACTCGTGCTGCCCCTCGTTCCAGCCGAAGCGTGCCCCGAGCCGGGCGTGTGCCGTGAGCTGGTCCTCGGTGTTGTATTCAAAGCCATACTTGACCGCGCCATTGCGCTCGTAGCTGGTGATCCGCGGCGTGGGCGTCGCGCCGGACAGGTAGCCATTGACAGCTTGCCGGTAGTCGCCCATATGGGCCGTGTTTACAAAAGCCAGCACGCGCTGCTTACCCCCGCGGCGCGGCAGGAGACCCTTGCGCAGCTCGAACTCCATGTTCTGACCGCGTGCGCGGCGCAGGGCGAAATCGAGATTGATCCCGTTGGCCACGGTCGGCATCGCGGCAAGGGCGTAGCGGGCGGCCCAGTCGCGATCCTGATACTCGATCACCGCCGCGTAGGTATAGCCGCGGGTGTCGGCGGCGTAGTCGTAAGCCCCGTCATTGTCGATGGTCCAGTTGGTGAACTGCAGGTGCGAATCGCTCAGGACCGAATTCAGGTCGAACTGGTCGGGCAGCGTCATCTTACCGAGACGTAAGTCGAAGCGTCGCAGTGACCCGGCCGTGGCAAGCGAGAGCGGGCCGCGCGTGGTTTCGACGGTCTCGCGCGTGAGGCCGACGGTCTGGTGAATCTGCACGCGGGCGATGTACGGCTTGGAGCCGAGCGTCGGATTGCGGACGACATCGAGGTTGGTGAACCCGGCAAGGCCGAGCGCTTGGCTCAGGCCGCGGCCGCCGGTGGACTCGACGTCCAGGATGAAGTCGGTGTCATAGCGCTGGTTGCGCTCGGTGGCGGGGCGGTTCCACAGGCGCTGGATTTCGTCGGCTAGGAAGAGAGTGCCGACGAGTGAGGTCTTGTACTCGCCGGGAGCGGTGAAGCTATTGGGTCCCGCGTAGGGGGAGGAGAATGTGGGGTGGGCCTGAAAGATGATGTTGACCTGGCCGGCGGCGTACCAAGGGGGTGCGTTCGGGTGGCGGAAGATGGTCAGCAGGTCGCCGCGTTCCTCCGCTTTCTGGGCTTTTTCAAGGCTCTGTGTGGACTGACGACCGCCCGCCTGTTGCGGCGCGACGGCGGGGTCCTCGGCGCGCGCCGAACTGAGGGCAGCCGACAAGCAACATGCGATGAAAGCCCGGCAAAGGCGAGCCTGGTAGTTTCGTACGGCGATCAAGCGTCATCCTGAGTGTGTCTGCCGCGAATGCAGACTGAAATAGTCGGAGTTTGCATAAGCCTAGCACGGGGCGGTAAAGGCAGAGTAAAGAATGACTCGGCAGCCGTGCGGTCCCGCAGGTAGAATGCCAGAGACTTGCGAGGGGTGCGATGCGTAGAACACGGCGGCGGTTTTTGCAGGAGGCTTCACTGGCAGGGTTCGGGACGGCTGTGCTGGCGGCGCGGCCGCTGTATGGGGCGGTTCCGTCGGGCGCGGCGCCGCTGCAAGCCAAGGCGTTCGAGCTGCTGCCGCTGGGCGCGGTGATGCCGGCGGGCTGGCTCAAGGCGCAGCTGCAAACGCAAGCCGACGGCCTGGGCGGCCACCTGGACGAGACCTGGGCCGATGTGGGGCCGAACTCCGGTTGGCTGGGCGGCACGGGCGAGAGCTGGGAACGCGGGCCGTACTTCCTGGACGGACTCTATCCTTTGGCGGTTTTGCTCAACGATGACAAGCTCAAGGCCAAGGCGCAGCGGTACATCGACTGGACGCTCGCGAGCCAGACGCCCGACGGGATGTTCGGCCCGAAAACGAACGACGATTGGTGGCCGCGGATGGTCGCGCTCAAGGTGCTGACGCAGTACGCCGAGGCGTCGGGCGACCCGCGCGTGGTCCCGTTCATGACGAAGTACTTCGCCTATCAGCGGACGGCCCTGCCCGGCCGGCCGCTGCGGGACTGGGGCAAGTTCCGCTGGCAGGACAACACGCTCACCGTGCTGTGGCTGTACGAGCGGACCAAGGATCCATCGCTGCTGGAGCTCGCCGCGCTGCTGCACAGGCAGGGGTTCGATTGGCAGGCGCAGTTTGCCGACTTCAAGTACACCCAGAAGATGACGCGCGCCACGCTGGGGCTGGACCAGAAGGAGCCGGAAGCGACGGCGAACGGGCTGAAGGATGCGTCGCTCTCGACCCACGGGGTGAACAACGCGCAGGCGCTCAAGGCCTCGCCGGTGGCATGGCTGTTGACGGGCAGCCCGGCGGACCGGGCCGGCTACGGGCAGCAGCTGGCGGCGCTCGACAAGTATCACGGCATCCCGAACGGGATGTTCTCGGCCGACGAGCACCTGGCCGGGCCGAACCCCTCGCAGGGCATCGAGTTGTGCGCGGTGGTGGAGGCCATGTATTCGCTCGAGCAGTCGCTGGCGATCCTGGGCGACCCATCCATGGGCGACCGGCTGGAAAAGCTCGCGTACAATGCGCTGCCCGGTACGTTTAGTGACGACATGTGGGCGCACCAGTACAATCAGGAGCCGAACCAGGTGGAGTGCTCGCTGCACCACAAGCCCTGGACCACGGACGGGCCGGAGTCGAACCTGTACGGCCTGGAGCCGAACTTCGGCTGCTGCGCGGCGAACTTCCACCAGGGGTGGCCGAAGTTCACGTCGAGTCTCTGGATGGGCGGCCGCGGAGGGCTGGTCGCGGCGGCGTATGCGCCTTGTTCCGTGAAGACGAAGGTCGCGGGTGTGCCGGTGCGGGTCGTGGAGGAGACGGAGTACCCATTTCGCGGAACGGTGAAGCTGACCGTCACGCCGGAGAAACCGGCGGCGTTCCCGTTGATGGTGCGCGTGCCGGCATGGGCCGCGGGGGCTTCGCTCAAGGTCAACGGCAAAGCCGAAGCCGCGCCCGCTCCCGGAACCTTCGCGAGCATCAAGCGGACATGGAAGGCGGGCGACGTGGTCGAGCTCGACTTCCCGATGCAGCCGCGCGCGAGCCGCTGGTTCAACGACTCGGTCGCCCTGGAGCGCGGGCCGCTGGTGTTTTCACTGCCCATCGGGGAGAGCTGGGTCAAGCTGCGCGACCGGGGCATGACCGCCGACTGGCAGGTGTTCCCTTCGGGCGCGTGGAACTACGCGGTCGCGCCGGGGACAGCCGTGGCGAAGGAAAGCGCGGTCAAGGCAAGGCCGTTCGCGCGAGCCGAGGCACCCGTCACCCTGGAGGTAAAAGCCCGCAAGCTGCCCAAGTGGCAGGCTGAGGACGGCGTGGCCGCCGCGCCCCCGCAAAGCCCGGTCGCCGGCGCGGAAGCGGAGGAGACGCTGACGCTGGTCCCGTACGCGGCGGCGAAGCTGCGGATTACCGCGTTTCCGGCGCTGGGGGAGAAGCAGGGATAGAGGGGGAAGGGTCAAGGAAGAAG
>CAXUEU010000117.1:0-9466 GCA_964250195.1 uncultured Acidobacteriaceae bacterium
GGCGGATTCGGGGTGGGCGGTGGAGGCGGCGCGGGCGCGGTAGCCGCGCCGGGGCCGAACAGAAACGCCCCCGCGTCGCTCGCTCCGGTCTGCGGACGAGCCTTGCCGGCGAGGTCGAAGGCAACGCCTTGCACGCCCGCGCCCCTGCCGATGGCAGGGCTGCCCGCGAGGAGCTGGTAGTTCGCGTCGACCACGCCGGCCGTGCCGTTCAGGCCGGTGTAGCCCGAGTTGGCCGTGAACAGGCTCGTGTTGGAATCATGGCTGTACAGCGGTTCCCCGGCGTTTTGCAGAACCAGGTTGCCGTTGAGCACGATCTGCGGCGAGCCGCTCTGGCCCGTGAACGCGCCCGCGGTGGACCCGCCGGCCGGGCCGCAATCGGCTACCGTGTTGTCGCTCCACACCATTTGGCCGCCGCTTGCCCCGTAGCCCAGGCTGGCAATGCAGCTGTAGTTCGGCAGGCCGTCGTTGGTGCCGCCCAGCCCGACGTGATAGATCAGGTTGTTATAGGCGGTAATCGGACCCTTGGTCGCATCGACCGTGGAGAAGTTAATTCCGTCGCACTCCTGGCCGTGAATGATGTTATCGTGCACGCTCAGGTCGTATTGCGGCGAGCCGGAGGTAGAGTAGAACTGCACGCCGCGGCAGCTCTTGTTATCGTGGATAGTGTTCCAACCTACCTCGATGTGATTGGAGTCGGTAGTCGCGTAGAAGGAGTGGTAATACTTGGTCCCGCCCGCGCCGGAGTCGTGGATCGTGTTGCCGAGGAACTCGACGTTGGAGGTTTCCTGCACCTGCACGACGGCCGCCTCGCCGCCGCCGTTCGGGGCCTGGATGTCGTTCGCGACGATGCGCCAGTACTGCGAGCCCGCGACGTCGATGCCCTCGTTGCCGCCGCGGATCGTCAGATTCGCGAGCACAATCCCGTTGAAACCGTTGTTGCTGAGGTTGGGGTTGCGGATGCCGTACTCGAGCGCGGTGTTGCCGATGGTGACGGTCGCGCCGGGCGCGCCGACCAGCGCGATGGGAGTCGCGTCGGAGCAGCGCCGGGTAACCGCGAGCGCCGCGCCGTAGTCGTCCTGCGAGGTTTGCGCGACGCCGTCGCGGGCATACACCACGTCGCCGCAGGCTGCCTTGTTGAAGGCATATGGAACGGTCCGCCAGGGCGCGGCGGAGGAGCCGCTGGCCGAGTCCGAGCCATTCTTGTCTACAAAGAAAACATGGCCCGCGCGCACGGCAAACGGCAGGCTGTTGGACCCGCCCGCGGCGATCGGCCCGGAGCTCGTTTGGGGCACGACGAAGCTGATCTTCGATGGGGACGCGGAGACGACCGTCGCGTTTTGTCCGTTCAGCGTGACGGACGAGCCGAGGTTCGCGCCGTATACGGTCACGATGGCACCGACCGGGCCGGAGGCGAGGTCGGAATAGAACAGGGAGGGAGCGGCGGTTTGCGCGAGGGCAGTCCCGCTTGCGGCGAGCAACGCCGCGGCTGTCAGGATTTTCAAGGGGGTAAGCTCCAGAGAAGGTAAGTTGAGTGGAAACGGCGCGCCGAGAGGGACTGCTCTGGACAGCAAGGCGCGGAGCCGCATGGCGAAAAGCGAAAGCAGGCGGGAAATCTTACAGGTATGTTATCGGCTGCGGCATGACGCGCGCGGGAGCTTTTCGCTCTCTTTCGCCTAACTCACTATTGCCCAGGTCCGGCGCTGTGTCAAACAAGAAAAGGACTTATTCACATGCCTTTCGTAACATAGGGCAGGATATGCTCTCTTAACTCACCTGTTGGTAAAAAAGCTGCAACGAAAGTGGCAGGCTTACCCAAGCGCAAGAAGCGGGGCTTCATGAGATGAAGCCCCGCTCGGGTGGTCGTGGTTCCGGCTCCATTCAGCACTGGACGACATGCGCCGCCGCGATCCCGCGCGTGGCATTGCGGCTGTCCACCACCAGCCTGGCCTGCTCCACGATCCGCGGGTAGTCGTAGTCCGAGTGGTCGGTGACGATCAGCACGCAGTCGTACTCGCCCACCCGGTCCAGCGACGCGCATGTCATATCGAGGTCGTAGTGCCGGCCCCGGCCCACCGTGGGGAAGTACGGGTCGTGGTAGTCCACCCGGGCTCCCTCGCGGCGCAGCGACTCGATGATCTCGAGCGCGGGCGACTCGCGCAGGTCGTCGATGTCGCGCTTATAGGCAATGCCGAGGACCAAAATCCGGGAGCCTTTCATGGCTTTGCCGTGCGTATTGAGAGCCCGCGCCGTCGCGTGGACCACGTGCGCCGGCATCGCCTCGTTCACCTCGCCTGCCAGCTCGATGAAGCGGGTGTGGAAGTCCCACTCCTTGGCTTTCCAGCTCAGGTAGAACGGGTCGATGGGGATGCAGTGGCCGCCGAGGCCGGGCCCGGGATAGAAGGCCTGGAAGCCGAACGGCTTGGTCTTGGCCGCGTCGATGACCTCCCAGATATCGAGCCCCATGCGCAGCGAAAGCAGCTTGAGCTCGTTGACCAGCGCGATGTTGACGCAGCGGTAGATATTCTCGAGCAGCTTGGTCATCTCCGCCGCGCGAGTGGAGGAGACGGGGACCGCCCGGGTAAAAATGCTCGCGTAGAACTCCGCCGCCAGCGAGGTCGCGACGGGGTCGTGCCCGCCCACCACCTTGGGCACGTCGCGGCGCGCCACCGTATCGTTGCCGGGGTCCTCGCGCTCCGGCGAGAACGCGACGTAAAAGCCGCCTTCATCGCCCGGCGTCTGCGCGCGCAGCCCGTCCGCGTTTTCCTCGTTCAGAATGGGGATCAAGAGCTCGTCGGTGGTGCCGGGGTAGGTCGTGCTTTCGAGCACCACCAGCTGGCCGGCGCGCAGGTGCGGAGCCAGGGCGTGCGCGGTCTTGGTGATCGAGGTGAGGTCCGGTTCGCGATGCTCGGTCAGGGGCGTAGGGACGCACAGCAGGATCACGTCCATGTCGCGCAGTCGGCGGAACTCGCCGGTGGCCGCGAAGCCGCGGGTCCGCGCGAGCGCGATCTCCGTGCTCGGGATGCGGTAGATGTAGGAGCCGCCGTTCTCGAGCGTGTCGACCTTGCGGAGGTCAATGTCGAAGCCGGTAACCGGGAAGCCTGCCTCGGAGAGAAGCAGGGAAAGTGGGAGGCCGACGTAGCCGAGGCCGATGACCCCGACACGAGCCGTGCGCGCGCGGATGCGGTCGAGCTGCCGCTCCGCAAGGGATGGTTGAGAGAGCGTGGTGGCGCCGAGGGTGTCCATGCAGCCGCACTTGCACGGGCAGTGCCACGGCGATCAGCCTTCAGCAGAAGGCGAAATGTGCAAAGCTTTGCGCGCTTTCTCTCCTCCCCTTGCACCCGGCCCCGCGCCGGGGCGGGCGGAACCTGCAAACCCGGCCGTTGGCACCCCACGTGCATTGAGCCGTGGCGGGAGCGAGAACGACATGGCGAGTGAACAGAGGAAACCCCGCGTGGGTGTGGTGGGCCTGGGAGCCTGGGGCTGGAACGTGGCCCGGTGCCTGTACGAGCTGCCGGGATGCAGCCTCGTCGCGGCGGCCGACATGAGCGACAGCCGCCGGGCGAGCGCGGTGCACAGCTGGCCGGGGGTGGCCGCCTACGGCACGCTCGAGGACATGCTCCTGAGTTCAGAATTGGGCGCGGAGCTGGATGCGGTCGTCATCAGCGCGCCCGCCGTGACGCACTATCCGCTCGCCAGGCAGGCGCTGTTGGCGGGCAAGGACGTCTTCGTCGAAAAACCGTTCACACTGAGGACCGCGCACGCCGAGGAGCTGTGCGCGCTCGCCGCAGCCGGCGGGCACGTGTTGATGGTCGGGCACCTGCTCGAGTACCACCCGGCGGTGAACTACCTCAAGACGCTCATCGCGTCCGGCGAGCTGGGCGAAATCTACTACATCTACACCCAGCGCGTGAACCTGGGGCGCATCCGCGGCGACGAGAACGCGCTGTGGAGCTTTGCCCCGCACGACATCTCGCAGATCCTGTACATGCTGGGCGCGGAGCCCGCGGACGTGAGCGCGCGCGGCCAGAGCTATATCCAGGAGGGCATCGAGGACGTGGTCTTCCTGAGCCTCTTCTTCCCCAACCGGCTCATGGCGCACATCCACCTTTCGTGGCTCGATCCGCATAAAGTCCGCAGCACCACGATCGTGGGCAGCCGAAAGATGGTGGTCTTCGACGACACCGCGGTGACGGAAAAGGTCCGCATCTACGACAACTGCGCCGGAGCGGCCGCGCCCCGGTCCTACGGCGAGGCGATTCAGGTGAGCTTCGGCGACATCCGCATCCCGCGCATTTCGAGCGCCGAGCCGTTGAAGCTCGAGATGCAGCACTTTCTGGATTGTGTTCGCACACGTTCCCAGCCCCGCAGCGATGCCGCAGACGGCCTGCGGGTGGTCAAGATCCTGGAGGCGGCCCAGCGGTCGCTGGAGGTGGACGGGGTGCCGGTCTCCATTCACGAAGCCCTGCCGGTACCCGCTCTGCCCTTTCCGCCGCCGGCGCACCGGCGCTGGTCCGCTCTCCATGCCGCCCAGGCCGCCGCTGCCAACCAGGTGATCGCATGAGCACGCCCGCCGTCGTTTCCGGCCGGCGCACCATCGCGATACCCGCGGTCAGGGCGGAGTGGCTCGCGCTCGGCTCGGTGCTGCTGGCTTCCGCGGGCCAGCTGCTCATCAAGCACGGGCTCAACCGCCATGCCGCCGACCCCGCAGCCCTGCTCGCGGCCTGGCCGGCGGCCCTGGGCCTGCTCGTATACGGCCTGGGCACGGTGCTGTGGATCGCCGCCGTCTCCCGCGCGGCGATCGGCTACCTGTTCCCTCTCAGCGCGCTCTCGTACGCGCTGGTGGCCCTCGGCGGGGCGGCGCTGCTGGGCGAGCGCGTGAGCCCCGGACGCTGGGCGGGCATCGCCATCCTGAGCCTCGGGGTGGCGCTGCTGGTGGGCTCCGGAGAGGCGGGAGAAGCATGACCGGCTGGCCGGCGCTCGCGGGCAGCGTGCTTCTGGGCAGCTGCGCGCAGATCTCGCTCAAGCGGGGCCTCGGCTCAAGCGGGATGGGGAACAGCAGACTGCGATCGCCCTGGGTCCTGGGCTGGGCGGCCTCGTTCGCGCTCGCGACCGCGCTGTGGTTCGCCGCGCTGGCGCACATGCCCGTGTCGCACGCCTACCCCGCGCTGGGCGCGGGATACATCCTGGTCGCGCTGCTGGCCCGGGTGTTTCTGGGCGAGCGCATTCCTGCCCGGCGCGGTTGGGCGCTGGCTCTGGTCGCGCTCGGTGTTGCCGTCGCCGGCGGGAGCCGCTGAAATGAACGGTGAAATGAACGCACTGCCGCGCGTCGCCGTCGTGGGGGGCGGGTTTACCGGACTCGTCTGCGCGTTGTATCTCCTGCGCGCGGGCGTGCCCGTCGACGTGCTCGAAGCCCGCGGCGAGGTCGGCGGCCTGAGCGCCGGGTTCGACTACGGCCCCTTCCGCTGGGACCGCTTCTATCACTGCATCCTGCGCTCCGATGCGGCGCTGCTGGGCTTGCTTGAGGATTTGGGCCTGAGCGACCGCCTCCGCTGGACCGCGACCGAGGTCGGCTTTTTCTCGGGCGGCCGCCTGCACCGCATGACTCGACCCGTGGACCTCTTGCGCTTTCCCCATCTCTCCACCTGGGGCAAGCTGCGGTTCGGGTTGGGAACGCTGTATGCCGCGCGCGCCGGGGCCGACCCGGAGCTCGAGAACGTGCCGCTGCGGGCGTGGGTCGAGCGCGTCTTCGGCCAGGAAGCGACGCGCGCGATGTGGGAGCCGCTCCTGCGGGCCAAGCTGGGGCCGACGCGCGAGCGGGCCTCGGCCGCCTTCCTGGCCGCGACCATCCGCCGTCTGTACTCGACGCGCGACCGGGGAGCAGCCAAGGGCGAGCGCCTGGGCTATGTCGAGGGCGGTTACACCGCAGTGCTCGCCCGGCTGGTCGAGGCGATCGAAGCGATGGGCGGGCGTATCCGTCGCGGCGTGCGCCTTCACGAGATCGGCTCGCGCGGCGGCACCGTGTTCGTGCGCGAGCCCGACGGCCTGCGCTACTACGGCAAAGCCATTCTCACCGTGCCGAACGAGGCCGTCGCCAGGCTCTGCCCGGCCTTGCCCGCCGCCTACACCGCGCGCCTGCGCCGGGCGGAGTACCTGGCGCTGGTCTGCGGCGTGCTCGTCCTAGCGCGCCCGCTCAGCCCGTACTACCTGACCAACATCACCGACCCGCTCGCGCTGACCGGCGTGGTGGAGATGACCAACCTGACCGGCACGGCGCACACCGGCGGACACTCGCTCGTGTACCTGCCCCGGTACACCGTTCCGTCCGACCCGCTCTTCCAGGCACCCGACGAAGAGGTGTGGCGCCTATTCGATGCGGACCTGCTCCGCATGCACCCGGGCTTGCGGCCGGAGGAAGTCCGGGGCCGGTGGGTGTTTCGCGAGCGCGCCGTGCAGCCCGTGCCGACGCTCGGCTACTCCGCGCCGACGATAAACACGCCTCTTGCCGGCATACTTCTGGCGAACACCTCGCGGATCGTGAACGACACGCTCAACAACAACGCGATGTGCGGCATCGCGAAGGCAGCGGCGCGGGCGGCGCTCGCCTCGCTCGCCACAAACACGCACGAGCACGCTCCAGAATCGGAGGCTTTCCATGCCACCCCATCCCTGGCTTAGCGCCGTGCTTCACGCCGCCGAGCACCTGGCCGCGGCGCGGCAGCACCTGGCCGCGTCCCTGCACCTGTACGGCCCGGGCGGCGACGCGGTGCAGATGTTCGCCCTGGGCGCGCTGCTGCTGGGCTGCGCCGCCGGGCTGCGCCGCGCGCTGCGCCCGGCTCCCGCGCCCGAGCCGGCATTGCAGGAAGAAGCAGGCAGGCCGTGACCACGCACATTCTGTCCGTCGACGTGGAGGACTACTTCCAGGTCGAGGCGTTCGCCGCGCAGGTTCCGCGCTCGGCCTGGGCGGCCTGCCCCTCGCGCGTGGAAGCGAACACCCTGCGCTTGCTCGACCTGTTCGACGAGCATGGGGCACGGGCGACGTTCTTCACCCTGGGCTGGGTCGCGCGGCGCTTCCCGCGGCTCGTCCGCGCCATCGCCGCGCGCGGGCACGAGCTGGCCTGCCACAGCTTTTGGCACCGGCCCGTATACACCCTCACCCCGGCGCAGTTTCATGAGGACACCCGCGACGCGCTCGATGCGATTCAAAATGCCGCCGGCGCGCGGGTGGCGGGCTATCGCGCGCCCACCTGGTCCATCACGCGCGGGAGCCTGTGGGCTCTGCCCATCCTCGCCGAGCTCGGCTTCCGCTGGGATTCCAGCATCTTTCCCATCCGGCACGACCTGTACGGCATCCCCGGCGCGCGCCGCACGCCCTACGCCTGGCGGCACGCGGGCGGGTTCCTGTTCGAGTTTCCTCCGGCCACGGTCGCGCTCGGCGGCCGGGCTCTGCCCGCGGCGGGCGGCGGCTACCTGCGCGCGCTGCCCCTGGCCTGGACCCACGCGGCGCTCGCGCAACCCGCGGTGGTGTACCTGCACCCCTGGGAGATCGACCCCGCGCAGCCCCGCATTGCCGCCGGTACCCGCTCGCGGCTGCGCCACTACACCGGCCTCGACGGCATGGAAGCGAAGCTGCGCGTCCTGCTCGCGCGCTACCGGTTCCGCTCTTTCGCCGAGGCTTGGCGGGAGCTGAGCGTAGACTGCCCTTCCCTGCCCATGCCGTCACGCGAGGCCGCCGCATGAGAATGGTGTTGGCCTACCACGAGCTCGCCGCCGCGCCCCGGCGCGACGTGTACGCCGTCACGCCCGCGGCGTTCGCGAACCATGTCGCGGCAGTCGAGGCAGTCGGCGGTTTGGTCACCTTCGACGACGCCCACATCTCCCACGTGGAGCACGCGCCCGTGGTGCTCCAAGCCGCGGGGCTGCGGGGGCTGTTCTTCGCTCCCACCGCGCACGTCGGCAGCCGAGCCGCGTGCGCCGGCTGGGCCGAGCTGCGGGCGCTGCTCACCGCGGGGCACAGGGTCGGCTCGCACACGCACACGCACCCCCTGCTCACGCACTGCTCGCCGCTGGAGCTTTGGAGCGAGCTGCGGCGCTCGCGGGCGATGCTCGAAGACCGGCTCGGGGTCGCGGTGGATGCGCTCTCGCTGCCCGGCGGCCGCGGCAACGGCACCGTGCTCCGGGCCTCGGCGGCGGCCGGCTACCGGCGCATTTACACCTCCGAGCCCGGGCTGCTGCGGACCGTGCACGGCCCGGACGGGTGCGAGGTGACGGTGCAAGGCCGGCTCATCGTGCGCCGGACGACCCCGCTCGCGATGCTGGTGCGCTATCTGCGGGCCGACCCCGCCGCCGTGCGCCGCCTGTGGGCCGGATACACCCTGCGCCGCGCCCTGCGGGGCGTTTCCGGCGACGCGCTTTACGGGAAGCTCTGGCGCACGGCCTTCCGTGATCGCGCGCTGGAGGCGGGGCGCACCCCGGGGCGAATTTAGGTGCGCATCCTCCAGGCGATCGCGAGCCGGGGCTTCTATGGGGCGGAGAACGTGGTGCTCCAGCTCGCGGCGGCCTTGCGCGAGCGCGGACACGGTGCTGCCGCGGCTCTGATCGCCCGGCCCGGGCTGCCGCCCAATCCTCTGGCGGCGCGCCTTCGAGAGGCCGGCATGGAGGCGCATGTGCTGCCCTCGTCCGGCAGGCTCCATGCGGCGGGCATCGCGGGCCTGCGCCGTTTGCTGCGCGAGGGGCAGTTCGACGTGCTGCACTGCCACAACTACAAGTCCGACCTGTGGGGGCTGCTCGCGGCGAGCGGGCTGCCGGTCGCGACCGTAACCACCTGCCACAACTGGACAGACGCAACCCCCTCCCTGCGTCTGTACGGATTCGTGGACCGCCGCATCGTCAGGTGCTTCGACCGCGTCGTCGCGGTGTCGGATTCCACCGCCGCGCGGCTCGGGCCCGGGTTGGCGCGCGGGCCGAAACTCCTGCGCATCGACAACGGCATCCGCGTTCCGGCCCGGAGAGCCGCGCATGCACACGGCGGCGTCTGCATCGGCTGCGTCGCCCGGCTGTCGCCCGAGAAAGGCGTGGACCTGCTTCTGCACGCCTTTGTCGCCGTTTTCCGCGAACGATCCGAAACGAACCTCGCGATCGCCGGCGACGGCCCGGAGCGAGCGCGTCTCGTAGCCCTGCGGGACCGGCTCGGGCTTGCCGGCGTGGTCACGTTCCGCGGCTTCGAGCCGGACGTGCCCGGCTTCCTCGCCGGGCTCGACATCTTCGTGCAGCCGTCCCGCGTCGATGCCATGCCCATGTCGGTGCTGGAAGCCATGGCCGCCGGGCTGCCCGTGACCGCGCCCCGCCTGGGGGCGCTTCCGGCGCTGCTGGGAGAAGCCGAGCGCGGCCTCCTGTTCCCGCCCGGCGACGTTGCCGCGATGGCAGGCTGCGTTCTCGCGCTCGCCCGCGACCCGGCCCGGCGCGCCGC
>CAXUEU010000118.1:0-9369 GCA_964250195.1 uncultured Acidobacteriaceae bacterium
CGAGGTGGAGATTCGCCTCGGCGCGGTCCGGCTCAAGCGCGGCACCCCCGCAGGCACGGCCTGCGGCGACGGCTGCGCGGGCACCATCGTCGCGGTCGGCGGCGACGTCGAAAACCTGGCGGTGGGCGACGAGGTCGTGGTACTCGAGGACAGGTGCTATGCGGCTTACCTGACGGTGAAAGCGGCGCGGGTGGCTCCCAAGCCGCCGTCGCTCGGCTTGGCGGAAGCGGCGGCGTCCGTCCGCCCCCTGGTCACGGCGCTGTTCGCGCTCGAGGACGTCGCGCACCTGCGCGCCGGGGACTCCGTGCTGATCCACGGCGCGTGTACGGAGTTGGGACTGGCCGCGATGGAGGTCGCTCGGGGCCTCGGAGCCAGGGTTCTGGCCTCCGCCGGCAGCGAGCGGGAGCGCGCGAAGCTCCAGGCGATGGGGCTCGAGGCGATCGTCGAGGAAGATTCGCTCGCCTCCCCCGCCGCAGTCCTCGCCTTTACCGGGCGTAAGGGCGTCAACGTGCTGCTGAATTGCAGGCCGGGTGCCGCGCCTGAAACCGTGGAGGCGCTCGCCCCCTTCGGGCGCTACCTGGACGCCACGCGAGACCAGGCGGCGTTGCTGGCCGACATGCGGACGCGCAAGCTCCGGGGCGGCGTCTCCCTGCACGCGATCGACCTCGGTCTCCTGCTGGAGCACGCTCCGGACCGGGCCTTCGAGCTGCTGAGCGCGGTTACCGGCTTGCTCGGGACAGCCGACCTGAAGCCCGGGCCATTGCGGGTGTACACGCGGGAGGAAGCCCTGCCGGAGCCAGGCGCGACCACGCCCGAGGAGACGGCCGTGATGGCCTTTCCGCCGCCCGAGCCGGGCGGGGACGAAGAGAGCAGGCCCGTCTTCCGGCCCGACGCCACCTACCTCATCACCGGCGGTCTGGGCGGCCTGGGCCTGGGTCTGGCGGAGTCCATGGTGGCCCGCGGAGCCCGGCACCTCCTGCTGCTCGGCAGACGGGCGCCCTCCGGGCAGGCCGAGCAGGCGCTGGCCCGCATGCGCGCCGCCGGGGCCGCGGTCGTGGTCGAGTCCGGCGACGTGGCCGACGAGGCGCGCCTGCGGGAGATCCTCCAGGCGGCGCGGGCCGCCATGCCGCCCCTGCGCGGGGTGATGCACGCGGCCGGCGCGCTGGCCAACGACCTGCTGGTGAACATGACGCCCGAGCGCTGGGCGGCCGCGCTGCCCTCCAAGGTCGCCGGCGCGTGGAACCTCCATACGCTGACCCGGGAGATGCCCCTGGACTTCTTCGTGCTCTTCTCCTCGCTGGCCTCCATGCTGGGCTCGCCCGGCCAGGGCAACTATGCCGCGGCGAACGGCTTCCTGGACGGCCTGGCCGCGCACCGCGGGCAGCTCGGCCTGCCGGCGCTCGCCGTGTGCTGGGGGCCGTGGGCCGAGATCGGCATGGCCGCGGCCGAGCTCAACACGCAGCACATGAACGCCGGGGGGCTGGGGATGATCTCCCCCGCGGTCGGGTTCGAGCTGCAGGAAACGCTGCTCGGGGCGAGCACCGCTCCCGTGGTCGGCGCGATCGCGCTGGACTGGCTGAGCTGGGCGCGCAAGCACCCGAGCGGCGCGGAGTGGCCGTTCGTCGCCGGGCTGGTGCCCGCGGGCGGCGCGGGCAGCCGCGGGCCGGGGGGCCGGGTGACGTTCGCGCGGCTCGCGCAGCTCGACTCGGCCGGACGCCTCCTTCGCCTGGAAGAGGCGATTCGCGACGCGGTGTGCGAGAGCCTGCGGCTCGACCCGGCGAGCGTGGGCATGGAGGTGCCGCTCTCCGCGATCGGCCTGGACTCGATCGTCGGCCTCGAGTTGAAGGGTCGCCTGGAAGCCGGCATCGACGTGACGGTTCAGATCGTCAGCCTGCTCAAGGGACCCAGCATCCGCGCGCTGGCGGCGGAGTTCCTCGCGCTCATGGTGCCGGATACAGTCCCGGACACGGCGCCGGACACGGTGCCGGACACGGAATCGCCGGCTGAAGCACCAGCGGGGGTGAGCGAAGAAAGCGCTTCGCGCGACCGCGATCTGGCGGCCATGCAGCCGGAGGAGCTGCTCGAGCAAATCGCCGATCTGTCCGACGAGGAAGTCGACACGCTGCTGCACACCATGCGGGAAGAGGCGTCCCAGTGAAGCTGATCGGCTTTCTGCTCAGGCAATCGCCGTGGCTGTTGTTCCTGGCCGTGGCCACCGGGGTCGCCGGCGGCCTGGCCAGCGCGGTCCTGCTCGCCCTGATCAACGTGCGCCTGACGCACCTCGGCAATGCGTCGAACACGCTGGGCGAGGTCTTCGCCTCGGTCATCGCCGTGGTGCTGGTTTCGCATCTGGTCTCGCACCTCCTGCTGCTCAGGCTTTCGACCACCGCCGTCTTCAGGCTCCGCATGCACCTGTGCCGCAGCCTGCTCGGCTGCTCGCTCCAGGAGGTGGAAGCACACGGCCCGGCGGCGGTGATGGCGGTGCTGACCGAGGACCTGCTCGCGGTTTCGGACACGCTCGCCAACTTCCCCCTGCTCTGCATCAACGTCGCGGTGCTCCTGGCCGGGTTCGGCTATCTGTTCTGGCTCGACTGGAAGCTGGCGCTGCTGTTCATCGGGACATTCGTCGTCGGGGTCTTCATCTACAGCCTGATCGAGCGGCGCACACGGCCTTACCTCAAGCAGGGCCGGGCCACCTGGGACGTGCTGATCGGCTTCTACCAGGCCCTGATCCACGGCAACAAGGAGCTGAAGCTGCACCGGGGGCGGCGCGAGGCCTTCTTCTCGGAAGGGGTGGAGCCCGCCGCGCTCGAGATGCGGAGGCTCTCGCTGCGCTGGCACTCGATCTTCGCCCTGGCGGCCAGCTACGGGCAGGTGCTCTACTTCCTGGTCATCGGCGTCACCCTGTTCGTCGCGCCCCGCTTCGGCCACCAGAGCCTGCCCGTGCTGGCCGGCTTTACCCTGATGACGATCTACATGAGCGGCCCCATCAACTACGTGGTGGGGGTCCTGCCCGCCTTCGAGCGGGCCGCCGTGTCGGTCGGCAAGATCGAGGCGCTCGGGCTTTCACTCGGCAACGCGGCGGCCTCCGACCTCCCCGCGGCGGACGCGGACGCGGGCGAGCCGTTCCGCTCGCTCGAGATGGTGAACCTGCGCTACACCTACCACCGCGAGGACGAGGACCGCGAGTTCGCGCTCGGGCCCATCGACGTCCGTATACGCGCCGGGGAGCTGATCTTCATCGTGGGCGGCAACGGCAGCGGCAAGAGCAGCTTCGCCCGCCTGATCACCGGCCTGTACGTGCCGGAGTCCGGCAGCATCCTGCTGAACGGCCGGCCGGTGACGCCGGCGAACCGCGACCGCTACCGGCAGAACTTCTCCGTCATCTTCTCGGACAATTTCCTGTTCGACAGACTGTTCGGGCTGTTGTCCGACGGCTTCGGCGCGCGCGCCGCCGGCTACCTGGACCGGCTCCGCCTGGCCTCCAAGGTCAGGATCGAAAGCGACCGGTTCTCGACCGTCGCCCTGTCGCAAGGTCAGCGCAAGCGCCTCGCGCTGCTGGCCGCCTTCGCCGAGGACCGTCCGGTGTACCTGTTCGACGAGTGGGCGGCGGACCAGGATCCCACCTTCAAGAAGGTGTTTTACGACGAAATCCTGCTCGACCTGAAGCGGCAGGGCAAGACCGTTCTGGTCATCAGCCACGACGAGCACTACTACCACCTGGCCGACCGTACTCTCAAGTTCGACAACGGCGTCATCGTCGAAGACCGGACCCATGCGCGGGCCCGCGAGGAAGCCGTTTTCGCCGCGGAGTCCGCATGAACGCCGGGCCGCTCATCCGCGCGTACACGCCGCGTCCCGACGCGGGCATCCGCCTGTTCTGCTTCCCCGCGGCGGGCACGGGCGCTTCGTTCTTTCAGCAACTCGCCGCCGCCCTGCCCGCCGACGTCGAGGTGTGCGGCGTGGAGTATCCGGGCCGGGGCGCGCGGGCCGGGGAGAAGCTCATCGAGCGAATCGGGCCCTTGGTGAGCGCGATCGGCAGGTGCATGGAAGAGTATCTGGAGAAGCCGTTCGCGTTCCTCGGGTACAGCATGGGTGCCCTGGTTTGCTACGAGCTGGCCCGGGTTCTCGGCTCCCGCAAGCGGCAGCCGGAGCACGTGTTTCTCGCCGCCGCCCGCGCGCCGCGCATCGCGAAATCGAGCCCCATCAGCCGTCTGCCGGACGGCGAGTTTCTGGAAGAAGTGATCAAATACGGGGGGATGCCGCCGGAGATTCTGGAGGACCCGGACCTGCTGGGCCGCTCACTCGCCGTGCTGCGCGCGGACTTCGCCCTGTGCGAGGACTACAGCGCCCGGGAGGACGAGCCGCTACGCTGCCCCCTGACCGTGCTCGGCGGCCAGGACGACGCGAGCGTCCCGCTCGCCTCGCTCGAGGCCTGGTCCAGCTACGCGGGACTCTCGTTTTCGTCCCGTATCTTCGCGGGCGACCACTTCTTCATCCGGCGTGAGCAGGCCGCGGTTGCCGGCCTGCTCGCGAAGGAGCTGCGTCCGCTCATGGGCGCGCCGGAGACACTCCGGGAGAGCGAGCCCAGGCCCGCCCCGGCGCAAAACAAACGGGCGGCCCTGGCTGAGCTGCTTCGCGCGAAGCTCGACCGGCCCCGGCCCTGCCCTTTGTCCCTGGCGCAGCAGGCTTTCTTTCTCGAGCAGCAGATGGACCCGGCAAGCACGGCACTGAACGTGCCGCTCGTCTTCAGGGTGCGGGCGGAGCTCTCGACCTCGCTGCTGACGCGAACGCTCGAGATCCTCACCGAGCGCCACCCGATGCTCCGTACGGTTTTTTCCAAAACACAGACAGGCGAGGTACGGCAGCAGGCGCAGCCCGCAGGGCCGCTAACGCTGCCACCCGTGCGCGACCTGCCGGGCGGCCCGGGCGAGGACGCGTTCGCCGCGGTACTCGCTGCCTCCCGCAAACAGTCCGCGCTGCCGTTCGATCTGGAGAGCGGGCCGCTGTACCGGTTCGAGGTCGTCCGCGTGTCCCCCGCGGAGTTTTACTTTCTGGCAACCATGCACGGCATCCTGCTCGACCGGTTCGCCATCGCGACGCTGCGGCGCGAGATCGCCATCGTCTACGGGTCGCTCGAGCGACGGATCGATCACGGACTCCCGCCGCTTGGAGCCGCCTATGAGCAGTTTGTCGAGCAGAAGCGGGAGTCGCCGGCCGGTGCGAAGCCGCAGGAAGACCTCGCTTACTGGAAGCGCCGTCTCCGGGGCGTGCCCGCGAGGCTCGCGCTGCCCGGCGCTCGACCGCGCGGGATAAGCCGCGGTTACAGGGGAGGAAGCGTGGAAAGCGCGATCCCCGAAGAGCTCGCCGGCTCGCTCCGTGAACTCAGCCGGCGAGAAGGCAGTTCTCTCGCGAACGTCTTTCTGACGGCGCTGTATGTCCTGCTTCATCGACTTACCGGCGCGACGGAACTGGTCGTCGGAACGACCTGCCCCAATCGCGAGCAGGCGGAGCGCGGCGGGCCGCTCGGCCTGTTCGGGACCATGCTGCCCCTGCGAGCCGACGTCTCCGGGAACCCTTCGTTTTCGGAGCTCCTGCGGCGCGTCGCGCAGGGTGCGCGGGAGGACCGCGCCCACGCCGGGGTGCCGCTCTCGAGGCTCGCGGGTTCCTTGGGCGGGTCCCGGCAGGCTTCGTTCCAAGCCTCGTTCCACATGGACGAACTGGATGAATTGGGGGATGCGTCGGGCAGCGAAGGCGCGCACGAGCCGGAATCGGTGACCCTGGCGACCGGCGTCAACGCATTCGCCAAGGCCGAGCTTTCGTTCGATATCAGCGGCATCGGACGCGGCTTGTTCCTGCTCGCCGAGTACGACGGCGAGGTGTGGGAGCGGGAGCAGGTGGAACGCATGGTTGCGCGGTACCGAGAGCTGCTCCGCTTCTTCGCGGCCGACGGCGGCGCGCCCATCGCGGATGGGAGCGCCGGTGGCGCCTCTCGGGCGATCGAGATGCCGGCCGGCTTCTCCCCCGAGCTGCGGCGGCACGCATGTTAGCGGCCCGCGGGCATGCGGCGGGCGAGCGGGCCGTTCCCGGGCTTCCCCAGCATCAAGTCAGGCATCGGGTCGAGCGTCGAGTCGATCTGTGGTTCGCTTGCCCCGACAGGATCGTCGATGCAGGGCTCTTGGCCCGCTACGAGCGGCTCATGAGCAGCGAGGAAAGAGCGCGATGGCACGGCCTGCTCTTCGACCGGGACAGGCGCGACTTTCTGGTGGCGCGGGCTCTCGTGCGGACGGTCCTGGCCGGGTATGTGGGCACCGGGCCAGGCGAGTTGGTCTTCGACACGAACGCGTTCGGGCGGCCGGAGCTGGCATGGACGGAACGGGATGGGGAGCCGCCGCGCTTCAGTCTTTCGCACACGGACGGGATGGTGGCGCTTGCCGTCACCCGCTGCCGCGCCGTCGGCCTGGATATCGAGAACCGGCGCAACCGCTACTCCCTGGCCGGCGAGGAGAGCCAATTTCTAAGCCAAAAGGAACAGGCGAACTTGCTCGGCCTATCGTCCGGAGATCGAATGGACAGGTCTCTGGAGCTTTGGACCTTGAAGGAGGCCTACGCCAAAGCCCATGGCATGGGCATGGCGCTGCCTTTCCGGGCTATCGCTTTCGAGCCGCATGGCGAAGCCGGGCTCGCCGCTCATTGCGAGGCCGAGATCGGGGACGAGGTCGGGGACGAAGCGCGCCGATGGCGGTTCTTTCTCATGCGCCATGGTGCCGGTCACGTCCTGAGTCTGTGCGTGAAGCGGAAACACGAACTCGAAGACGAATTGATGGCTAGGCAGGTGGTGCCGCTCGTGTCCGAGGAGCCGTGCCGCTTGTCCATGCTCCGGAACTCCAGTTGAGCACGTTACCGCTGTAGCCGCGAAAGCGGAGAGAAAGGCCAGGCATGACAGGGATCGAGGCAATGCGGGAAGTACGCGCCGAAGCGGGCAATGGAAGCCGGAAACGGGCATGGCGCGGCGCGCTCTTCCCGGCCCTGGCACTCGGAGCCGTAGCGTTTCTGGTGCACGTAGCTATCAACCTGCGTGCGCAGCATGTCGGCTACGGTTTGTTCCGTGACGAACTTTACTACATCGTCTGCGGCAGAAATCTCGACTGGGGCTATGTCGACCACCCCCCGCTGGTCGCGCTCGCCGCGCGCTTCTCGGAACTGGTGTTCGGATGGCACTCGCTCGCGCTTTTCCGCGTTCTGCCTTCGCTCGCCGGCGCCCTGGAGGTTGCCGGGACCGGCCTGCTGGTCCGTGAAATGGGCGGCGGCCGCCTGGCGCAGGTGCTCGCCATGGTGGGCGTGCTGGCTTGTCCGCTGATCCTGGGTCTGGACGCGATCCTGAGCATGAATGCCTTCGAACCGCTGTTCTGGATGGGGACCGCCTATGCGGTTCTGCGCGCGGTGCGCGGCGACGGCCGGGGTTGGTGGGTAATGGCCGGCATCGTCGCGGGTATCGGCCTACAGAACAAGTGGAACGAGGTGTTCTTTCTCTTCGCCGTGCTTGCCGCGCTGGTGATCCTGCCGACCCGCAAGGCCCTCGATCGCTGGTTCCTCGTGTGTGTCGCTCTGATCGTGCTCATCGCCGCTCCCAACCTGCTGTGGGAGATGCACCGGGGCTGGCCGACCCTGGTGTTGTTGGAGAACGTCGCGTCGTCGGGAAAGAACTTCAAGTTGGGGCCGGCTGTCTTCCTGCTGAACCAGGCTGTCCTTATCGGGCCGCCTGCGACGCTGCTGCTGCTGTCCGGCCTGGTTTGGCTTTTCGCGGACGGGCGCGCGCGCGGGCTGCGCTGGATCGGCGTTTTGTATGCGCTTTACCTGCCGGGCATGATCGCGCTCCATGCCGTCGACTACTATCTCGCCCCCATTTACCCGCTCATGTTGGCGGCCGGGGGTGTCGCGTGGGAGCAGTGGCTGCGCTCGAAGAGGGTAAGGAAGATAGCCCTGCCGTCCTACTTCGTGCTCGCGGCCGCCTATGGGCTCTTCGGGATCGTCAGCGGTCTACCCTTGCTGACGCCGCCCGAGTACGCGCGTTGGATCGCGGGCTCGGCGGCAAGGCCGAGGGACTTCGCGGTGATGTCGAAATCGCCGCTGCCGACCCTCATGGCCGACATGACAGGGTGGCGCGCGATCGCCGACAAGCTGGCGGAAGCCTACTGGGCGCTCTCGCCGGAAGACCGTGCCCGGGCCGTGATCTTCACCGAAAATTACGGGGAGGCGAGCGCCGTCAACGTCTACAGGCCCGATGTTCCCGTCGCTGTCTCGGGCCACCAGAACTACTGGTATTGGGGGCCGCGCGGCCATGACGGGTCGGTGACGATCGTGTTCGGCGGCAATCGCAAAAAGCACGAGCGGGACTTCGCGAGCGTGGTCCAGATAGCCCGCCACGTGAATCCCTGGGGCCAGCCTTACGAAGCAGCGCCGATCTACATCTGCCGCGACCCCAGGCAGCCTTTGTCTCAGCTTTGGCCGTCGATGAAAGTTTGGCTGTAACCCGCTTCCTACTCAATTACCCGACGCGTTCTCGTCGAGCCGCGACCCGCTGAGGCTGCGCACATAGCGGGCCACGCCCTTGTACAGGCTTTCCGCGATGCGCTGTTTGTAGGCGCTTTCCCTTAGCTGGTTCGCATCCTCGGCATTGGTGAGAAAGGAGATTTCGGCGAGGATCGACGGCATGTTCGCGCCGATCAGAACCACGAACGGCGCTTTCTTGACGCCGCGATCCTTCAGCCCGGCATTGCCGGTCTCGAGCCCTTGATAGAGGGACCCTTCGACGTCGTTCGCGAACTCGCGCGATTCGGCGATCTTGTCCTGAAGAGTTATTTTCCTGACTAAGTCCGAGAGCTGGTGGATGGATTCAGCCGAGACGGCGTTTTCGCGCGCCGCCACCTCCAGCGCATCGGCGGAGGTGGTGAAGTTGAGGTAATAAGTCTCGACCCCGCGCGCGCTCGCGTCGGGGCTGGAGTTGGCGTGGACGGAGATGAACAGGTCGGCCTGCGCCTTGTTGGCGATTGCGGTGCGGGTCTCGAGCGGGATGAAGGTGTCATCGTCGCGGGTGAAGGTCACGTCGGCGCCCAGGCGCTGCTTGAGCAGCTTGCCGAGCCGCAACGCCACGTCGAGAACCACGTCCTTCTCCTGAATGCCGCCGGGGCCGAGCGTGCCGGAATCGCGGCCGCCGTGGCCCGCGTCGACCACGATACGGTTGATCTTGAGGCCCAGAGCGCGGGCGAGCGAGCGGTTGCCGGTGGAGTCGGGCCCGGCGGGGCGCGCGGGCGGGCCCAGGTCGGCGACCTGATCGGCGAGCGGGGTGTCGGTCGGCTGTTTGCTGCG
>CAXUEU010000119.1:0-9345 GCA_964250195.1 uncultured Acidobacteriaceae bacterium
GGGTGGAGGGTGGAGGCAAGATGCGACTTGGCCCCCGGATGCAGTCCGGTCCGCGATTTATCCTGCACCTATGAGTGTTTTCCGGGCTACCTGCATTGCCATCTTTCTTAGCGCAGGCATTGCGTATGCCCAAAGTACCCCTGCTTCGTCTGCGGACGCGAGCGGGAGCGACCCGCAGGCGGTGAAGCTGATGGGGCAGATGCTCACGGCGCTGGGCGGGCCTAAATGGCTGGCGATCAGGAATATCCAGCAGGAAGGGCGCACCTCGGGCTTCTACCAGGGCAAGCCTACCGGCGCGATCGGCGATTTCCGGTCTCTCCGGACCGTGCCGGCCTCGCGTACCGACGGGGGGCTTACGCGCGTCGAGTTCGGCAAGAAGCGCGACGTGGTGACGATCCTGCTCGCCGACGCGGAGTGGGAGATCACCTACCGGGGCAAGCGGCTCATCCCTCCCGCTGAGTACCTGAGCGCCTTTCGGCGGCGCGATCACTCGCTCGACGAGGCGGTGCGGGTGTGGTGGCACGAGCCCGGCACGGTGCTGTTCTTCGGCGGGCAAAAGATGGTCGAGCGCCAGCTGGTCGACGAGGTGACCCTGCTCGATAAGGACAACGACAACATCGTGCTGCATCTCGAGGCGGAGACGCACCTGCCCGTGCGCGTCGCCTTTACCTGGCGCGACCCGCTCTACAAGGACAAGAACGAGGATGCGGTCGAGTACGCCGACTACCACCCGGTCGAGGGGCTGCCGACGGCCTTGAACGAGAGCTTTTACCACAACGGGGATATGACCTCGCAGCGCTACCTGAGCAAGGTGGCGTACAACGTCGAGGTCGCGCCGGATGCGTTCGATGTGGACGCGGCGGTTAGCAAACTCAAGAAGTGAGGCCGGCCGAGGCGTCGCGGATCCGCGCAAGTTGAAAACGATGGTGGATCAGGTGTACGGAAAAGAAGTTCAGTGTATCGCCGACGCGCATCCAGCCGGCAACGGAATGACGGAACACGCCGCCCCGGGTCTGCTCCGGGGCCAGGCCGGCGATCACCTCGTCCAGCTCACGGCGCACGGCATCCCATCGCGCGGTCAAATCCTTGAGGCCGAGGGGGTCACCGGGAAGCACCCTCGACGCGGAAGCGGGTGTTTTGACCCGCCTGGGAGACCGGAACACCCGGTCGAGGAACCAGACGCCCGCCAAATCCCGCGGGCCGCGCCGGTGAGGTTGGCCGAGACCGGCGCGCATGGAGGTGAGAATGGCTTCTTCTGTCTTGATGAGGTGCTCGATCACCTGAAGTGCCGACCACGCGCCGGGGCCGGGGCTGAATCCCCGGCGGTCCTCCGGCCAGGATGCTGTCTCGGCGAGGAGGCTTTGCTTGCGCTCTTCCAACTCACCGAGCATGGTCCGGCAGTAGGCGAGGGTATGGGGCATGGATGCCTCCTTGGGCAAGTCTGATTGAGCGCGGTCGGGTGTCATCCTGAGAAGCGCAGCGACGAAGGACCTACTTTTGCCGTGCTCCGGAGCGAAGCAGATCCTTCCTTCCGCTCAGAATGACCCTTCCTTTCATAGTCTTCCTAGAAAGATTGCGCCACTGCCAGGACCAATTGATCGATGGTTCCCCGCGCGCCCGGGCTGGGGTAGTCGTTGACCAGCACCGAAAACACGAGCGCGCGCCCCGAGTCCGCCGTCAGAAACCCCGAAAGCGCATCCGTCTCGCTCAGGGTTCCGGTCTTGGCCTGGACCCGCCCACGCAAGGGCTGGAGCCGCGCGGACAGCGACCCGTCGACCCCGGCAACCGGCAGAGACGCCCGATACAGCGGACCCCACGGCTGCGCAGCCGTGTAGCGTAGCAGGGCCGTCAGCGACCGAGGCGTGACCAGGTCTTTCGTGGACAGCCCCGAGCCGTCGAGGAGCAGAAAGTCGTCGCTCTGCAGCCCGGCCTCGGTTACCGCCCAGGCCCGGACCACACGCGCCCCCTGCGCGGCGGAGCCGTCCTCCCCTTCCGCCCGGCCCAGCAGCCGTAAAAGCAGCTCCGCATGGAGGTTTTGCGAAACCTTGTTGACCACCGTCACGATCTCCGCGAGCGGCGGCGACCGGCGGGCGGCGGCGATCCGCGCCGAGGGCACCTCCGCGAGCGAGGACGCCCCGGGCGGCAGCGGGCGCAGCACCACCGGCTCGTGCGTCTCCACCGCGAACGCGCGCGTATCCGCCGGTGCCCGGTGCTCGACCGACGTGCCGCCCGCGACAGAGACGCCCGCCGCGAGCAGCGCCGCGCGGAAAGCCTCCGCCGCGAAGCGGGCCGGGTCGTCGAGGGCCAGCGCGAGATGAGCGGGTTGGCTGCCGGCCGGAAGCGTCCCGTACAGGCGGAGCGTCTCCGTCCCCGGAACGCGCCCGATCCCGAACGCCGGGGCCGTGCCCGGCGCGGAGGTCACCGCCGCGTTGCTGAAGCCGGAAGCGCCGCCAGCCTCCGGGACGAACGAGGTGAGCACCGGCGCGCCCGCCGCGGAGCCCGGCACCACGGACAGGTAGCGGACATCGTCGTTGACCGGCAGGGCGGATACCGGCGCGCCGTACTCCCACTGGAGGTCGTCCCAGCTCCAGGCCGCGCCATAGCGCTCGTCGGGGAAGAGTGTGTCATCGCCGACCACCGCGCCGTCCACCGCCTTGATGCCGCCGGCCGCTACCTGCCCTGCCAGCGCGTCCAGGGCAGCAAGGGGCAGGTTGGGGCGGTCGGTATGCCCGGCATAGGGGTAGGCGCGGCCGGAGAGCGTGGGGTCCGCGCCGCCGGTGAGCCGCAGGTTGCCGTGCAGCCTGCCCGCGGCGTCCACCGGCCCCTCCGCCAGCACCCGCGTCCGCATGGTGTACGTGGGCCCGAGCAGCGCCAGCGCCGCGGCCGTGGTGAACAGCTTGGCATTCGACGCGGGCTGGAACAGCTGCCCGTCGTTGCGCGCGTACAGCGTCACCCCGGTGCGCGCGTCCACGACGGAGACGCCCCAGTGCGCGCGCGCCGCCGCGGGCGCGGCCAGCAGGGTGTCCACGGCTGCCGGAAGCGCACTTTGCTGGGCTGGAGTGACTGTCGTTGCGAGCAGCAAGGCCGGGACGAGCGGGAGAAGGCGCATGATGCGCGGAGTGTAGCACCGGCGCGAATCGCAAAACCGGCTTACGTCGCGTGGCGCTGTCGCCGGTGTAGCACCGGTGTTGGTGATGGAATGGGCTTTCGTTGCCGGTGTAGCACCGGCGCGGGTGATGGGAACGGGAAGGGTCGCGTGGCTGCGTCGCCGGTGTAGCACCGGCGCGAATCGCAAAACCGGCTTACGTCGCGTGGCGCTGTCGCAAAGTAGTATCGGGCAATGCCCTTCACACACCGCCCCCGGCACCAGTGGCAGCTCCGCACGCGCACATTCGCGCTCGGCGAGCGGACCCTGATCGCGGGCGTCCTGAACCTCACACCCGACTCCTTCTCCGGAGACGGGATGCGAGGGCGGGAGGAAGCGGTCGCGCGCGGTCTGCGGATGCTGGGCGAAGGAGCGTCGCTGCTGGATTTGGGCGCGGAGTCCACGCGCCCCGGCTCCGGCGCGGGCGGCCCGCGCGCGGTTTCGGAAGCAGAGGAGCAGGACCGCCTGCTGCCGGTTCTCTCCGAGTTGACGGCGGCGGGCGCGGTGGTTTCCGTGGACACCTACAAGGCCGCGACCGCGCGGGCCGCGCTGGCCGCTGGGGCGGAGATCGTGAACGACGTGAGCGGCTTCCTGTGGGACCCGGCGATGGCCGGAGCGTGCGCGGAAGCCCGCTGCGGGGTCGTCCTGACCCACACGCGCGGCCGCCCGGACGAGTGGCGCGGCCTGCCCCCTCTCGCGCCGGAGGCTGTGGGCCCTCACGTTCTCGACGGCCTGCGCGAACGCCTGGCAGCCGCGCGCGCGGCGGGCATCGCGGAGGAGCGGATCGTGCTCGACCCCGGCTACGGGTTCGGCAAGGCCTTCGACGCCAATTACGCGCTGCTGGCCGCGCAAGGCTCGCTGCTGACCCTCGGGCGGCCGCTGCTGGCGGGGGTCTCGCGCAAGTCTTTCCTGGGCAGGACGCTCGGGCAGCTGCACGGCGGCCCTCACAAGAGTTCCGATGCGCCGGCAAACGAGCGGGAACACGCGACCCTGGCCGCCTGCACGGCCGCCGTGCTCAACGGTGCGAGTCTCCTGCGGGTGCACGCGGTGCGGGCGGCGGTGGAGGCGGCGGCCATCGCGGATGCGGTGCTGACTGCCTGCTGAGTCAGGGCCGGCGCGCGGACGGGTCGTCCACCCGGCTCGCTTCGAAGCTGACGATCTGCCACTGACCCCGGGTCAGGGTCCAAACGCGGGTATAGCGAAACTGGCCCGCGATCGCTTTGCCGGAGTAGTTGCCCTCGATCTCGACCCTGGAGGTGACCACGGCGGTCGACCCGAAGACGCGGATCCTGCGCTCCTCGACGTCGCGCTTCTCGAAGTGCTGCCGGCCGGTGACATAGGAGTTCAGCTCCTCGGTTTTGCTCGTGATCGTCCCGTCCGGGCCGATGCCGACGAAGCTGTCCGCGAGCAGCGGGCCGATCGCAGCGCTGTCACCGGTGAGCAGCGCGGCTCCCCACTGCTCCTCCATGCGCTCGATCTGCTTCTGAACTGAACTGTTGCGGCCGCCCGGCTTGAGAGGCACCTTCACCGCCTGGGCCGCGAACGCGGTCACCAGCGCGCAAGCCGCGACCAGCACGAGGCGGCGCAGGCGCGGGTTGTTCGGGAAGGGCCGCATGCTCTCGCCCTCATCATACGTCCGGACGGCCTCGTTGCGGAACGGCGTCTTTCCGCGTTTGCGAGCGCATCGAGGAGCAAGGATCGCGCTCGCGCTCAGGCTCCCAGCGCCGCGCGAAACGCGGGCAGCTCGATGGTCTGCTCCCGGTCCGGGCCGGTCGACACCATCCCGATCTTCGCATTGGACTGCTGCTCCAGGAAGTGCAGGTACGCCTGCGCCTCGGACGGCAGCTCGTCCCAGCTTTTGGCGGCTTCGGTCGAGCGCTGCCAGCCCGGCAGGTTGGTGTACACCGGCTCGATCTGCTCGATGCCGCGCACGTCGGCGGGCATGGTATCGACCTCGCGCCCATCGATCCGGTAGCCGGTGCAGACCGGGATTTCCGCGAGCGTGTCGAGTACGTCGAGCTTGGTGACGACCAGCCACTCGGTCCCGTTGACCATATTGGAGTAGCGCAGCAGCGGCAGGTCGAGCCAGCCGCAGCGGCGGGGCCGCCCCGTCACCGCGCCGAACTCCTGCCCGCGCTTGCGCAGCTCCTCGCCCGCCGCGTCGTGGAGCTCGGTCGGGAAGGGCCCTTCGCCCACGCGCGTCACGTACGCCTTGGTGACGCCGATGACCGTGCCGATCCGCGTGGGGCCCACGCCGGTGCCGGTCACCGCCCCACCGGCCGTGGCGCTCGACGAGGTAACGAACGGGTAGGTCCCATGGTCAATGTCGAGCATCGTTCCTTGCGCGCCCTCGAACATCACGCGCTTGCCTGCGGCGATCGCGTCGTTGAGCAGCTTGGCGGTGTCCGTGACGAAGGGGCGGATCTGCTCGGCGGCCTCGGCGTACTCGTCATACATGCGCGCCGGGTCGAGCGGATGTGTGCCGAACAGCGCCTGCGCGATCGTGTTCTTCTCGCGGCAGGCGTTCTCGATGTGCGTGCGCAGCAGGTCCTTGTTCAGCAAGTCGACCACACGCAGCCCGTTGCGGGCCATCTTGTCCTCGTACGCCGGGCCGATGCCGCGCGAGGTCGTCCCGATCTTCTGCCGGCCCGGCGCGGACTCCGCCGCCAGCTCGAGCATGCGGTGATACTCGAGGATGACCTGGGCGCGATTCGACACCTTGAGCTGGTTGTCGATGTCCACCCCGAGCTCGCGGAGCTTCTGGACCTCTTTGAGAAAGGCCATGGGATCGAGCACGACGCCGTTGCCGATCACCGCCCGGCAGTCCGGCCGCAGCACGCCGCAGGGAACCAGCTGGAGAATGAACTTTTTGCCCTGGATGATGACGGTGTGGCCGGCATTGTGCCCGCCCGCGTAGCGCGCGACCAGGTCGAAGGAGCCGGACAGCACATCGACGATCTTGCCCTTGCCTTCATCGCCCCACTGGGCGCCGAGAATGACTGCGGTGTTTGGGTGCATGCTGCTCGTTTCGTTCAGTTTGGCCGCGCAGGGCGGCTCCGGCTTTGAAGCCATGAAGATGATATAACGGGGCTGTCTTGAACAGGTTCCCGCAGATGCGAGATCTGCTCTCGCGAGTGCTGCCTCGGCTCTGGCCGAAGAGCATTTGGGGCTGCGTCGCGGTCGTTATGCTTGCGCTTGCCGAGCTGATCGTGGCGGTCCCTGTTTTGCTCTTCGCCATGGTCGTGGGAAGTCACTTAGCCGGTGCACTATGGGGGGCGGTAAACGTGTTCAACAGCCCTTCAACCGCGCCGCCCAGTTCAGAAATGATCGGCATCTATTCTCTCAGGCCGGTTAGCGCGGAGTTTCTAGCCAAGCTTGCCTCAACCGGTGTCAATTCGTCGGAAGTCGAGCTCAAAGCAGATGGCAGTGCAGAGCTTCGCAACGCGTACCTGTATCTCGATTCATCCGAGGACGAAAGCCACTCTTCCCTCTGCCGAATCTCAGGTCGCGGAACGTGGCGGCTCGCAAATAATGGTGGAGTCGAGACATCAATCCATCTTGGGCCGGAAGCTCTGATTCAAGGCGGTAAGCGGTGTGCAGATCAATCATGGGTTTCGTACGAAGTTCTAGGCCGGGGCAGAACTCACCGGCTTTGGAGCTATATAGGCGACCCGGACAGTGACACCGGTCTGGAGTACGCGCCGTAGAATTTACACCAGTTATCCGAGCAAACCGCGAAGCCAAGCGCTGTCACGAGCGGGTAGGCCACTATCGTCGTAGATGGCGGATGAGTCCACTTTCGCGCAAAAACCTCTTTTAAACTGCTTACTAGGTTCAGCCAACCCGCTTCTTGAGCGTCTCGATCGCCTCGTCCTGTCTTCTCTGCTCTCCGTAGAAGCGCGTGTAGTCCTCGCCGAGTTTTTCGATACGGCCATTAGTCTGGTCTATCCGGCCGTTCGTCTGGTCGATGCGGCCGTTAACCTGGTCGAAACGGGCGTTAACCTGGTCGAAACGGGCGTTAACCTGGTCGAAACGGGCGTCGACTCGCGCAAAGCCCTCTTTCATATCAGCGCGGAGATCGTCAAGGCGCTTGTTGTTCGAGAAAAAACCCAGAATAATGGCGACGAAACTCATCAGCGCAATCGTCGCCGGGATGGCGAGCCCTACGTAGAACTGCGCGGTCGTCATGACCTCAGTATTGCATGCGTTCGCCCGGTCCTGAACGAATTGTCGGCCGCGTCAGGCCGCGTCCCTCGCTGGTATTCTTGCTCCCATGCCGAGCCCCATCATCACCACCATTCAATCGCACATCCTGGAGCAGCAGCGGCGGCATTCGGAGGACGCTTCGGGGACGTTCTCGTGGATGCTGTCGGGCATCACGCTCGCGACCAAGATGATCGCGGCGGAGATCCGCAAGGCCGGGCTCAACGACGTGTACGGCGCGGCCGGGGCGACCAACGTGCAGGGTGAGGCGCAGCAGAAGCTCGACGTGTTCGCGAACGAGGCGATGCAGCACTGCCTCGGGCTGCGCGATTCGGTCGCCGCGCTGGTCTCGGAGGAGAACGACGAGCCGGTTTTCTTTCACCGGTCCGGCGAGAAAGCCAAATACATCATCGTCTTCGATCCGCTTGATGGGTCGTCGAATATCGATGTCAACGTCAACGTCGGGACGATCTTCTCGATCTTTCGCCGGCCCGAGGGTACGCGGCTCGAGGACGCGCTGCTCCAGACAGGATTGCAGCAGGTCGCGGCGGGGTACGTGGTGTACGGGCCCTCGACTGTGTTCGTCTACACAACCGGGACCGGCGTCTACGGCTTCACGCTCGATCCGGCGATCGGCGCCTATGTGCTCTCCTTTGACAACATGCGCATGCCGGAGCAGGGCCAGTACTACTCGGTCAACGAGGCAAACACTTCGACGTTTCCGGAAACGTATCAGCGATATCTAAGCGAATTGCGTAATGGTTCGATGGACGGCAAACAATACTCATCCCGGTACATCGGCTCGCTGGTCGCGGACTTTCACCGAACGCTGTTGAAAGGCGGCGTCTTCCTGTATCCGCCGACCGAGAAGCAGCCAATGGGCAAGCTGCGGCTCATGTACGAGGCGAACCCGCTGGCCTGGATCGCGGAGCAGGCCGGGGGGCGGGCCATCTCCGGCCATGGCAGGATTCTCGAAATCCAGCCGAAGAGCATCCACGAGCGGACTTCGTTGATCGTCGGCAGCCGAGTCGAGGTGGAACGGCTGGAGCGAATGCTGCAAGGCCAAGCCTGAAGGACGAGGGGACGAGGGGACGAGGGGACGAGGACTAGCTTGCTTCCCTTCGGGTTGCTTGCCTCATCTAAACCTGAATGAGCGCTGACTGGAGCAGGCGTAAGTTCACGAGTGTTTTGGCGGGCGGAGTCATGGCCGGCGGGCTCGCCAGGCCTGAGGGCGGCCCGCACGTCGAGGTACTCTCGCTGAACTCCCTGGGCTGGTGCCCGAACAACGAGAAGCTGCCGGTGCTTTGGTATCGCGGTGCGATGCCCGCAAGCGGCGCGGACCCGGCGGCGGTCTACGCGGCGATCCATGAGGAGCGCTTCCGGCGCAACGGCTGGCCGCCGCAGTGGCGCAACGGCGTGTACACCTACCACCACTACCACTCGACGGCGCACGAAGTGCTGGGTTTTGCCGCAGGCTCGGCCAGGCTGGTGCTGGGCGGCCCGGGCGGGCGCGAGGTCACTGTGCGCGCGGGCGACGTGCTATTGCTGCCCACCGGCACCGGCCATTGCGAACTCGAAAAGACCGACGACTTCCTGGTCGTCGGCGCGTACCCTCCCGGCCAGCACTGGGATATCCGCAGGCAAGCCCCGGATGCGGAAGCCCGTGCGCGGATGGCTGCGCTGCCGTTCCCGCACACGGATCCCGTGCTGGGCGGCGCGGGCGAGCTGGGACGGCACTGGCCGCAGCGCGGGTAGAACGTTTCCGCCGCTCGCGAATCCAACGAGGATGCCGGAACTGCCCGAAGTCGAAACCGTCGCGAACGGGGTCCACGCGCGCATCGCCGGGGAGCGCGTGCTCGGTGCCTGGTTCAGCGGCAAGGAAGAGCCGTTCAAGACCGAGCCCGCCCGGATGGAGGAAGCCCTTCGCGAACGCCGGATCGAGCGGGTCCGGCGGGTCGGCAAGCACATTGTCGTCGATCTGGCGGGGGAGGCGGGCG
>CAXUEU010000120.1:0-9181 GCA_964250195.1 uncultured Acidobacteriaceae bacterium
GTCCTCGTCCGCCGCCCCGTCCGGGAGGGGGCCCGCCTCCGCCGGGCGGCGGCCCGCCCGGGCCCTTGCCGCCTTCCTTCTCCAGCCGCTCCCCGAACCCCCAGGTCTTGCCCGCGCGCAGGTTTATCGCGACCAGCGTCGGCCCGTTGCCGAGGTTGATGGGAATCGGGACCCCCCCGGCCGTATCGAAGCTCCCGTAACTGTTGGTGATGACGCCCGGCCCGGACGCGCCGGCCGGGGCGAACGAGGGCCGGTCATTGAAGAACGAATCGCCGTTCAGATCCTGCGAGTCGGTGATGTTGAACGGCGAGCCCGACTGCACGATCACGAACGGGGACACGCGCACCAGGTGCGGCGCGGTGTAGCTCCCGGCGAGGAATAACCGGTTGCGCGTGTCGTTGTTCGATCGCCCGTAGTCCTGCTTCAGGTTGAGCGAGTTCGACGGAAAGCTGCCGCGTCCGTTCACGTCGCCGCGCGCGTAGTTGAGGCCGTAGAAGCCGAAGAGCGAAAAGGCCTTTTTGACCCGCGCGTTGAAGTTCACGAATAGCTGGTCCTGGTTGTAGACGCCCTCGGAGAAGTACTGGTACACGTTGCCGGCGGCGGGGTCGTAGGTGGGCGCGTAGGGGGCGTTCGCGTTGATGGTGTCGAGCGCGTGCGAGCCGTGCGAGTGGATGTAGGTGGCCGAGACGGTGGTCGACTTGGTGAGCTGCCGGTCCAGCCCCACCGACTCCTGAATGTTGATCGGCGCGTGCAGATTGGGCCCGAGCTGGTAGATCGCGGGCGTCCGGCTGCTGTTTCCGGCCGCAACCGTCCCGCCGGCAGCGGCGGCGCACTCGGCCTCCGTCGTGGCGGCGTCGGGCAGTCCCGCGGGTAGGTAGCAGGTCGGGTTCTGGATGACGACCTGCTGCTGCACGACGCCGTTGACGCGCGCTGCCTGGAGCACCGGGGCGATGCCGAATCGGTCGTAGAAGTACCCGAACCCGGCGCGCAGGACGTTGCCGGTCGGCTTGCCGTCCTTGGCGAATGCGTAGGCGAAGGAGAGGCGCGGCGCCAGGTAGTTGCGCGTCCGAAGGTAGGGCTGTGCCTCCCACCGCAGGCCGGGGGAGAGCGTCAGGTTGGGCTTGGCCTTCCAGTCGTCCTGGAAAAACAGCGCCCCGTCGACGTAATTCACCGCTGCCTTGGGGTCGCCCGCGACGAACACCAGCTGCGAGGGGCCGCCGCCCGCCTGCTGGATCTGCCCGAAGGTCAGCCCCGTGTGCTGCCCTTGGAGCGTGATTGCGTACGTTTGCGCCGCCGTGTAAGCCGTGCACTGCGCGCTCGCGAGCGCCCCGGTCTGGCAGGGGTTGGGCGCGCCGCCGGCGGGGCAGCCGCCCACCGTGGGGCAGGTGCGCGCGGCAAAGGTGTACAGGCCGTTGAAGCTCGAGTTGGCGGCATTGGCCTCGCGCGTGGCCCGCAGGCGTCCGCCGAGCGAGAGCGAATGCGCCCCCAAGGCCATCTCGACCAGGTTGGAGAGCTCGTAGGAGTCGTAATGGTCGGAGATGAACTGCTCGCTTTGGCCGCCGAAGGTCTGATTGCCCTGGACCTGCACCTGCGGCGTCGTTTCGGCGGGCGCTTGGGTCGAGCGGGTGTACTCCGCGCGGACGTTGGTTTCCACGATCACCCGCGGGCCAAAGACATGCGTGTGCTGGAGCGAGACGAGATTGTCGTTCGAGGTGGAACTGTAAGCCTGCGAGCGCAGGGAAAACTGCCCCACTCCTTGATTTTGCTTCGATTCGCGCTCGAACTCATAGCGGAGGCGCAGCGAATCCTTCTCCGTGAGCTGGATGTCCAGACGCGGCGCTACGTTGGTCCGGGTCTGCGGCACGTTCAGGGCGTCCGGCGCGAAAACCGTGCCGTAGTCGGCCCCGTTGGCGTAGTTGCCGGCCGCGAAGTCGCCGTTGACCTCGCCCGCGAGCCGGTACGCGCTCACGATCGAGTCGTCCTGGATGTTGCGCTGCTGCGCGGAGATGAAGTAAGAGGCATTCTTGCCGACCGGCCCGCTCACCTCGCCCTCGTACTGGTAGGAGTGATAGTCAGGCAGGTTCTTGGTAAACGGGTTGCCGGTGTTGAACTGGAGCGCGTTGCCTTGCCCGTAAAACTCGCCGTGGAGCTTGTCCGAGCCGGGCTTGGTGAAGATCTCCACCCGCCCGAAGCCGATCTTGTCGAACTGCGCGCCGTAGGGGTTCTGGTTGACGCGGATCTCGCGAATCGCCGACTTGGGCGGCAGCTGCCCGCCGGTGAACCCGTCGATGTAGACCTGCCCGCCGGAGGGGCCCGCGCCGGGGCCTCCGAGCGCGGTGATTTCATTCGAAAGCTCGTCCGGATCGTCCGACAGCGCGTCCAGGTCCGCGCCCTTGACCGTGTAGCCGCTGGCGTTCGCGTCCGGGTCGACCGAAACGGTCGGCGCGTCCGCATTGACCTGAACCTCCTGCTGCTGGACCTCGATGGTGAGGGTGGCGTTCACGGTCTTGTTCGCGCCCGCGTTGATTTGGCCCGATGGGATGCTCGCGGGCGCGAAGCCCGGCGCGGTGACGAGCAGGGTGAACGCGCCGGGCGGCACGCCGGGGATGGAGTAGCTGCCGTCGCCGGCCGAAGTCCCCGTCGCGACCGTATGGCCTTGAGCATCGGTGACCGCCACGGTCGCGCCGGAGACGACCGCGCCCGAAGGGTCCGAGACCGTACCGCGCAGGGAGCCCGCCGCGGCGGCCGGCTGCGCGAGGCGCTGTGCGCGCGCCGCGGGCGAGCCCGGCAGCAGCAGCGCGGGGAGGAGCAAGAGGGCAAAGCGGCTCGGTATCACGGGCGGGGGCGACTCCTGCGGTGCGGGCTGCTTCCATTATGGAAACGTTTTCAGTGAAAAGTGCGAACCGAACCGAAAAAAGTTTCCCATTTCGGGACGGGCGCATGGTTTCAGACCTCGAAAGGAAGGGCGCATCGTGCTCTCTATCATGTAGCATCGGAAACAATTTACAGGCGATTCGCTCCCCGCCTTGCGCTCCCAACGCGCGGCGAGGCCCTGCGTGGAAGGCATACCAGGCTCTATGGCAATTACCAGCGTCGGCAGCAACATGGGCGTCCAGTCCCCGGGCAAAACCAACTACAGCGCCATGGCCATGGTCACGACGCTGTTCTTCATCTGGGGCTTCTGCACCGTGCTCAACGACGCGCTGAGCCCGCACCTCCAGTCCATCTTCTCGCTCTCCTACTTCCAGACCGCGTTCATCCAGCTGGCGTTCTTCGGCTCGTACTTCGTGTTCGCTCTGCCGGCCGCCAAGCTGATCGAGTGGATGGGCTACCAGCGCACCATGGTCACCGGGCTGCTCACCATGGGCGCGGGCGCTCTGCTGTTCGTGCCCGCCGCCACGGCCGCCTCGTACAACGTGTTTCTCACCGCTCTGGTGGTCCTCGCCGCCGGTGTCACCACGCTCCAGGTCGCCGCGAACCCGTATGTGGCGATTCTGGGTCCGGCCGAGGGCGCGCCGAGCCGCCTCAATCTCACCCAGGCCTTCAATACCCTCGGCGACACGGTCGCCCCCTACATCGGCAGCGTGTTCATCCTCGGGGGGCTGGCCTCCGAGGGCGGCACGGGCGACGTGAAGCACCTCCAGGGCGCGGCCCTCACCGCCTACCGCGTCCACCAAGCCGCCAGCGTCAAGCAGCCGTACATCGTCATCGCCGGCATCCTTGTCGTCCTGGCGCTCGCCATCGCGCTCTATAAGTTTCCCCGGCTCGAGGTCACGCGCGACTTCCGCCCGGCCAGCCTCAACCTCCGGCAGGACAGCATGTGGAACCACCCCCACCTGTACCTGGGCGCGATCGCCATCTTCCTCTATGTCGGCGCCGAGGTCAGCGTGGGCAACTTCCTCGCGAAATACATTGCCCAGCCCGATATCGGCGCGATGACGCTGCAAAAGGCCGTCCAGCTGGTCAGCATCTTCTGGGGCCTCATGATGGTCGGCCGCTTCATCGGTTCGGCCGTCATGCAGCGGCTTTCCGCCGCCACCCTGCTCATGTACGCCGGCATCGGCGCGACGGTGTGCATCGGGGCCTCGCTGTTCGGCTTCGGCATGTTCGCGGTGGTGACGATCCTGGCGGTCGGCCTGTTCAACTCCATCATGTTCCCGACTATCTTTACCCTCGCGGTCGCGGAGCTCGGCCCCCTCACCGGCCGCGGTTCCGGGCTTCTGGTCCAGGCCATTGTCGGCGGCGCGGTGATCCCCGCCATCATGGGCAAGATGGCCGACACCTTCGGCATCCACCACTCGCTCATCCTGCCCCTGGTCTGCTACCTGTTCATCATTTACTACGGCTGGCGCGGCTACCGCATCGCCCCGGAGGAGCCGCAGGCGCACGTCCAGGCCGTCGCGTAGGCTCCAAGCTCGTTTTTCCTGCCCGCCGCCGCGAAGATGGCCCCATACTGCTCACATGCTTGAAGAAGCAGCCTTTGCTCCCGTGCTCTCCGTCACGCTCGCCGAGATCGAAGCCGCTCGCGAGCGCATCCGCGGCGCCCTCGCCCTGACCCCCGCGCCCTACTCCGCGGCGCTTTCCGCGATGACCGGCCAGGAGGTCTTCCTCAAGCTCGACAACGGGCAGCGTACCGGGGCCTTCAAGGAGCGGGGGGCGCTCAATAAGATCCTGACCCTGCGCCCCTCCGAGCGGAAACGCGGCGTCATCGCGGCTTCGGCCGGCAACCACGCCCAGGCGGTCGCCTACCATGCCGCGCGGCACGGCATCCAGGTGCGGATCGTCATGCCGGAGATGACGCCTCTGGTTAAGGTTTCCGCCACCGCCGGCTATGGAGCGGAGGTGGTGCTGCACGGCCAAAACTACGACGAGGCCTACGCTGAAGCCATGTCGCAAAGCCGCGAGACGAAGATGTGTTTTCTCCATCCCTTCGACGATCCGGCCGTGATCGCGGGGCAGGGCTCACTGGGGCTGGAGCTGCTGGAGCAGGTGCCGGACCTTGAAGCCGTCGTGGTCCCCATCGGCGGCGGCGGGCTCATCGCCGGCATCGCCTGCGCGCTCAAGGAGATCCGGCCCGCGATTCGGGTCATCGGCGTCCAGACCGAGCGGCTGCCCTCCATGCTGCGCGCCCGCGAGCTGGGCGGCCCGGTCACGCTGCAGCCGCAGTCCACCATCGCCGACGGCATCGCCGTGCGCCGCGCCGGGCTGCTCACCTACCCCCTGGTCGAGCGCTACGTGGACGAGCTGGTCACGGTCGAGGAGGAGGAGATCGCGCAGGCGATTCTGGTGCTGCTCGAAAGCGAGAAGACGCTCGCCGAGGGCGCGGGCGCGGTGGCCATGGCCGCGCTGCTCCAGCACAAGACCTCGCTCAGCCGCGAAGACCGGCCGCTCCGGACGGCGGTCCTGGTCTGCGGCGGCAACATCGACGTGAGCCTCCTGGCCATGATGATCGAGCGCGGCCTGGTCAAGGACGGACGCCGTACCCGCCTGCGCATCCACCTCACCGACCGGCCCGGCGCGCTGCACGGCATGACCCGCATCCTGGCGGACATGCGCGTCAACATCGTCGAAACCAGCTACGACCGCGCCTACTACGGGGTCAACCTGGGCAACACGGTCATCGACGTCACACTCGAGACCCGCGGCCCCGCGCACATTCGTGAGTTGAGCGAAGCCCTGCACGGGGCGGGCTACCCGCACGAGCGCATCAGTTAGGCTAGGCTCCATGCTGCCTGTCCTTCTGCTGCTCGCCGCCGCCGCTCCGTCCGTCCCCGACTACACCCGCCGGGACGTGATGATCCCCATGCGCGACGGGGTCAAGCTGCACGCCGTGGTCCTGCGGCCCGCGCAACAGGCCGGCCCGTTGCCCTTCCTGCTCACCCGCACCCCGTACGGCGTCGCGCAATCGAGCGCCAAGGCATTCCCGGAGCTGGCCCGCGCGGGGTACATCTTCGTCGAGGAGGACATCCGGGGCCGCTTCGGCTCGGAGGGTGCCTTTGTGATGATGCGCCCGCTCGCCGCGCACCACGACC
Organism: uncultured Acidobacteriaceae bacterium; assembly: GCA_964250195.1. Classification (GTDB taxonomy): domain Bacteria; phylum Acidobacteriota; class Terriglobia; order Terriglobales; family Acidobacteriaceae; genus EB88. The sequence goes on from CAXUEU010000120.1 coordinate 6,033, forward strand.
CCAGGCGCTACCCGAAAGAGGTGGACGAGAGCACTGACGCCTACGACACCGTCGCCTGGCTCCTGGCGCACGTGCCCGGCAACAACGGCAAGGCCGGCGTTTTCGGCGTCTCTTATCCCGGCTTTCTGACCATCGAGGCCGGCATCGACCCGCATCCGGCGGTGAAGGCGATCTCCCCGCAGGCCCCGATGACCGACGTGTGGCTCGGCGATGACTTCTTTCACAACGGGGCCTTCCGGCAGACTTACGGCTACGACTACGCGCTCGGCCTCGAAACCGGCAAGAGCAACAACTGGGGCTCGATGCCGCCGGGCGAGGACGCCTACAGCTTCTTCCTCAAGGCCGGCTCATTCGCGGGCGCGATCGCCGGCAAGCCCGCCTTGCCTACATGGCAAGCCTTCCTCCAGCACCCGTCATACGACAGCTACTGGCAGGCGCGGGCCGTCGAGAGCCACCTGGAGAAGCCCGCCGTGCCGACCCTCGAAGTGGGCGGCTACTGGGACCAGGAAGACATGTGGGGCCCGCAGGAGGAGTATGCGCGGCTCCATGCCAACGACCGCGACGGGGTCGTGCACCTGGCCTTGGGCCCGTGGAACCATGGCGAGTGGCGCGGGCCCGCGGCGAAGCTGGGCGCGCTTGACTGGGGTCAGGCCACGGGCGACGAGTTCCGCCGCGACGTGGAAGCGCCGTTCTTCGCGAACTACCTCAAAGGGCAGCCGCAAGCGCTTGCCGCCGTCACCTCCTTCCAGACCGGGACCGACCGTTGGCAGCATTACGACCGCTGGCCGCCGGTCGAGGCCCGCGAGGAGTCGCTCTACCTGACCCCGCACCAGGACCTGAGCCTGACCCCTCCGAGCGGGAAGGGGACCTTCGCTGCCTACACGGCGGACCCCGCGCACCCGATCCCATACCGTGCCCGGCCCATCGAAAGCACCTACGCGCCGGAGGGCTCGCACTGGAGCACCTGGCTGGCCGAGGATCAGCGCCCCTCAACCGCCCGCGCCGACCAGCTGACGTGGCATGGCCCGCCGCTCGGCCATACCCTCACCGTCACCGGCGAGGTGTTCGCGGACCTGTGGGCCTCGACCGGCGGCACCGATGCCGACTGGGTCGTCAAGCTGATCGACCAGTACCCCGACGACCCCGGCCAAGGCAAGATGGCCGGCTACCAGCTCATGGTCGCCGAGGAGATCTTCCGCGGGCGCTACCGCAACGGCTTCGCGAAGCCGGAAGCGATCCCGGCGAACACGCCCGAGCATTATCGCTGGAGCCTCCACGGCGTCGACCACGCCTTCCTGCCCGGCCACCGCGTGCTGGTCGAGGTGCAGAGCTCCTGGTTCCCGCTCTACGACCGCAACCCGCAAACCTTCGTCCCGAACATCATGGAAGCGCGCCCGTCTGATTACCGCCCGGCCGCCCAGCGCATCTACACCTCCACCGACTACCCGTCGCGCCTGACGCTGCCGGTGGTGGTGCCTCCGGAGTCGGAGTGAGGGGTTTGACCCCCCCCACCCTCGTAATGCTATATTCGAAGAGCGGGGTGGAGCAGTCCGGTAGCTCGTTGGGCTCATAACCCAAAGGTCGTAGGTTCAAATCCTACCCCCGCAACCAATCGCTGCTCGCCGTTTTCGGCTCGAGCGCTTCCCACTCAACCTAATGCGCGCGGCGCACCCACGGGTGCTTCTTCGCCACGTAATGCCCCACGAACCATCCGGCCGCCCCGCCCAGGAGCACGTCGGTGGGGAAGTGCTGCTCGCCGAGTACGCGGGTCAGGCTCGTTGCCGTGGCTGCCGTGTACACCCCGGCCTGCACCCAGCGCGACGGGTACTCCTCGGCCAGCACCGCCGCCGAGGCCCAGGCCAGGGTGCTGTGCGAGGACGGGAATGACCCGTTGGCCCCGGCGCTGCTTTGGAAGAACAGCCCGCGCCCGTTGTCCTGCGCCGGTCGCTCGCGAAAAAACACCAGCTTGAGGCCCTGCTCGACGATGACCCCGTCGGCGAGCGCCTCGGCACCCAGCAGCCCGGCCTGCCGCGCGTGCTCGTCGTGCTCAAAGTGCCCGAGGCCGTACAGCACCGCCGGCGTCGCGATGAAGCCGCCGATCAGCACGTTGGAGGCGTCGGTGTTTGCCTGGTTAAAGCCGGGGTCGCGGCTCACCACCTCGGTCGCCGTGCGGCTGTCGGTCGCCAGCGCCGCGGCGGTCGCGCCGACCAGGGGCAGCAGCCAGACGAGGTCGTGCGTGCGGATGCGCAGCGGCCCGGTCCAGATCGCGGGTTGGTCCCGCAGTACGTCGCGCGGCAGGTGCCTGACGGAGGGCTCGGGTGCTTCCGGCAGGGCCTGCGCCCCCGCGTACGCCGCCGGCACCGTCCATCCGATCTGTATTGCCAGAAATGCGCGCGCCGCCCGTATGCCCATTCCTCACTCCTATCGGAGTAAGAAGATTCCGTCAAACACGCCCGAAAAACCGGTGAAGGAGTGCTAGCCTAGCACAAAGAGGATCGCCATGCAGCTGAACAGTCCCAAAAAACCGCTCCTGCCCACGCCCGCGGAGATGCGTCTGCTTCGCGCTCTGTGGCCGTTGAAGGAGGCCACGATCGAGGAGTTGATCGGCTCCTTTCCGGAAAAGGAGCGCCCCAATTACAAAACGGCGCAGACCGTGCTCCGCATCATGGAGACCAAGGGCTTCGTCGACCACACGCCGCGCGGCAAGGTTTTCGTCTTCAAGCCCATCCTTGAGGAGCAGGAGGCGGCCAGCCTGTCGGTGCAGCGGCTGCTCAAGCAGAACTTCGGCGGCTCCGCGCGCGGCCTTCTGCTCAACCTGCTCCAGGCCGAGCCGCTGCACCATGGCGAGCTCGAGGAGATGGAAGAGCTCATACGGAAGCACCGCGAAAGCCGCGACGAGTAGGGAGACACGCCGCATGCACGCCTGAGTTCGCCCTCCTCGCGGTTTCCTCGTTCCTCAGCTTCCTGCTCGTTTCCACGGCGGGCTTCCTCCTGTACGGCCTGCTCACGCGCCTGGCTACGGCGGCGGCCACCCGCTGCACCCTGGCCGTGGCCTACATCGCGGGGACCGCGGCTCTGTGGGTGCGCGCCCTCGGGGTGCTTGCCGCCGCCGCGGTGGTGCCGCCGCTGCCCGCCCTTCCCCATGCGGC
>CAXUEU010000121.1:0-9071 GCA_964250195.1 uncultured Acidobacteriaceae bacterium
TGCGCATTCCTCTATCGATTCTCGCGTCCGCTCCAGATTCGGAGAACCCTGATCTCTTCCGCCCTTACCTCGTAACGCAATTCATAGTTGCCGACGATCAGCCTGCGAACCTCATGCGGCTTCAATGTCATGATTTGCTGTCCGATACGGGGAGTTTGCAGCAGGCGCTCGGGCGACTGCCACAACGCCAGGTACACATCCGCAGCCGCCACTTTCGACTTCTCGCTTACAAACCGGTACAAGCGATCCAGGTCGAGCAGCGCTCGGCGGCTCCAGCGCAGCCTCATCTACCGGCCCTGGGTATCGGCAGGGGATTGTCAGTGCCCAGACTTTCGACCCAGGCGACGACCTGCTCATGCGGAACGGTCAGCCCCGCATCGCATTCGGCGATAGCTTCCAGTGTTTCCCGGTCCCTCTGCTCCTGCACCGCCAAATACAGGTCGATCGCCTCGTTCAATAAGTAGGTCCGGTTCCGCCGCTCGCTCGCCGCCAGCGCATCGAGCGCCGCCACCTTCTCCGCTGAAACCCGAAAACTCACCGTCTGCATGTCCATATTACGCATAATACGCCGCTGAGCGGGAAGTACGCCGCAGGATCAGGAACGCTCCGGCATAGCGACTTCGAACTTGAACCTTTTCGCTGCCCCAAGTGCCTGAGTGCATAGTCATCCTGATCAGCCCCAAGAACTTCCGAACAGACGTTGTGAGGACTTCGCCCTTGGAATCCACGATGCTCGCAAGGCCGCACTCATCAGCTAGGCGATCTTTACGCGGCAGATAAGGTTGTCGCGCATGTGTCGAGGTCGCCTACCCGGTCCGACCCGCCAAGATAGCGGCGCCTGAGCAGAAATGCAGTCCTTACCCGGTACTGTTTGTGACACGTTGACTCATCCATCCTTGCAACCCTTCTTCAAACGTATGTGGTTCAAGCATCTTGAACCGGACTATCTTTGTTTGAGGCCGGCTGAAACCGGCAGCCCATACAGCCCCGCCGCCGTCCCGCCCATCACCTCCCGCGCGATCCCTTCCGCCCGCGTCCGGCTCACCTCGCCGTCGCGCAGCATCCCGGTGAGCGCCAGCCCCAGCGCCTCGCGTCCGTTCCGCGCGGCGAGCCAGGTTGACTCTTCCCACCCCATCGCCTCCGAGTACGGGTAGCCGTCAGTCCCGAACATCACCTTGTCGGGGTAGGTTTCCAGCCACTCCCGCAGCCAACCGGCAAGTGCGCGCGGGGTGAAGGAAAGCGTTTCCTGCGAAAGATCCAAGTATGCATTCGGCTTTTGCAGCAGAGCTCCCGCTTCCCGCACAAACGGCCATCCGCCGTGCAGCATCACGAATTTAGTCCCCCGCAGCCCAGGGTCGTCGAACAGCGGCTCCAGCAGCAGCGGGTTGCCGCCCGCGATGTTGAAGTACCCTCCTCCGCCGGCCATCCCATGAAAATGAACGCGCAAACCTAAGCGCCCGCACTCCTTGGCGATGTACCGCAGCAGAAAATCCTGCAAAACCCCATACTCTGCCGCCGGCGGCGGGCCCTTTCCGGCAAAGCGGGCATATACCCTCTCTGCCTCCGCCGGCGGCGGGTTTGTAAACCCGAAAGCCCGCAGGTACGCCACCTCGAACTTCGCCGCGACCGCTCCTCCCCGCTTCTGCGCTTCCAGCGTCGGCGTCACCACTTGGTTCAAATACTCGGAAAGGGTTTTCGGCACAGCCGGCAGCCCCCTTGCCGCCAGGTAGCGCGCCCTCAGTTTGTCTTCGAGCGGAAAGAACAGCTTCCGGTCCGGGTTCTCGCTCGCAAGTCCGCTGTTGTCGAGAGGAAACAGCAGGGCATCCTCATAAGGCACCCACTGGAATCGGGGCGGGCGCATCTCCGAGGTGCCCGGAAACGACACCCGATTGCCCAGCATGGTCGCGATGCCCGCCTTGTCCAGAACCCAGTCGTCGTAAGCCGCTCCTTTTCGTGCCTTGATCGCTGCCCGCGCCCGCGCCAGCTCTGCCGTGCCGGCAGCTGTCAAGGGCACGCTCAACCGCACACCCCACAGCGCGGCCCAGGCGGCCGGCAGCTGCTGGTTATCCGTCCGCCATGCCGTCGGGTCTGTTTGCGGCTCCATGTTGTCCACCGGCAGCGCGTCGAAATCCCGATCCCCCGGATCGGGCAGAGCGGGGTGCGCGTGATCGTCGACCGTTTGAGCTTCCACGATCACCCGCGCCAATTCCGGATCGATGTCTTTCTCGATTCCGCTCTGCGCCCACGCCGCTCCCGCGAGGACCGTCACTGCTGTCCATGCACCCACCCATCGCATCACCGCTTTGCCGCATTTCCCACAGGCTCGCGCAAAAGTGGGCAACCTGTCCCTCGTGGAAAACCCGCCCCCGTCAACTCTTCTGTTTACGCGCATTTAGACCCTTTTTCCTTTGCGGGATCCTGAATTTCACATCCCTGCCGTCTTGTCGCTCTGCACAGCTGGGAAACTCGGGATCCGAATTCGCACCGCAGACCTCCTTGTCCCGCTTTCCCTGCTTTCCACAGCCGGTTTTCTAAAACCGGTCCTCTTGTTTGCGCCTCGCCTGCCTTGGCGATGGACCGGATTTCCTTTTTTCCTCCCACAACGGTTACTCCTGCTGAATATATTCAATCTGAAACAAAATCTAAAGCAGAAACCGTAGCGCCTGGCATCGACAGTTCCCGTTTCAGCCTCGCGATTCCATTTCGACCCGCAGAACGCGATTCCCTCATGGAAGTCCCGTTTTCCCCATGGGCAGAATCGCCGCGCCACCCCTAAAATGGAGCAGTACCCCGGAGGAAGGCTCATGGCCGAAGCAGGTCTCGAACTCGAACAAAATCAAGAAACGGTCCCGTCCGCGCCGGCACCCGCCGCGAACGGCTCTGCCGCCTCCGGTTCCGCCGCAATGGAAATTTCCGTCTCCCGCGCCGAGCTGCTTCGTGAGCTCACCGCCGCTCAGTCCGTCGTCGAGCGCAAGACCACCATCCCCATCCTGTCCAATTTTCTTTTCGAGGCGGACGGCGACCGCCTTGGCATTACCGCCACCGACCTCGACCAGAGCCTCCGCACCGCATGCACCGCCAAGGTCAAGAAGCCCGGTGCCTGCACCGTACCCGCGCGCAAGCTCTACGACTACATTAAGCTGCTCCCTGACGGCGAAGTCTCCATCAAGCTCATGGACAACCACTGGGTCCAGATCCGCGCCGGACGCTCCAACACCAAAATGGTCGGCATGGCCCGGGCCAACTTTCCCCAGGTTCCCGAGTTTCCCGTCGGCGCGGGCACCCGCATCCCCTCCGTCTCGCTTCGCAACATGATCGCGAAAACCATCTTCGCCATCTCCAACGAGGAGTCCCGCTACACCCTCAACGGCGCGCTGCTCATCCTCAAGTCCGAGTCGCTCGCCATGGTCGCCACCGACGGCCACCGCCTCGCCTTCATCGAGAAGACCGGCGAAAACCTCCAGAACGTCACCGGCGAGCGCAAAGTCCTTATCCCCCGCAAAGCCCTCCACGAACTCGCCGGCCTGCTCGCCAATACCGAGGCCACCGAAATCGAGTTCGCCGACGACGAGCATCAGCTCTATTTCCGCATCGGCGCGCGCGTGCTCACCTCCCGCAAGCTCTCCGGCAACTTCCCCGCCTACGAGGCCGTTCTGCCCCGCGACAACTCCCGGTTCCTCGTCGTCCGCGCCGAAGAGCTCCAGCAGTCCATCCTCCGCGTCGCTCAGTTCGCCGACGAGCGCTCCGGAGCCATCAAGATCCGCATGGAGTCCAACGAGCTCCGCATCTCCTCCTCCTCCAACGAAACCGGCGAAAGCGAGGATGTGATCGAGACCCCCTACAACTTCGACCCCATCGTCGTCGGCTTCAACTCCCAGTACCTGCTCGACTTCCTCAAGGCCGTCGGGAGCGGCGGAGAAGTCCGCCTGGAGTTCAAGGACTCCCAGTCCGCCGGGCAAATGCGCCCCGAGGATGCCCAGGACGAAACCCGCTACCGGTATATCATCATGCCAATGCGCATCTGAACCGGCTCCTCCCGGCCGGAGCCACTTTTAGGAGCACGTTTGACACCCAGAGCCGTCGGCATCTTCTCTCTCATTTTTGCGGCAGTCCTGTTCGCCGAATGGTTCCAGTACCTCCGCGGGTTCGACACCAGCGCCTGGCCCGCGAGCAACTGGGCCCTGCTCGCTTTCGTCATCCTCGCCGAGGCCGCCGCGGTCGCCATCATCACCCGCACCGTCGACCGCTCCCTGCCCGACACCGGCGGCCGCGTCGCCAAGGACACCCGCCAGCCCCGGCGCACTTCCTCCCGCCGCTGACTCTTTCCGCGAACCAGCCCCGGCGCAAGCCGGGTTTTTCACGCCTGAAATGCGGACTGTTTCAGTCTTATATTGATCGCCGACCGAAAGACTCGTATATTCAGCTCGTACTCGGAACGACCCGAGAACGCCGGTCCCCGCCCAAACTCTTGGCGGAGAGGCAGGGACCCGGCGCGCGATCACCCCAACCCGAGCGGGCCGCGGCGACCTGAACACCATTCTAGGCGCGCGCGCTTTCTCGTGAAACGAGCTTGCCATGCGCTTCGAACCGTATCTCCTCGCCCTCGCCCTGCCGGCGGCGGCCCACGCCCAGTACGCCACTTCAGTCGACCCCGGCCCGTTCGCTCAGTCCACTCCCAGCGGCTCCAACCCGGCCCCGCAAACGACCGAAAACGTCACCGTCCATGCCGAAGCCACCCTCCCCGAACTCTCGCTTGACCGCTTCCCCCTTCCCCTGCTCGACACCCCGCAGTCGGTCACCATCGTCTCCGCGCAAACCATCCATGATCAGGGCGCGACCACTCTCCGCGACACCCTCCGCAACGCGCCCGGCATCTCGCTCGCGGCCGGCGAGGGCGGCGCTCAGGGCGACAACCTGACCCTGCGCGGCTTCACCGCCCGCAACGACATCTTCCTCGACGGCTTCCGCGACTTCGGCTCCTACTACCGCGACCCCTTCGACTACGAGCAGGTCGAGGTGCTCGAGGGGCCGGAGTCGGTCGCCTTCGGCCGCGGCTCCACCGGCGGCGTCATCAACCAGGAGATCCGCTCCCCCGAAACCCGCCCTTTCGTTCACATCGACGCGCAAGGCGGCACCGATGCGACCCGCCGCCTCGCCGTCGACTACAACCATCCGCTCGGCGAGACGGCTGCCTTCCGCCTTGATGCCGTAGGCCACGAGTCCGGCGTCGCCGCCCGCGATGCTGTCGAGAACCGCCGCTTCGGCCTCGCCCCCGAGCTCGCCTTCGGCCTCGGAACGGCCTCCCGGCTCAAGCTCGGCTACTTCCACCTGAATGAAAACGATATCCCCGACTACGGCATTGCCTGGTACTTCAACCGGCCCGCGCCCGTCGCGCGCTCCAACTACTACGGCTTTCGCGAAGGCAATTACCTTCGCACCGCGGTCGACATGGGCACCCTCCGGGCCGAGCGCGACCTGGCCGGATGGGCGACAGTCCGCGAGAAGCTCCGCTACAGCCGCAGCGAGCGCAACGCCCGCATCACCGAGCCCCAGCTCAACAACGCGAGCGCCGGAGCCATCACCCCTTCCACCCCGCTCGACCAGATTCAAGTCAACCGCAACCAAATCGCCGTCTACTCGAATGAAACTCTGCTCTGGGACCAGCTCGACGCCACTGTCCGCATCGACACTTTCGGCATCCGCCACGCGGCCGTGGTGGGCACTGAGGGCGGCCGCGAAACCTCCAACCCCCGCCGCCCGACCTTCAATACCGCTGTCGCGGTGGTCAACGGCAAGCCCACCTTGATCAACAGCGTCCCGCGCGCCGGCCTTCTGCATCCGGATGAGGCGGCCGCTTTTGCCGGGATGCCCCTCGCATCCTCCGACGTTCATGCGACTTCACTGAGCTGGGGTCTGTACTTGCTCGACACGCTCCAGTTCGGCCGGTATTGGGAGCTCACCGGCGGCGCGCGCTACGACTCGTTCTCGACCGGCGCAAAAAACATCAATTTCACGCCTTTGATCGTAGGCGGCTCCGTCCAGCAAGGTGCCCCGGCCATCACCTACCCGAGCCGCCTCGACCACCGTCCCTCCTGGCGGGGTGCCCTCACTTACAAACCCTGCCCGAACGGCAGCCTTTACTTCGGCTATGGCACCTCCTGGAACCCATCCGCCGAAACCCTCGCCCTCACCGTCGGCCCGGCCGGCACCGGCACAGCCAATCTCGCCCCCGAGCTCAACCGCTCTCTCGAAGCTGGAACCAAGTGGGACCTCCGCAACAGCCGCCTCTCCCTCCGCGCCGACCTCTTCCGCACCACCAAGGAGAATGCCCGCGAGTCTTCTCCGTCGAACTCGCTGCTGTACGTCCTGGCCGGAACACAGCAGGTCGAGGGAGTCGAGGCCGCCGTCACCGGCCGCTTGTCGGAGCGCTGGCAGGTCCTTTCCAGCTACACCTACCTCCACAGCCGCGTGGTCGACTCACGATTCTACCCGCAGTCTGCGGGCTATAAACTCGCCAACGTCCCCGATCACCTGTTCAATCTATGGTCGACTTACCAGCCCAACACGCGCTGGGTCTTGGGCGGCGGCGGGAATTACGTCGCGAGCCGCACCGCGAGTTCCACTATCCCCCTCGACCCCACGACTGGCCTCATCCGCCAAGCTCCCGGCTACCTCGTCCTCAACGCCATGGCGAGTTACAGCTTAAGTGAGCACTCCACTCTGCAAGCCAACCTGTTCAATTTGGCTAATGCCGACTACATCGAGCAGATTCACCCCGCCCACTTAGTCCCCGGCGCCGGAACCTCGGCGCTGGTAGGACTGAACGTCAAGTTCTGACCTGATGCGTTCTACCTCGACCTTTAACCGAATCAAGAAACGGGTCATCCTGAGCGAAGCGAAGGACCTGCTCTACCCTCTACCCTCCACCCTCGGACCCACTATGCTCATCACCATACCCGACATCCTCCCGCCTGAAACCCTCACCCAAGCCCGCGCCTTGCTGGACCGAGCCGAGTGGATCGACGGCCGCGTCACCGCCGGCCACCAATCCGCCCTCGCGAAAGACAATCTCCAGCTCCCCGAAGGCTCCCCCGTTGCCGAGCAGCTCGGCGAGACGATCCTGCAGACCCTCGGCCGCAACCCGCTCTTCGTCTCCGCCGCGCTTCCCGCCAAGGTCTTCCCGCCGCTGTTCAACAGCTACGCCGGCGGCCAAAGCTTCGGCACACACATCGACAACGCCATTCGCCACGTTAAGGGCACCGCCCACCGCGTCCGCGCGGACCTTTCCGCCACCCTCTTTCTGACTCCGCCCGAGGACTACGACGGCGGCGAGCTCCTCATCGAGGACACCTATGGCGTCCACTCCGTCAAGCTCCCCCTCGGCCACATGGTCCTGTACCCATCCTCCTCCCTGCACCGCGTCGAGCCCGTCCGCCGCGGCCGCCGGGTCAGCTCCTTCTTCTGGATCCAGTCCATGGTCCGCGCCGACGCCCAGCGCACCTTACTGTACGACTTAGATCAAGCCACCCAGCGCGTCAGCCGCGACACGCCGTTCAGCCCCGCCGCAATCCAGCTCACCGGCATCTATCACAATCTACTAAGGCAATGGGCGGAAGTGTGACGAGCCTCTAAGTCGGCCGTTGCCTCTTATCTTGTGCATGTTTTCTCAGGAAAGATGCGAAAGCGTCACCGCACCACCGAGAACTCCTGCCGGTATATTCTCGGCCACCCGAATCGCTTCGGTAAAACCAAAATTTCAAATCGATACACCCCCGTCCGCGCGTGCTTTCCTAGTTTCAGTTGTATCCAGCTCCCCTCCTTGTCATTCAAATAAGTAACTTTCGGCAGAATTGCCCGAATCCCGGGCGCAATCACTTGGGCGGACGCAACCTCTTTTTCTACGGCCGTCATCCGGAGTAACACTCGATTGCCAGGGTGAAAGATCGATGTCGGTTTGCAGCTCTCCGCCGAACCTTGTGCGGAACAAGTAACGAACTGCACAGCATCGAGCGTGTCAACCCGTCCCTTGCTGTTCCGCCAAGCTGTTCCAATCGCGAAAAACATCGCCAGAAAAACTACAAGCAGCACCCCGGAGGCGAATAGCGGCACACTTCGGTGCCAGAACCAGCGAAGTAGTCGTCTAGCGTAAGCGGGAGTGTGCTTACGTGATCTAGCCTGTCCAGGCATGGCAGTAGCGGGTGTTGGTTCAGGTACTTTCGCCGACCTATTGGGTGGCGCGGCTCCAGTGGGCGACACATACTCCTTCGCAGGTGGAGATACACCTTCCTTGCTGTCCTTATTTGGTGAGGCCGGGCGCGGTTTGCTTACAGTGCTTCCAAGCTCCGCACCCAAATCCTTCTGCCTTTGCGGAAGATCGTCCGGCTTAACCTTGAAGCTGTTCAATAAGAGCACAGCGCCATGCTTGTAATCCTTCTTGATCGCGGAAAAGCAAATGCGCCTCAGCAAAGCCTCGAACGAGGTATCGGAAGCGAGGTAGAAGTGCGGTTCCGCTGGAAGATCAGCCTCCGTCAAATTTGGGAAGTAGATGGCGCGGGCCAGCCATGGTTTTTTCTCGAGATTTAGCCTCGACTGCAAGAAGCTTTGCAAAGCAAACATCTGGCGTTGGCTGTCTTCGGTTACCGAGGACGGCTCGCGCTGCCTGCTTATCGGATTCCAGGCATACACGATAGCCTGGGTCGAGGTCAGCTCGACATTCTCCCGCAAATGCCCTTTCACCTCAAGGATGGCAATGACGCTTTGCAGGAAAACGGTAGCTACGTTGAGGCTCGCCCGGGATGAGATAGAACAACTCAACGGTACTGGAAAGAAGCCCCGTAGGATGAGATCGATCTGACCTTTCCTGGCCGCCGGAATATTGGCATCTACATGCACCCAGAAATCTGCTGACGTATTTTCAGGTAGGCCGCGCTCAAGCAGCCCCTGCAACCAAAGGCCCGCTTGATAGTCCCAGCTATTCATCCCTCCATGCAGCTTCACCCGTTCAGCGCTCTCACTCACTGCCGCAGCTCCACGATCGTCGCCCCCTGCCCCCCTTCGTACTGGTCCGCCTC